>NZEI01000051.1:6784-19159 GCA_002690405.1 Gammaproteobacteria bacterium
GCTNGGATTTTCAGGGAAGGNTTGCGTCAGGACCGATGAAACGTTTCCATCAAACGCAGGAGATTACCTTTCGGCAGTGCGATCCGGCCGGGATCGTATTCTATCCCCGGTATTTCGAGATGATGAATGATGCGATCGAGCGCTTCTTTCGTGATATCGTAGGATGGCCTTACCGGCAGATGCACGGGACCGACAGACGCGGTGTTCCCGCCGTGTCGGCAAACATGGAATTCATGATGCCGGCGCGTCTTGGCGACCGGCTTGACTGGCAGCTTTCCGTCGACCGGCTTGGCAGATCAAGCGCCACCTTCAGGCTTGAAGCCTATCTCGACGAGACCGCCGTGGTGTCCGGGTGCACGACGATCGTGCACACCGATCTTGATCGGATGAAGTCCTTGCCCTGGACGGCCGAGGTCCGNTCCGTCCTGTCGGACTATTGCCACGCCGAAGGAGGTGAATGAGATGCCGGTGATTTCCGTGCAGCCGGAAGGATGGGCGCCGCCGAAGGGCTACGCGAACGGCATGGTCGGCGAGGGCCGCATTCTGTGCGTCGGCGGTCAGATCGGCTGGACCGCGGACAAGATCTTCGAGACCGACGATTTCATTGGCCAGATGACGCAGGCGCTTCGCAATGTCGTGGCCGTCGTGGAAGCGGCGGGAGGCGGGGTTGAGGATATCGCCCGCCTGACATGGTTTGTCACCGACAAGCAGGCGTATCTGGCCAACCAGCGCGATGTTGGCGCGGCCTATCGCGAGGTCATGGGATACCATTTTCCGGCGATGACGATGGTCGTTGTGAGCGCTCTGGTCGAGGATCGTGCGCTGGTCGAGATCGAGGCGACCGCCGTGCTGTCCGCGGAGGCCGGAATCGACGTCTGAAGGTTGCATATCAAAGAGGGGCCAAGGCATGCATAGATCGGCACATACTGACAGTTTCGCCCGCGATAACCTGCCGCCACAGGACGCATGGCCGGACATCGACCTCTCGAATTTCGACTATGGCCCCCAGTTGAACGCCGCGGTCGAACTTACCGACGAGATGGTCGCGCGGGGCTTCGGCGATCACGTGGCGCTGATCGGCAACGGCCGCCGCCGCACTTACAAGGAACTCACCGACTGGACCAACCGTCTGGCGCATGCGCTTGTCGATGATCTCAAGGTCGAACCCGGAAACCGTGTCCTCATCCGGTCAGCCAACAATCCGGCGATGGTGGCCTGCTGGCTGGCGGCGACAAAGGTCGGTGCGGTTGTGGTGAATACCATGCCCCTGCTGCGTGCCGGCGAACTTCTGAAGTATGTTGAAAAGGCGGAAATCACCCATGCCCTGTGCGACACGCGGCTGATGGATGAAATGACCGCCTGCGCCAAACAGAGCAAATGGCTGAAGACCGTCGTCGGGTTTGACGGTACGGCGAACCACGATGCCGAGCTTGATCGCCTGGCTCTGGACAAGCCGGTCGGTCTGGACGCCGTGCCAACTTCATCGGACGATGTCGCCCTGATCGGCTTTACGTCCGGGTCGACGGGAGAACCCAAGGGCACGATGCATTTCCACCGAGACCTGATGATCATCGCCGACGGATATGCCGCCGAAGTGCTCGGTGTCACGCCCGATGATGTCTTCATCGGCTCGCCGCCCCTTGCCTTCACCTTCGGTCTCGGCGGCCTGGCGGTCTTTCCCCTTCGCTTCGGGGCCGCTGCGATCCTGCTCGAGACCGCGACGCCGCCCAACCTCGTCGAGATGATAGAGCAGTATCGGGCGACCGTCTGTTTCACCGCGCCAACCGCCTATCGCGTGATGCTGGCGGCTATGGAGGACGGCGCCGACCTTTCGTCGCTGCGCGCCGCGGTGTCTGCCGGCGAGACACTGCCGGCGCCGGTCTATGACGAATGGATGGCGAAGACCGGCAAGCCTATGCTTGACGGGATCGGGGCGACGGAACTGCTTCATATCTTCATCACCAACCGGTTCGACGACCACGCGCCGTCCAGCACCGGCCGGCCGGTATCCGGCTATGAGGCGAAGGTCATCGGCCCTGACGGGTCCGATCTTGGTGCCGGTGAAGTCGGACGGCTTGCCGTTCGCGGCCCGACCGGTTGCCGATACCTCAGGAGCGAGCGGCAGGGCGAATATGTGAAGGACGGATGGAACATCACCGGCGACAGTTTCGTGCGCGACGAGGCCGGATATTTCCACTTTGCCGCGCGCAACGACGATATGATCATTTCGTCGGGCTACAATATCGCCGGGCCCGAAGTGGAGGCGGCGCTGTTGTCGCATGATGCCGTTGCCGAATGTGCGGTGATTGGCGTTCCGGATGAGGAACGTGGCGCCATTGTCGAGGCTCATGTTGTGTTGCGCGACGGCAATGAAGCCGGTGAGGGCCTTGCCAAAGCCCTTCAGGACCACGTCAAGGCCACCATCGCGCCGCACAAATATCCGCGATCCATAAAGTTCGCCGACACCCTTCCCAAGACCGAGACCGGCAAGATCCAGCGGTTCCGACTGAAGCGGCAAGGTGCCTGAAGGGTGAGCGAAGCAATGCGCGCGCCTCGGATCGACATTATCGGCGCCGGCCCCGGCGGGTTGTACACGGCGATTCTGGCGCGCCGGCACCTTCCTAGGGCCGAGGTGCGCGTGATCGAGCGGAACGCGCGCGGCGCGACGTTCGGTTTCGGTGTTGTTTTCTCTGATCAGGCGCTGGACTTCCTGGCTGTTGACGACCCCGAGACACACCGTCTTCTCACCCCACACCTGGAATCCTGGCNGAACATGAAGCTGAACCTGCCGGCAGGGCAGGTGACGCTTGATGGCGTCGGGTTCAGTGCCATCGGCAGGCTCCAGCTGCTCGAGATTCTCGAGGCACGTGCCGCCGATCTTGGCGTGTGCATTGAGCATGGGAAGGAGGTGTCCGACCCCGACGGGCTTGATGCCGATCTGGTGGTGGGAGCCGACGGCCTGAATTCGCTTGTGCGCCGGCAGGATGAAACAGCCTTTGGCATCACCTCGACGCATTTCACCAACCACTTCGCCTGGTTCGGCACCGACCGTTCTTTCGACATGCTGACCCAGACCTTCATCGAAACCGATCACGGTCCGATGAACGCGCATCATTACCGCTACGCCGCCGACCGAAGCACCTTCATCGTCGAATGTGCGCCCGATACATGGCGGGCGCATGGGTTCGACAGCATGACCGAAGCGCAGAGCGCCGCCCGCTGTGAAGTTCTGTTCGAAAAGGTTCTGGATGGGGCGCGGCTGATCACCAACCGGTCCGAATGGCGCGTCTTCCCGCGTCTCTGGTGCGAAAACTGGGTGTACGGGAACCGCGTGCTGATCGGGGATGCGGCCCACAGCTCGCATTTTTCGATCGGATCCGGCACGCGTCTTGCCATGGAGGACGCCATTGCCCTGGTGCGCGCGCTTGGCGAGCATGACGAGATTCCGGCAGCTCTTGAAGCATATCAGTCGGCACGGCAACCGATAGCGCGCAAGATCATCGACGCTGCCAACACCTCGGCACGCTGGTATGACGATTTCGGCGCGCATATGAAATCGGCGCCGCTGGATTTCGCCTATGGGTATCTGACGCGGTCCGGCCGGATGGATGCAGCCCGCGCCCGACGCGTGGCCCCGGGTTTCATGGCTGAATATGATGCGGCTGTCCTCGCCTCCACCGCCGATCCGGTGGATGAAGTGACCGAAACCTCCGCGGCCATTGGATTTTTGCGTGCGGATCATGCCAATTGTTCGGCGATTCTCTGGGACAATCTTGAGCGCAATCCGGACAAGCTTGCGGTGACCGGGCCGGCAGGAAGCCTTACCTATGCCCAGCTTGTCGCGGCGGCGGCACAATGGGGCAATGCCTTCCTGCGGTTCGGGCTACGCCGCGGGGACCGCATTCCCTTCTTTCTGGACGATACGCCAGCCTATCCGGCCGCTTTTTTCGGCGCGGTGCGCGCCGGGCTGGTGCCGGTCCTGCTGAACACCCAGACAAATGCTGAGACGCTGGCATATTTTCTGGCCGACACCGAGGCGAGACTCGTTCTCTGCGAGGCTGACCTGCGCGGTGCTTTTCCCGACGACATCGTGGCGGCGAGCGGGGTGGAGAAGATCGTCATCGTGAATGGCGGGGCTGACGCACCGGACCAGATCAGGGCCGAAGAATTTCTTCAGGGCTTGCCGACCGATCTCGACTGTGCCGACACAAGCGCCGGGGACATGGCATTCTGGATGTATTCTTCGGGAACGACGGGAAGGCCGAAGGGCATCGTCCATCTTCATCACGACATGGCCTACACGCAGCATTCCTATGGCCACCATGTGCTTGGCGTCAGGACGGAAGACGTGTGCCTTTCGATACCGAAAATCTTCTTCGCCTATGGTTTCGGTAACGCGTTGACGTTCCCCTTTTCGGTTGGCGGGACGACGGTGCTGCTTCCCGGTCGCCCGAACCCAGCAGCCATTTTCGAGGCCATCAGCACCTGGCGGCCGACCATCTTTTTTGGCCTTCCCACGCTGTACACAGCGCTGTGCAATGCGCCCGAGGCAGCCGTCAGCGACCTGTCGTCGATCCGCCTTTCAGTCTCGGCGGCCGAGACGCTGAGCAAGGATATCTACGAATCCTGGAAGGCGATTGCCGGCCATGGCCCGACCGAAGGGCTCGGCTCGACCGAAATGCTCCACATCTACCTCTCCAACACGCCCGACGACCACCGGATCGGCGCTGCCGGCGCGGCGGTGGCGGGGTATGATATCAGGCTTGAACGCCCAGACGGCACCGAGGCGGCGCCGGGCGAGGAAGGCGTGATGCTTGTTCGCGGTGATTCCTCGNCCCCCTGTTACTGGCGGCGCCCCGACAAGACGGCGGAAACCATGCGGGGCGGATGGATCTACACGGGTGATCGCTTTGTCGAGCGGGACGGCTATTTCTACTTTCAGGGGCGCGCCGATGATCTGGTGAAGGTGTCGGGCCAGTGGGTCTGGCCGCTTGAAATCGAACGCTGTCTGAACGAGCATGAGGATGTGACGGAATGCGCGGTGCTTGCCCACCAGCTCGCCGATCAGAGGATGACGCTGCGCGCGGTCGTGGTGTTGCGGCAGGGTGGTGTCGGTGACGCGGCGAAGACACGCGAACTTCAGGATTATGTCCGAAGCGCGCTGATGCCGTTCAAATATCCGCGGCTCGTCGAATACGTCGCCGAGCTGCCGAAGACCGGCACCGGCAAGATCGACCGGCAGGCGCTGGGCGCAGAGCCGGATCAACAGACCGACTGACGTGATTGTCGGATAGCAGGGAGATAACGCATGTCACAGCAGCTTGGGACATTGGAGGAATTGCCGGAGGCCTATCGCGACGCGCTTTCTAAGGCCGGCGTGGCGCCGCTCTGGCCGATGATGCGCAACGTGCTGCCGCATGACGCGCCGCAGCCGCTGACGAAACCCGGCCACTGGACCTATGGCAGCGTGCGGCCGCTTCTTATCGAGGCCGGCGAGCTGACCCCTGTAGAAAAGGCAGAGCGCCGGGTGCTCGTCCTCTGTGATCCTGGCCGGGGGCCTGGGGCGATGCAGGCGACCGCCTCCATCTATCTCGGGATGCAGCTCCTTCTTCCCGGCGAGACGGCGCCGGCGCATGTCCATACGCCGTCCGCCGTCCGGATCATCGTTGAGGGCGAGGGTGCCTTCACCGTCGTTGACGGCGAGAAACTGCCGATGTGCGAAGGCGACCTGGTGCTGACCCCTGGGGGTGAATGGCATGACCACGGGCATGAGGGGCAGGACCCTGTTGTCTGGCTGGATGCGCTGGACCTGCCGCTTTTCGTCTATCTTGAGGGATCCTATGCGCGCGAGGGCGACCTTCAGGCGCGCCGCAACCGCCCCGACGCCAGCGAGGTCGAATATCGTTCCGCCGGTCTTGCGCCTTCGCGCCAGGCGCATCGGGCCAGGCGTTATCCGATGATGCGCTATCCGTGGGATCGCACCGAGGCCGCGCTCCGCGCGATGGCGGATCACGGTGACGGCGCGATGCCGGAGCTGGATTACGTGAATCCGGAAACCGGCGCGGACGTCCTGCCGACAATGGGGTTCACCGCGATGATGCTCGCGGCCGGCATGACGACAACGCCGCCGCGCCGGTCCTGTTCGTCGGCATTTCACGTTGTCCGCGGGCGTGGCCGCACGACGATCGACGGTCAGACAGTCGAATGGGGCCCCAAGGACACCTTCAGCGCGCCCGTCTTCGCCAGCCTCAGTCATGAGGCGGACGAAGAGGCCTTTCTTGTGCGCATTCACGACCGGCCGCTGCAGGAGAAGCTTGGCTATTACGAAGAGCGCGAATGAGTGCGGATTTGTGTGATTGCGGCATCTGCCCCGCGATGATTTGTCTGACGGCCGTGACAACGGCGGATTTGACTGATCGAAAGCCTGTGTTAGCCTTTTGCGATTAATGAATTGGAGCGGCATCAGACCGCCTGATTTCTTGGGAGGGAACAATGAAAAGAATTCTGACGACAGCCATTGCCATGTCGCTGGCCACCGCGGTGCCGGCATTGGCGGATACGGTCAAGGTCGGCTACATGACCACGCTTTCCGGTGGTGCCGGTATCATCGGCAAACAGATGCAGAACGCGGTCAATCTGGCCATGGAACATACCGGCGGCAAGCTTGGCGGCATGGACGCCGAGGTCATTTTTGTCGATGACCAGCGCAAGCCTGACGTTGCCAAGCAACTGGCCAACAGGCTGGTGAAGAGCGACAAGGTCGATGTCGTGGCCGGCGTCATCTGGTCGAACCTGATGATGGCCATCCACAAGCCCGTGACGCGTTCGGGCACGCTTCTGATCAGCTCGAACGCCGGCCCGTCGCCGATCGCCGGTTCCGGCTGCCATGAGAATTTCGTGTCGATGTCCTGGCAGAACGACCAGACCCCCGAGGGTATGGGCAAATACATGCAGGATGCCGGAATCAAGTCGGTATATCTGATGGCGCCGAACTACCAGGCCGGCAAGGACATGCTGTCCGGCTTCAAGCGCCACTACAAGGGTGATGTCGTCGCCGAGGTCTACACCCAGCTTGGCCAGAGCGATTTCCAGGCCGAACTGTCGACACTGCGCGCCGCCAAGCCCGAGGCGACCTTCATCTTCCAGCCGGGTGGCATGGGAATCAATTTCGTCAAGCAGTGGAATCAGGCCGGCATGGACAGTGTCAGTAAGCTCTACACGGTCTTCACGGTTGATGGTGTCTCGCTGCCTGCCCTTAAGGACACGGCGCTTGGCGTCGTCTCGACGCAGACCTGGTCACCTGATCTGGACAACGCGATGAACAAGAAGTTCGTTGCGGATTACAAAGCCAAGTTCGGTGGATATCCGTCCTTCTACGCCGCGCAGGCCTACGACACGATGATGGCGATCGACTATGCGGCGGGCAAGGCCGGCAGTTCGGATTCGGCCGCCATGCGCGCCGTGCTCGCAAAGGGTGGCATCCCCACGACCCGCGGGTCGCTGGCGATGAACAGCAACCAGTTCCCGATCCAGAACATCTATCTCCGCGAGGCGGTGATGGATGCGGACGGCGTGCCGACCACCAAGGTGATTGGCACCGTGTTCGAAAACCATGGTGACGCCTATGCCAAGGACTGCCAGTTCTAGCAACTGACATCAGGGCTGCCGGGTTGGTCCCGGCAGCCTCTTTCCTTTTCGTCGACAGGTCCGGTCAATGACAGTCACGCTTCTGCTCGAGCAGATGTTCAACGGCCTTCAGTCGGGCGTTATGCTTTTCCTGATTGCGGCCGGTCTGACGCTGATACTCGGCATCATGGATTTCGTNTTTCTGGCGCATGGCGCGCAGGTGATGATCGGCGCCTATGCCGCGGCCAGCCTGACAGCGCTGACAGGCAATTTCCTTGTCGGCATCATGCTGGCCATTCCGATCACATTCGCCAGCGGGTTTCTGCTTGAATTCCTGTTGATTCGCCATCTTTACCGGCGTGATCACATGGACCAGGTTCTGGCGACTTTCGGACTGATCCTTTTCTTCAACGAGCTGATCCGAATCGGCTTCGGACCGGCTGCCCTCTTTTCCGACCTGCCAAAGGCGCTCTCGGGCTTCGTCAACATCCTGCCCGACGCGCCGTATCCGATGTTTCGCCTCGTTGTCATCATCGTAGGGCTTGCCTGCGCCATCGGCATTCACATGCTGGTGTCGCATACGCGGGTCGGGGCGATGGTCAGGGCCGGGGCGAACAACGAGGNGATGACGGCCGCGCTCGGGATCAACATCCGGCTTCTTCGCCGCTTCGTCTTCGCCGTCGGCGCCTGTTTCGCCGGCGTTGCCGGCATGATGATAGGTCCGCTGACGGCGGTCGAGCCCGGAATGGGAGAGCCGTTGCTGATCCTCTCGCTCGTCGTCATCATCATCGGTGGCATCGGGTCGGTTCGCGGTGCCTTCGTCGCCGCNGTCCTCGTCGGCATGGTCGANACGATGGGNCGGGTTCTGNTGCCGGTGATCCTGCGNAGCTTCATGGGGCAGGCNGCTGCCGANGGNGCCGGNCCNGCGCTGGCCTCGATGATGGTCTACATNCTGATGTCGCTGGTGCTTGTCTTCAAGCCAACCGGCCTGTTTCCGCCGAAGGGGTAGGCCATGGACGCGCTTCGCATNTTCCTCGACGGCGCCAANCGCAACCGCACGCTGTTNNTGCTGCTGGNCGGGTTCGCGCTGTTTCCGATCTATACCGGCATNGCCGANCTGCCNTTCTGGAACGATCTNGCGATGCGNATCATGCTGCTCGGNNTGGCGGCNATGGGNCTGAANCTGGTNCTNGGATATGGCGGGATGGTNTCNTTNGGCCATGCNGCCTTCGTNGGNGTCGGCGCCTACTGTGTCGGNATCAGNCAGTNTTACGGCCTGTTCAANGGCTGGNTNCACATNCTCATNGCNCTTGGNGCCTGTGGNGNGCTNGGACTNGTCATCGGNTACCTGNCGCTGCGCACCAGCGGCATNTATTTCATCATGATCACGCTTGCCTTCGCCCAGATGCTGTTNTTCCTGTTCGTGAGNCTCGAACAGTTNGGNGGNGATGACGGNANGAGNATCGACCGCGCCGAATTCATCATCATCGANCTGTGGGAACCGCTTCGNCTCTATTANCTGATCTGGGCCGCGCTNGCGNTCAGCAGCGTGCTTCTGATGTTCATCGTTCGCTCGCGCTTCGGCGTCGTGTTGCAGGCCATCCGCAGCAATGAGAGCCGGGTCGAGGCAATGGGCCTCGCGCCGCTGCCTTTCAAGATCACGGGCTATGTAATCTCGGCGATGATCTGCGGGCTGGCCGGCGCGCTGTTCGCCAGCTGGCAGGAATACGTATCACCAGACATCATGCACTGGACCCGTTCCGGCGAGTTAATGATCATCATCATCCTTGGTGGGCTTGGGACGCTGTCAGGCCCGCTTCTTGGGGCCGT
Organism: Gammaproteobacteria bacterium; assembly: GCA_002690405.1. Classification (GTDB taxonomy): domain Bacteria; phylum Pseudomonadota; class Gammaproteobacteria; order Pseudomonadales; family Azotimanducaceae; genus UBA4421. The sequence continues at coordinate 16,241 of NZEI01000051.1, forward strand.
GGTGTTCCTCCTGCTGGAGGAAATCCTGCCTGAAGTCATGCATGTCGTGGCGCCCAGCTATGCCGAGAACTGGATGATCGTCTTCGGGCCGATCCTGATCGCCGTCGTGCTGTTCGCGCGCGGTGGTCTTATGGGTCTTGTTCATCAGATGACAGGGCGGCGGCGATGAGCGAGACGGTCCTGCAGATCGAGGGGCTGGAAAAATCCTTCGGAGCGCTTCGCGCGACCTGCGATGTTTCACTTGATGTCGCACATGGAGAAATTCACGCGCTGATCGGCCCGAACGGTGCCGGCAAAACGACACTGATCCGCCAGATCTACGGATCGGAAACGTCCGACGCCGGCGTTGTCAAACTCCGCGGTGAGGTGATGAACGGCCTCAACGTGCCACAAAGGGTTGCGCGTGGCATTGGCCGCTCCTTCCAGATCAGCAATGTGCTGATGGATTTCACGGTCCTCCAGAACGCCATCCTTGCCGAGCAGGCGCGGCGCGGCGAGTCCTTCCGGTTTTTCAGGCCCGCCTTCGATGATCAGGCACTGATCGAAGGCGCGGGCGTGATGCTTGACAGGGTTGGCCTCGGCTACCGGGCGACAACGCCTGTCGCCGATCTGGCGCATGGTGAGCGCCGCCTTCTGGAACTGGCGCTGGCGCTTGCAGCGGAGCCTGCCCTGCTGCTTCTCGACGAGCCGATGGCCGGTGCCGGTTCCGAAGAAACACAGCATATGATCGAGATCATCGACGGCCTGCGGTCACGCGCGGGCATTCTGCTGATCGAGCATGACATGGATGCGGTGTTCCGGCTTGCCGACCGGGTTACCGTGCTTGTCGAGGGCGAAATCATTGCCTCCGGCGCGCCGGATGTCATCAGCGCTGACAAAGCGGTTCGCGAGGCCTATCTCGGGAGCGACGACCATGCTTAGGTTGCATGAGGTGGAGGCCGGGTATGGCAGCGCGCAGGTGCTGTTCGGCGTGTCCTTCGCGATCGAGGCCGGTGCCTGCGTGTCATTGATGGGGCGCAACGGCATGGGGAAAACCACCACAGTGCGCACCATCATGGGCCAGCTGCCGCTGCGCGGCGGCTCCATTGACCGCTTCGGCGATGCCACGCCCGGGCGCGAGTCCTTCGAGCTGGCGCGCGCCGGTATCGGGCTTGTTCCCGAAGGCAGGCAGATCTTTTCCAACCTCACCGTGGTCGAAAATCTCAGCACATTTCACCGGCCGGCGCGCGATGGCGAGACCTTGTGGACAATGGACACGGTCCTCGACCTGTTTCCCAGGCTTCGCGAACGGCTTGGCCATGCCGGCAACAACCTGTCGGGCGGTGAGCAGCAGATGCTGGCCATCGGCCGCGCCCTTATGACGAATCCGAGGTTGCTGATCCTTGACGAGGCGACCGAAGGGCTGGCGCCCATCATACGCCAGCAGATATGGGACTGCCTCGCCATGCTGAAGGCGGCAGGACAGTCGATCCTGGTCATCGACAAGAACATCGGCGCACTGGCACGCCTGGCCGATCATCACTGCATTCTCGAAAAGGGCCGGGTGGTCTGGCAGGGCGACAGCGCCGCGCTTCGCGCCGACCCGCAATTGACCTCACGCTATCTCGGCGTGTGAAACTGGAGAACGAGAAGCTCGGAAGGGGGTGACACGGGATGGATGCGCGCACGGAATTCGGCCAGCTTGTTCAGCAGGTGGCGTTCTTTGTCGGTGACCGCGATCTAGATGCGGCGCTGGCGGCCGACCTCAATGATGCCTTCGGCTACGGTTCCGAGATGCACGACTCGCTAGGCAGGTTGATCCATGCCGGCGAAAGCGAGGGATGGCTTCTCGCGCGTGAGGTCGGCGGCATCAAATTCGGCCGGCCTGTCAAACCGGGTCGGGAAGCCGGACATTTCAGCGTTGATGTCGTTCATATGGCTGACATTCGCGGACCGCATCACATTCACGTCTCGGGCGAGATTGGCGTGATGTTCCCGCTTGAAGGTGCGCCTGCCTTCGATGGTGGCCGCGATGCCTGGTATGTCTATCCGCCGGCGAGCGATCATCACCCGACAGTCTCCGGCGGCGCGGCGCACATACTATATTTTTTACCGGATGGTGCCATCGAATTTACCGGAAGATGAGTCCGGCGACGGACCCGCGAGACGGTCCGGCGGACATGAAGGGAGGAGGAAACAATGAGCGCAGCAGAATCCGCGCATGGCAATGCGGCCACCTATTTTGTCGACTCGCATATCGCGGTGGGCCGGGCCGGGAAATTGGCCTTCCGCGAAGTCGATGGCGCAAGGAGAAGCCAGACCTACGGCGAACTTTCCGAGGCGTCGTCGCGCATAGCCGGGGCTTTCGCGGCCGCCGGCATCCGGCGCGAGTCGCGGGCGGCGATGCTGTGTCTCGACACCATCGAATATCCGCAGCTTTTCTGGGGCGCGCTGAAAGCCGGCGTCGTTGCTGTGCCGGTGAACACGCTGCTGTCGGCGTCGATCTATGACAGCATCCTGCGTGACAGCCGCGCGACGGCGCTGTTCGTCTCGGCGCCGCTCTATCCCGTTGTTGCCGACATTCTTGCCGACAACCCCTACCTGCGCACCGTTGTCGTGATTGGCGGCGATGCTCCCGAGGGCAGCATCACTTTCGAGACATTCATCAAGGGCCACGCACCAGCGCAGACGGTTGACGTTCTGCCGGACGAGGTTGCCTTCTGGCTCTATTCATCCGGGTCCACCGGCCAGCCAAAGGGCGTCACTCACGTTCATGGCAGCCTTCGTGCCACCGCAGATACCTATGGCAGCAAGGTGCTGGGGATTCGCGAGGATGACCTTGTCTATTCGGCGGCAAAGATCTTCTTTGCCTACGGTCTTGGCAACGCCATGACCTTCCCGATGTCGGTCGGCGCCACGACGCTGTTGCTTGCCGGAAGG
>NZEI01000007.1 GCA_002690405.1 Gammaproteobacteria bacterium
TGGCTACGACTTTGGTCACGATGTCGCCGAGGGAATGGTACTGCCAGTCATGTCCGGCCCACAGCCAGCTTGCCGGTGGGTCGGCCTGATCTAGGGACAAAATAGCGCCACCGACGTCTTTCGGATGCAGATGAATGCCATGTATGGAGGTGCCGCGCTCATTAACCTGACCGTCGTGCACGATGCGAATGCCAGCGTCTTCAACTCGTTCTTTGTGTTGTTCGAGGTTGTCAGTTTGCAGCAGCACCATGTAGCCGCCCGCGCCGCCGCGGCGGTCAAGAAAGCGTCCTGCTGTGGTGCCGGCCTGTTTAGGCGCGACGACTTCAAGCAATTGATCACCAATCGCGTATAGGCCGTGGCGCAGGCCGAAATGGGAAAGCCCCGGGTCTCGATAGCACACCTCTAAACCGAGCTGCTCACAGATTTTTTGCTCTGCGTCCCTTAGTTCTGCTGTTACTAACGCTATTTGTCTGAGTCGCATCATTGGTTCGGGCCTCGGTTACCGTGTCGGCGCCTGAGTCTAGCCAAATGGAATTTACTTTTCGAGTTAGCCATGGCGGGCTTGCACATGTTGCTCGAGGTTTTGCAAAAAGTTCCCCCAAACCCTAGTGGGTTTAATAGTGGCACCGGAGCATGAATTGGCTTTTACTGTCAGCGCAGAGGGTAAATATTCTAGGAGGGCACTCATGAAAATCGGCATGATGTTGGGTTTTGAAGATTCGATTAACACCATTACGACCATTGCTCAGGAAGCAGAGCGGTCGGGAATTCATAGTCTCTATACCGTGGATGCCGGACGCAGTGCCACGATAACTGCAGCGGCGGTCATTAACGCCACACACAGAGCCAAGGTGGGGACCTATATTGTCAATGCCTTTGCTCGGGAGCCGTGGATGACAGGGCTTGAGGCTAGNGATCTAAACGAGATCAGCGGTGGGCGTTTCGTTCTGGGTGTTGGTACCGGNAATCTGCATTTTAACGATCTTTATATGGGGATNGATTCGACCAAGGCCAAGGCGAAAATGCGCGACTTTATGCAGATCGTGCGCCAGGTTGTTGCGGGGCGTGCGGCAGAGCGGGTGCGCTATCAGGGCGATGTGCANCGCATCCGCTGGCGCGCTACCTGGAACCCGACTGTGCCNACGCCGCCGGTCTTNATGGCGGCNTCGGGTCCAAATATGGTTAGGCTCGCGGGCGAGGTCGCNGANGGGGTAGGTATCGGTATTATGTCGTCGGTTGAATTCGTCCGTGACATTGTGCGTCCGAATGCGCGGCAGGGTGCGGAACAAGCAGGCCGAGATCCAGATGCTCTGGTATTTCCAACTGCCGCTACAATTAGCATTAACCAAGATGCGCACGCGGCACGACAGGCGAGTAAACGAGCCATCTGCAAACTCTATCACCCGATACCCCACCCTTATTACGATTCCCAGCTTAGGCAATTGGGCTTTGCTGAGTTTGCAGATCAAGCCACTCAACTGGTGCCCGCTGGCAGATTAGCAGAGGCCATCGACCTAGTGCCTGAGGCGGTAGTGGACACTATGACCATCACNGGCAATGTTGAACAATGTGCTCAGCGTATTCGTGAATATGAAGGGGTNGCNGATGAATTGATTCTCGCCCGAACTGGGCAGNCAGACGATACNCATACGCTGGCGGATTATGCGGATCTGTTTCAGTTGATGAGGGCTTCAGGCGGCTAATTTACGGGCGAGGAGATTAGGGAGTCCAAGGATGATAAAGCAGGATTATCGGATAGNGAGTGCTGCAGACGGCTACAAGGTTTTGTTGCGAAATAAGCACCTTTCGGAAACTGAGCAGGGTCGGTGTCGCAGCACCGTTTTGTTCGTGCATGGCGCGACCTATGGTTCCACCTATACCTTCGATTACCAAATATCTGGGCAGTCGTGGATGGATCATCTTGCGGCCCAGGGATTCGATGTTTGGTGTTTGGATCTTCTGGGCTATGGGTTGTCTGACCGGCCCGTCGTAATGGATCAGCCTGCAGAGGAAAATCCACCAATCGTAGATACTGCTCATGCGATCCGGGAAGTAGATCATGCCGTTGCGTTTATCCTCGAGCAGCGTCAGATCGCGGCACTTGATCTTATTGGCTACAGCTGGGGTACGGCGATATGCGGGGGGTATACGGCTCAACATCCGGATAAAGTTGCTAATCTGGTGCTAAGTGGCGCGCTATGGATAGAGGGCTTGGCGCCCACTGGAGCGCCGCAGGAAAAGCTTGGTGCCTATCGCACGGTTGATGCCGAATCGATGATGCGGCGTTGGTCTACTGGACTGCAGCAACATGAAATCGAGCGCATTGTTAGTGAAAACGATCGTAGAAGTTGGTGTCAGCATACCGTTTCCTGCGATCCAACAGCGGCGCAGACGGGGTTGCTGCGCGCGCCTACCGGTGTCATGCAAGATTATGTGCACTGTCGTGAGAGNGGTGAAGATTGGTACGACCCAAGTCGGATTTCGGTGCCGGTGCAGATCGTTGTTGGCGAACTTGATCTAGAAACCACGCCAGCNCAAGGGCAGCAGTTGTTTTCGCGTTTGACCGCGGCGACAGTGAAACAATTGTCGGTGATCGGTCAGGGAACTCATTCGCTGCTACTGGAAAATAATCGCCATCAGCTCTATCGGTTAGTCGACGGGTTTCTCACTGGCCAGCATGCAGCTTGATGGTGCGGGGAGGGCTTTTTCTGCGGTTGATGTGGGCGTGAGTGGTTCTGTTCCTTGCGTTGGATGTCGCCGTGGGTGGCGAAAAATGCGCGCGCTGGCGATTGTGTGCGCACTCTTGTGCAGCGCCTTTGCCGTCGCCCATCCGGAAGATGATTTATGTGATCCCAGTCGCGACGCTATGGATCCGCAGCTCTGTGCCATGCTGGCACAGCTTAATAGTGCTGACGGGGCGCTCAATCAGCAATCCACATTCCGAGTTGCTGCCCTTGAGAGTCAGGGTGTTCTCGATACCTTAGGCCGATTCGTTATGATTGGTATCGGGCATATCCTACCCGGTGGCTTGGATCATATTCTGTTTGTGCTGGCGATATTTTTGGCCGCACGGCGCGCCGCCAGTCTTATCTGGCAAATCTCCGCCTTTACCTTAGCGCATACGATTACTCTGGCCCTTGCCGCAACCGGCTTCGTTAATTTGCCTAGCAGTTTGGTGGAGCCGGTTATCGCCTTTACCATCGCCTTTGTTGCCGCAGAGAATCTGTTGTTTAAGGATGTCGTTAAGTGGCGGCCTGCTGTGGTTTTTGTCTTTGGCTTAATTCACGGGCTGGGTTTCGCGAGTTTTTTTAGTGCCTTGGATTTGCCGCCAGGATTGTTTTGGAACGCGTTGATTGGTTTCAATATTGGGGTGGAGGTCGGCCAGCTGAGCATTGTTGTGTTAGCAGCAGTCGTTGTACACCTGTGCTTTAAAAAGCCGGGGCAGGATGTGCGGTATCAAAAATGGATTGTTCGACCAGGCTCAGCCCTTATCGGGCTGAGTGGTCTGTGGTGGGGCACCAGTGCAGCGCTAAACCTGTGATAGCTATTCTGCTTTAAAGCCGCGCCCCTCAAGTAGTGGTTCGATGCTTGGATCTTGACCGCGGAAATTCCGATATAGCTCGTCAGCAGGTTTCAGGCCGCCGGCCTCGTATACCCACTTTTGCAGCCGCGCAGCCAGCTCTGGATCCCAAATGTCTTCTGCCTGCTTGAACGCGTCAAAGCCGTCGGCATCGAGAATCTCTGACCACAGGTAGGCGTAGTAACCTGCGGAATACCCGCCGGCAAAAATATGACTGAAGTATTGTGAGCGGTACCGCGGCTCAATCTCTGGTATCAGTCCGTAGCCTTCGAGCACTTGTTGTTCGAAGGCACGAGCATCGGTAATTTTGGCTGCTGCGGCAGGCGTCAGTGAATGCCATGCAAGGTCCAGTAGCGATGCAGCAACGTACTCTGTTGTATAGAAGCCTTGATTGTGATTTGCAGCCTGACGAATCTTTTCTACCAGTTCAGCAGGAATGACTTCACCGGTTTCGTAGTGCGTTGCATACATTTCAAGCATTTCTGGTTGGCTTACCCAATGCTCGAGAATTTGGGCAGGGAATTCCGTGTAATCCCTTGGTCCGTCAACGCCCGAAAATGTTGGGTAGTCTATTTGTGTCATTAATCCATGCAGCCCGTGGCCAAATTCGTGGAACAGCGTTTCCACATCAGAAAAGCGCATTAAGGTTGGTTCGCCTGCAGGTGGCATAGGTAAATTCATATTATTTGTGATCAAGGGGCGAATCCGCTCGCCGTTGATATTCGAGGTGCCGCGGTAGCTGCTCATCCAGGCGCCGCCGCGCTTGGAATCGCGCGCATACATATCGGTCATAAATAGTCCGAGGTGCTCGCCCGCCCGATCTTTCACATCGAATGAAACAACGACCGGGTTCCAGCCCTCGACATCAGTCTGTTCAAACGACAAGCCGAATAACTTGGTAGCCATGGCAAAAGCGCCTCGCTGAACGTTTTCGAGCTTGAAATAAGGCTTAGTCGTGTTTTCGTCTAGGTCGTAACGCGCTAAACGTAATTTTTCCGCGAGATGCCACCAATCCCATGCGGCAAATGTTGTTTCGCCCATTAGATCCTGCATATCCGCGCGTTCTCTTTTCGCCTGGGCTAGACCTGGGCGCCAAACCCGGAGCAAGAAATCCTCGGCACCCGCGGGGGTCTTTGCCATGTTGTATTCAAGGACGTAATGCGCGTGGGATTCGTAGCCCATTAACGTGGCGCGCTCGGCGCGAAGCTGAGCTATTTTAATGGCGATTGGTCCGTTATCTCGTTCGCCTTTGGCGGCACGCAGTCGATAACCGTTAAACAGATCTTCGCGTAACGCTCTGTTCGTAGATTGCACCATAAAGCTTTCATAAGCCGAGCGATTTAATCCAACGATCCAAGCCTTTTGCTCCTCATCGTAAATCGCGGCTTTAAAATCACTACTCAAGCCAGCGGTTTCTTCTTCAGTTTTTAACACTAGTTTGAAGGCCTTGGTTTCCAGCAGTAGGTTCTGTGCAAACTGCGTGGTCAACTTGGAAATTTCTTCATTGATGGCAGCAATCTGGGTTTTCACCTCTGGCGCAAAAGCCGCGCCGGCGCGTAGGAAACCCCGATGGGTGAGTTCTAAAAGCCGTGCTTCTTGCTCGCCTAAGTTGAGGGAATCCCGCGCATCAAAGACCGCCTTTACTCGCTGGTAAAGCACATCATTTAGGGTAATGGCGTCAGTCTCGCGAGTCAGCATTGGATAGATTTGGGTCTGTAAGGCACGTAATTCGTCATTGGTATCCGTGCCGGTAATATTGCTAAACGTATAGGCCACCTTGTTTAGCGAGTCGCCCGATACTTCCAGTGCCATGATGGTGTTATCGAAAGTCGGTGGCTCTGTGTTGTTGACTATCACATCGATGTCCGCGCGCAGTTCCTGAAGCGCTTTCTTTACCGCGGGCAAATAATCAGCGGTTTCGATTTCCGCAAAAGGCGGTACCCCGAAAGGCGTTTGCCAAGTCGCGCGGAAGGGGTTGCCCTCAAGTTCCGCATCGCTGACCGCNAGATCGTCTGCCGCTGACTCTGCTAACCCGGTGTCCTTTGTAGTATTGGAGTTAGGCTCGCCGCAGGCGGCGGTTATGGTGGCGAAAAGTAGCAACGCTANCAAACGACTGATACTCAATGTCTTTCTCCGATGTAATGACAAGGCGTGTGCCTAGGCAGGGCACTATAAATTTTTGCGAAGCTTATACACAGGCTAAAAGAAAGGCCATATGCAAAGTGTCGGAACAGTAGCTTATNGGAATCGCTATAATGTGAGANGGACGAAAACAACAGGACGCTGTATGGTTAATGTGTTGTTTTTTAGNACACAGATCATGTCACGGTAGGCGAGAACAAAGGGNGAGACCATGATAACTGCTCATGCGTTTTGGGTTGAGNTACTACCGCTGCTGTTGGCAGGAATATTTTGTGCACTCTGCTTGATNATGAGCCTNCATCTTTGGCAAANCCANCNGGTGNAATCGCNNCCGGCNAANGTCNCTGGNGCGCTCGGTGAACGGCAAAATTACGTCTACAAACGTGCAGCTGCGATGCTGNTNATTTTCGGNGCTGNCGGNGGNTTCCTNCCNTCGCTTTTCATGCTCGCTAAAACGGGTCAGGTGTGGTCGGTTAATCAACAGGCACCACACTCTATGGTTGACCAATATCTGCTTTTGCATATCCCCCTGGCGGTTTTATGGGCAGTCCTTGTCGGCGTGCAATTATGGTCGGGCCAGGTCCCTGGGCGCCGCGGGTTGCACCGACGTTTGGGTTGGTTGAGCCTCGCCACAGGCGTTGTGGGCGTTGGCGTTATTGGCGGTTGGATCTGGCCTCTGATAAATGACTTTGCTGATGGATTTGATAGCCCCAATGCGGGTGCCGGGATCTACACCATGACTATGGGTGTTGGTGTGGTCGTGAATGGGCTATTGGCGGGCTATTTTGCCCGTAAACGAGATCTGGGCCGGCACAAAGACTATGTGTTAATGACATTATTCTGGACCATGGACCCTGGCATTCATCGACTGAATATGTGGTTGATGCGGCTCTTTGGTGGCGACACTTGGGCGCCAGAACAAACCAATGGGTTGGGGATTGCCATCNCCAAGCTGCCAGCAAACCTAACGTTAATCGTATGGGCAGTTGTTGTGGCCCTATTGGCTNGACGCTTAAGTCCTATAATCTGGAGCAACATTGCGGGTCAGGTAGCGTTGTGGTGTTTAGGGACATATGCGGTGCTGGGGGTATTTCATGGGTCCACGGTTGCGTGGACAGTCGTGGTCATATCTGCAGTATTTTTTCTAGCGGCATGGCGCGTCGGTCATGTGGCTAGGCGTTGATCGTTTTTGATCGAGCATAATGAGGCGTTATAAACCACCACAACAGGCTCCGCGTGAGGATCTTTCTGACATTGTTGCCACCCATCTGCATACGCCCTGGCAACGCCCAATTGCTGCCCACTCTCGGGCTGCATTCGACGCTATTCGCGATCGGGTAGAGGGTTCAACACGGCCGTTAATTATCGACTCCTGCTGTGGCACCGGTGACAGCACGCGCCATCTGGCTAATGCTTTCCCTAGTTCGCTGGTGTTGGGAGTAGACAAGTCAGCGCACCGACTGGCGCGTCATCGAAGGGGCAAACAGGGTGACTACGTGATGCTCCGGGCAGATGTAAACGACTTTTGGCGGTTGGCTGTTGATGCTGGCTGGCGACCAGCTCGGCACTATTTGCTCTATCCGAATCCATACCCGAAGGCATCACAAATCCGTAAGCGCTGGTATGCGTCCCCGGCTCTTCCTGCTCTGCTAGGGCTGGGCGGTATATTGACCGTGCGCGCCAACTGGAAGCTTTATGTCGAGGAGTTCGCGCATGCCTTGGGCGTTGCCGGTTTTACCGCCACGATGCAGGAATTGGCGGCGGAGTCGCCAATCACCGGCTTTGAGAGCAAATATCTGGAGCGCGGTAACGCGTTATTTGAGATGGTCTGCGACCTAGAAATTGTTTCTGGCGGATTAGATAAGTTGCGCTGAGTACGTGGCCGTATATATAAAAATGAGAAGCATTCTCATTATCATCTAAAATTGTTATCCTTGCGCAGATGTCATAACGCCTTCAAGGAACCAGTTGGCCATCTTTTTAAGTTTAGCGCTTGCGAGTCTTGCAGCCCTGACCACTTTTTTTTCGGTGCGGTACGCACAGGCTCGACGGCGCCGGCTGCTGTTCACTATTGCCATGGCGAGTCTTGGGGCATCTTTCTATTGGGGCAAATCTCTTGGAGGTTTTTGGCCTGGATTTTATACGCTGCTAAGTTTCTACATGCTGCTATGCACAGCTTTGCCTTGGGTAGGACTGCTGAAGTGGGTCAACATCGGCGACAAACGTCATGCTGGTTAGGTCGCTGATAGCTGTACTGCTTTCTATTCCTGCGACATTTGCTCTTGTAGGCGTTGNGTTGGCGCTGATTCCCCAAAGCACCAACGCCATCCTCCCTGTCTTGCTTTTGGTCTTTCCCGTATGGATGACGCTGACCTGCTGCAGCTACCTGATTTCTGATTTGCGACAAACTGTTATCGGTTTGGTCGCTATCGCTGCTGTAGGTTTCGGGCTAATCGCAACGCTTAGGTGGACAGGACTGACGCTGGTATGAAAAAAAGCACAATGAAAGTTTTTCTCGGGGTCCACACCTGGGCTGGGCTAGGGACTGGTATGGCACTGTTTATAGCGTTCTACGCTGGTGCGTTGACCGTCTTCTTCCATGAGTTGGAGATTTGGGACAGCTACCATAAGGTGGCAGTCAGCGAACAGCAAAATATTGGCGAAGCGCAACAGCTATTGGATCTAGCGGTAACGAAGCAGCCGAATATGACGAGTAATCTGCGGCTTTATCCTGCTGAAACGGATCACCCTGAACATGTTGTGCGTTGGTTTGAACGGCAGCCAGACGGCAGCTTTGAGCGCCATGAATTTCGTTTAACCGAATCTGGATCTTTAAACACTGCCGAGAGCAATGCGCAACTAGCGGGGTTTATTTACCGGCTGCATTACACCGCAGGTTTGCCGACAGGATTTGGTGTTTATATTTTGGGCATAGTGTCCCTGATTTATGGTTTGGCACTGGTGACAGGCTTAATAATTTTCCTGCCAAACCTGCTCGCGGACCTGTTCAATGTTCGGCAAGGCAAAAACAAAAAGCGCTTTTGGTTAGATGCCCACAATGCGGTGGGTGTGATCTCGTTTCCATGGCACATGATGTTCGCTTGGAGTAGCGTTGTTCTTTGCATTGGCATTTTCACCATCGCACCCTTCCAATTGCTGGTCTATGACGACGATTTGCTCGAATTGATTGGTCCTGAGCTTGGCGTGGTACAGCCGCTGGAACCGATAGGTGAATCTGCGCCAATGCTGCCGGTAGAAAAATTGTTAGCGATCGCAGAACGTGAGGCCCCTGGTTTCGCTGCGACTCAGTTGCGATTTACGAATTTTGGTGACCGGCAGGCAACGGTGCAAATTTTTGGCAATTCCAATACCGAAACGTTGTTAAGTAATGTNGGAGTAACCCTAAATGGCAGCACTGGCGAAGTTNTTGCTGTAAGTCATCCTAATACCTCCGGCATTGGTGCAACCATTTACAACGGTCTGATTGCCCTTCATTACGTCAGCTTCGGCGGCTACTTGGTTAAATGGATTTACTTCGTGCTTGGTATGGGTGGCGCGTTTCTTTTTTACTCTGGGAATCTGCTGTGGATCGAGACCCGGCGTAAAAGGCGCCAGCTGCGGCAGCCGGCATCTAGCGTGTTTTTTGCTCGGCTAAACAGCGGTGTATGNATCGGTTGTATGGCCGCGGTGTCCGCTGCTTTTTTAGCCAGTCGCANACTGATGGATTTGGAGTATCGCGGCGATGTAATCGAGTGGACTTACTATGGGGTGTTTTTTGCCGCGATNGGCTGGTGTTTTGTTCGACCTGTTGGGGTTGGCGCCAGGGATCTGCTGTGGGCTTGCGCGGTGCTGACCGTGGCGATTCCTGTTGCCGATGCTGCGGTCTTGGGGATGCCGATTTGGCGCAGTTTGGCCCTNGAGGCCTGGCCCTTGGTATGCGTCAGTGGCATCTCGTTGTTAAGTGCTGTGATGTTTTGGCGCATGGCAGCATCTATGCATAGGCGCCTGCAATATGGCGACGCCAACAGCGTTTGGGCGGGCGCAAGAACTGGTCTGCCAAACGCCCAAGTAGCAGAGCGTTAACAGACGTCGAACGATCTGCACTTGCAATCAATTGCCATTAGATGAAATCTTTGGGTCAACTNTTTATCGGGCCGTGCCTGCCATGCGTGATTCATTGCTGAGCTTCTTTTTTCGTCGATGCGCTACCTTCCTTGCCCTATGCCTACTGGGCTTAACCACTCCTGCGTTCGCGAGCTACGATGCCTCTGCATCGATGTCGAAAGCCAGCAATGGCGACGTGGACATCGCCTACCGTGTTGTCGGCGATCCCGAGGCCGAGCCAATTCTGATCATCATGGGATTATCCGCCTCTCATCGCGTTTGGAATTCGCAGTTGATTGCCGGTCTGGTAGAGGGCGGGTACCGAGTGGTGCTGTTGGACAATCGGGATGTTGGTGAATCGTCGAAGATTGAGAAAAAAGGCCNGCTNTGGCTTGCNTGGCAATTNCTNAAATANCGNATTGGCCTGNGGGTCAAATCNCCCTANGCGCTNTCCGATATGGCGGTNGATGCGGTNGCGGTGCTGGATGCTTTGGGGATTGAGCGCGCCCATGTTATTGGTGCNTCGATGGGCGGNATGATCGGNCAAATAGTNGCTTACGACTTTCCGCAGCGNACCCANTCGTTAGTNTCNATTATGTCGACNACCTGGGCGCCGCANCTGCCCCAGCCNGGAAGAGCGCAACAGGANGGTATCTCGGAAATGAATGANAGTTCCGAAGNGCAGGCNGCTGACTTGCAAAAACTGGGNTTNTATCCAAGTGCGNTNCCAAANCAGGTCACGGCGATNTTAAGTGCNGGNGACCGAACAGCGCGGGTTGCGNAAATNTCNGCGCCGACTCTGGTCCTNCANGGAGCGGATGATCAGCTNCTGAGNGTGGAACATGGNGAACATACTGCNCAGACNATTAANGANGCGCAATTTAAGGTCTATGNAAATATGGGCCACAATTTGCCCGATCCGATCATTCCNCAAATGGTAANCGACATGNTNGCGCATTTACGCGCTAACCCNATNTAGGGCNGTTCAANAACGGGCNGCACNNAAGGGATAAGGCTTATGAAGTTTCTNGGCTANTTTTTCGCGGGCNTACTTGGGTTGGCTGTGCTTGGTGTNNCGATCCTNTGGGGTGGCGCNCAAATNTCNTTGGATCNGAGCTANGCGCATACCAAGGCTGCGGCNCAGCTNAGGGACTTTGCTGATANTGATGCNGATGGAGTGGTGCGCATCGCCACAAGTCGAGGTGATTTTCGGGCCCGTATAGCCGGCTTTCAAGACAGTGGGGAGCGCCCCTTGGTGGTG
>NZEI01000052.1 GCA_002690405.1 Gammaproteobacteria bacterium
TCCTGCCACTGACAGCCCTCTGCATCGCCGGACTGATTTAATGGCGCCATTACCTCAGCAGCAACACGCCCGCCCTCGGCGACAATTGCTTTGACCACGTCCGGTGACAAATCGGCAAAGGCTTCGATTTCGCTCCAGGCGCTTTGTACGTCAAAAACATCATCCAGCAAGAACTCAATGTCCTGTTGCTGTACTTGGTATTCCACAGATTTTCCTTTTTCGCTTAAACCGCCCTATCGCGATCAACGTCTTTACTCCCTTGAGCGGGAAATTCTAACCATAGCTCAAGAGTTGTTCTAATTTTATGCGTGCCAGATTAACCATGTCTAATTGTGGTGGATGTTTCGGCTGTACAAATGGGTAAGGCGTACCTAATTTTCAGCCATGGCCCCATAGCATGGGGTTCGCGCTCATTTACCCTAGCAGCGCCTAACCAGCATAGAATCCGAGCCAACACAACTCCCATGCGTATAAGTGATGTTAAGCGGGCTGCTCGTTTCGCAACTGACTGTGTCGTTGGCGACATCTGCGTGCTGTGCCAATTGCCACTAACCCCCTATCGATGGCACGACCCATTGGCTCTAAATAGTCATATATGTCCTTATTGCAGAACTGCCGTGGCGCTGAATCCTAATTCCTGCCAGCACTGTGCGCGGCCATTGCCTGACGGCCAGCGCATCTGCGGACGCTGCATTACAGCACCACTTGTGGATATGGCCTTGGCGCCGGTACTGCACCAACACTGCGGTGCCTATTTGGTTCATCAACTAAAATTCCATCGCGGCGAGCGCGAGGCTTCGGCGTTAGCGAGCTTTTTGCTCGCTGCAGTTCACCAGCGCTACCCCAATACAAACGCCCTGCCAGATCTGCTTATTCCGGTGCCCATCGCACCTTGGACCCAATTGCGGCGCGGCTACAACCCATCTGACTGGTTAGCGCGCCCCTTACAGCAACAGCTTAAGGTTGCTGTAGCCAACGATTTATTGACCCGCAAAAGCGGACCATCCCAACGCTCGCTGACACGGCAGCAACGTCTGCGCTTGGCCACAAACACCTTTACGCTAAAGTCCAAGGTCGCGCCTAGGGTTCTAGATCTCCGGCATGTTGCCATTATCGACGATGTGCTCACTACGGGTGCCACGGTGGCGGTACTCGCCGGCACCCTAAGGCGTGCCGGCGCGGCACGAGTCGACATCTGGTGCGCAACGCGGGCCTGACAGCAGATCTGACCCATATGTTAGATGCTGCTACAGTGCGGTTATGCAGCAATCAGCACCGCCACCATACGAAAGCCTTACGCCAGACGCCATTCTCGATGCTCTAGAAAGTATCGGCCTGCAACCTAATGGCAGCCTGCTGGCACTCAACAGCTATGAAAACCGGGTATATCAGGCAGGGTTGGAAGATCAGGGCTTTGTTATTGCTAAATTCTATAGACCCCAGCGCTGGACGGATGCGGCCATTGCCGAGGAGCACGACTTCACACAGCAGTTAGCAGATGCCGAATTGTCGGTTGTAAACCCTATGGCCATAGGGGCAAGAGCTACTCAGCCCCAGACGGTGTTCGAGCACTTGGAATTCCGCTTTGCAGTGTTCCCACGGCAGGGTGGGCACCCTCCCAACCTGGAGAACCTCGATGACCTTGAAGTCCTCAGTCGGACGATCGCGCGGATGCACGCCGTCGGTGCGCAACAGCCATTTCAACACCGACCGCAAATAAACGTACAGCGTTTCGGCCATGCTAGCCGCGACTTTCTGCTTACTAACAACTTTTTACCCGCTGAGATGGAATCAGCTTATGCGTCCGTGAGCGAACACCTGCTGCAGCGCATTGATCCGCTGATGGCTGACGCGCCAAATATTCGTATCCATGGCGACTGTCACATGGGTAATATTTTGTGGCGCGATGAGATCCCGCATTTCGTCGACTTTGACGACTGCATGATGGGGCCACCAATTCAAGATCTGTGGATGCTCCTGAGTGGCGAGCGCCACGACCAAACTGCACAACTGGCAACAATTCTGGATGCCTATAACGACTTTTATCCGTTCGCCGTAAATACGCTGAACTTGATCGAGCCACTACGCACACTGCGCATCATGCATCACGCGGCCTGGATCGCGCGGCGCTGGAACGACCCTGCCTTTCCGCCCGCGTTTCCAACTTTCGACAGCGTTAATTATTGGTCTAAGCATGTTTTGGAATTACGTGAGCAACTCGCCCTATTGGACGAACCGCCGTTAACCTATCTATAGCCGAAGGCAGCGCGCCCTGAGCGCGTCAGCGATTAACCATCAAGACCTAGTTCGCGCCGATTAACGCAGATGTTAGCGTATTGCTGTAACAGAAATGGTCGCTCGAAATCAGCGCAGTCGCTTAACTGGGACTGCAGTATGTTCATCGCTTTTGAACCCACCGAGTGCTCCGAGGCCTGACCCACCAATACCGAATCGGCATAGCGGTTGGTGGAAAATACTCGAATACCTCCGACGATAGCCTGATCTAAACGCTTAGCGAGGTCCTCAACATTATTGCAATCATCACCAATCGGCGCATTGAAGTGTACGTGCACCCGGCCTTTTTCACCCACGAGGCCTTGAATCATACTGTGTAGATCTTCTTGTTCGCCCTTGGCGTAGTGACCATTGCGATCAATCGCAGCCAATTCACGCGCCTTTGCCGGACCACAGGGATCGATTTCGTAAGACAAAGATACTGGCACTAGGGCACCGTTGTTGAGCAGACTTGCCATAGGGTCAGGTTGCTTGCGATGGGCCAATAACAACATTTTTAATAACGCTGGATCAGTGCGATCAAAGCCATCTTTCGCTCGACCCTGGCGTTGCGCGATCCACACCGAGACATGTTCCTGCAGACTATGACGGATGTACTGGCTTGTACGTGTCATAGCACGATAACCCGCGCGTGCACTGGCTAAATCTCGCTCGACAACGAAACTTTTGTTCAACCGCATTAGGTCCGCAGCTAAGGGGTTATTGAGCAAATTGTCGCCTACCGCCATGCGGCAGGTCTCGTTACCCGCCCGCAGTATGAGCAGATTGATCAAACTCGAGTCCATGACGATATCGCGATGATTCGAGATAAAGAGATACTGTCGGGTCGGATCTAAATGCTCCAATCCGGAAACCGTCAGGGCGTCTGTGGAGTTGTCTACCAACTGTTCAAAATACTTTGAGACCAGCCGCTGAACATCGTCGACGTTACGCAGGTTACGCACGCTGAACTGCAACACCAATTTGGTCAGCCACGGGGCAAAAAAACGCTGCGCCAAGAAATTCGGTAAAACCAAATGCTTAGCCGCCGCCGCAAGCTGCGAAGAGCGACTGATCCGCGCCAACACATCGGGAACTTCGTGATCTCGATACGGCCGGATTGGATCAAAATCCATCACATCTATCTTTTGCCTAGAGGTGGTCGCCATAGGGCTCTGAAACCTTTTGCTAAAGCGCTAGCGTACCACTCATTGCGGCGGTAACCCCTACCCAGATACCCATAACCAGAATCAACCAGAACGCCGCTCGTTTTAACGCTGCGTCGCTCACCGGTGGTGCAAGCACATGACCAAGCCAAGTGCCCACCAACACCACAGGCAACGCCAGTAGGGCAACACCTAGCACCGCTTCCGTAAGTTCACCGCGCCAACCGACCATTACCGTACGGGAGCTGGTAACCAGCAAAAAACTCGCGAGCAGCGTGGCTCTAATTACGTTTAGCGGCAGCGGCTGACTGAAGCCGAAAAGCCCAAGCACAGGGCCACTGGCAGAAAACATACCCCCGAGGGTGCCGCCACACAATCCAGTGAGCCAGGCCACCCAGGATGGGGAGACACGCTGTAAAGGTTTTGGTTTGAGCAACATCCCCAGTGCACCTAGGGTCAAAAAAACACCCAAGCAGAGCTCTAATAGCCAGCGCGCATTGGCGCCAAGTTGATCGAGAAAATACAGTCCCAAGGCAAGGGCTGGCAGTTGTCCTGCTGCGAGCCAGCAAAAAAGACGCCAATGCACGTGTTGGCTCTGACCCCAAAGCGATAGCGCCGAGTTGGTAAGACTGAGAATACTTACTACCGCAGCTAAGGTTTCAATTTCCAGCAACCGCAGCCCGCCGGCTACCGCAACAATAAGCATGCCCATAGCAAATCCAGAGACCGCCTGGATATAGCTACCAAGCAGAGTGATCAGCAAGAAAATAATTAGCGCAGGAACGTCCACCAACCCATTGTGCCACAGCTACCGGCAAGCAACGCTCACACACCCACCACACTGGGTCTGCTATCGTTACTGCGCACTGGTATCGGAGGACGCATAATATGGATTTCTCTCTTACAAACAAAACGGCTCTTGTGACAGGCAGCTATCGGGGCACGGGCTTCGCAATTGCAAAGACGCTATTGGCCGAGGGGGCGAACGTCTTGGTGCATGGAATAACTGCCGAGCAAGCCAACGCCGCTGTATCCGAGTTAGCTGGCGGCACACCTGTTTCTGGAGACATCAGCGCTCCAGCAGGCTGCCAAAGTTTGCTCGAGGCCTGTGCCGAACACTCAATCCAAATTCTGATCAACAACTACGGCGGTGCCGACCAGAGCACCTGGTTGGACAGCAATGCTGACGACTGGCACAGCGCTTTCGAGAAAAACGTATTGTCCGCGCAGAGATTAACCCAGGCCTTGCTGCCCAGTCTGTTAGCTAGCCCGTGGGCACGCATCATCAACATAGGCACAGTTGGCTCAACCCGGCCTAATTCCCGAATGCCTGCCTACTATGCGGCAAAAGGCGCCTTAGCGACCATGACGATGAGCCTGGCAAAAGAAGTTGCCGGCAGTGCCATCCGAGTGAATCTCGTATCACCCGGCATCATCCTGACCCCCGAGGTCAAAGCCGCCTATCTCAAACGCGGTCAAGCTAAAGGTTGGGGAGATAATTGGTCAGAGATCGAGGCTAGGGTGGCTGCAGACATTCCCACTCGACGCATTACTCGACGCGACGAAGTCGCAGCTCTGGTTGCTTTCTTGTGCAGCGAACAGAGTAATGCTATTCACGGCCAAAATTTGCGCATTGATGGCGGCCAGCTGGACATCCTGACATGACCGCACTAAACGAAAGATTCATTGGCGTGGCGCTGACGCTAGGCAGTATCTTTATCATCGACCTAAATCAGATGACCCCCATGCATCAGCTTTGGTTGCCTCTGCTGTTGGCGACGGGCGCCTACTTTATGACTCAGTCGCTAATGGCAGTGGCAATCGCCTGCGGCACTTTGGCCTATATTCACATCAATAGTGCATCCCCGTTCTGGGTTGAATCCACAGCCTATCCAATCATCGTTCTGCTCAGCGTCGCGGTAATCATGGTGACGCTGATAGGGCGTTTTCGCCAACGTATCGCGGCCACCCATGAAGCCCGCTGGGCGCAGCGTCGCGACACAAATAAAGACAATCCGTGATGAGGCTGGAATCCACCGATGCAGTGTTATTCGACTTCGATGGCACGCTGGCGCCAAACCTAGACTTGGCGGACATGCGCCGCCGGGTTGTTGAGCTGACAGTTGCAGCGGGTGTTCCGGAGGATATTTATACCGGTTTGTACATTGTGGAGGTTATCGAGGCCGGCGCTGCATGGCTCGCCACACAGTCCAGCGCGGACGCAACTCTTTACCAACAACGCGCACATCAGCTGATTCTAGACATAGAACTGGACGCAGCGCGCTCAACACAGGTCTTCCCGGGCATCAAAGATATGCTCACCCAGTTACGCAGCTGTGACATCAAAATTGGCATTGTTACGCGCAATTGCAGGGCCGCTATCGAGACAATATTTCCTGATCAAGAGCATTTCGTGGACGCGATTCATGCGCGCGATGACGTGGCTCATCTCAAACCTGATCCGCGTCACCTGATGACTAACCTACAAGCCTTAAAGGCACGCCCAGACAGCAGCATTATGGTGGGAGACGGTGCGCTGGATATGCAGGCGGGCAAGGCGTTAAACATGCACTGTATTGGTGTGCTTACCGGCAGCAATGACTCTGCGGCACTGCAAAAGGCTGGGGCAGATCGGGTACTGGCCAACTGTATGTCCCTGCACGAGATATTGATTTAACAGATTGGCTTTCTAACGTTCTAGCGGCAAACTAGGGTCAGGCTCTACGGAGATTGTGTCATGGAAACGGGAACCCTAGTTCGAAACGAACTCGCCCCGCTGCTGGATCGACTGATCATGCAGTTGGAAAACGAAGGTCAACTGACCTATCGAGCACACTTTACCCGAATTCGTACGCACCTCATCCGCGCTCATAGCGATTGGGAATTGGCACGACCCATCATCGATTTATCTGCAGCCAATGCTATGGGCTTTGAGTTTTCTAATACCGCCGACGCTCTGGTAACCCGCATTTTGAGCAAATCAATGGGACTAATTCGTCAGATTAACGGCATCGACCAAATCCGCCACTGAGTGATTATGCAAGCAACCATCCATTCCCTGTATCGCTACCCCGTCAAAAGCATGGGTGGGGATACCCTCAATAGCACTGCCTTAACAATGAAGGGCATTCCCGGCGACCGCTGCTGGACGGTAAAGGACGAAGAGCGAGGTGGAATTAAAGGCGGTAAAAGATTTCCCCAACTCATGGACATGCACGCAG
Organism: Gammaproteobacteria bacterium; assembly: GCA_002690405.1. Classification (GTDB taxonomy): domain Bacteria; phylum Pseudomonadota; class Gammaproteobacteria; order Pseudomonadales; family Azotimanducaceae; genus UBA4421. The sequence continues at coordinate 6,662 of NZEI01000052.1, forward strand.
CACTAGAGCATGAACCCGATGCGCGAACACCATCGCCACCGGTTGCCATAAGACTCCCAGATCAAAGTACTACCCATTCAAAAGATCCCAAGGTGAATCAGACCCTTTCTGCGGCAATAGGGTCGCCAGTGAGTCTATGGCCACTACTGCCTGCGGATCAGCTCGAGCATTACAAGCGCCCGCCAAATCCGGAAAATTTCGATCAAATGGCCTACTTTCGTGAGTTGTTTGCACGCACAGAGGACGAGCCGCTACCAGATCTATCGACTTTTCCAAAAGAATTATTCATTTATGAATCTTCTCCGGGAACTTACTTTGATGCATTTCCACTGCTGATCATGACCACAGCATCCTTGCACGCAATGTCTGCGGCGAGCAGCGAAAGTAATTTCGACGTACGGCGTTTCCGCCCAAACATCGTACTCGATACTGAGGCCGACGGTTTTGTCGAGAACGAATGGGTGGGCAAACGTTTGCAGCTTGGTAGCGCTGTGCTATTGATCAATGCCATCTGCCCGCGTTGCGTTATGACCACTCATGGCTTTGCAGATTTACCCAAGGATCCAAAGGTCATGCGCCACCTTGTGCAGCACAACGACGGCAACTTGGGCGTTTATGCGAGTGTTGAAAAGCCCGGTAACATCAAGTTGGGGGATAAGGTTGAATGGCTGTCCTCAGACTCGTCTGTAACGGCAGGTTAAGCAAGGCCACTTCAACCGCGCACAAAAAAAAGGGGCACTGTGTGCCCCTTCCGACTCATCTACCGAGCGCCAATGGCGCCACACTAGTCTGCATCTATCAATTGCTGCCCGTTGGTACCTCGGTAAACGGCATGCCTTTGTCCATACGCGGCTCCTGAGGCATTCCCAATACCCGTTCCGCAATGATGTTGGCCATGATTTCATCGGTACCACCAGCGATCCGTCCGCCCGGTGCTCCCATATATGTGAGCTGCAACATACCCGCTTCTTTGGATAACTTTTCGTCCCAGATTGCTCCGCTCATTTCCAACAGATCCATACAAAAGGACGCCATTTCCTGAGTTTTCGGTGCACCTACAAGTTTACCAATGGAGTTTTCTGGTCCGGGGATTTCGCCCCGTGACATCGCAGTCATAGAGCGATAACCGGTGAACCGCAAACCTGATTCTTGCACATACCAGTTGGCTAACTTGGCACGGACTGCGCTGTCGGCAATTGCGGGCTTATCATCAATCATGACTTCGTTAGCAATGCGATAAGCCATTTCGACATTAACGCCAGCGCCACCACCGCCAATCGCTGCACGCTCATTCATCAGCGTAGTCAGAGCCACTTGCCAGCCCTGCCCGACCTCACCAAGGCGCTGACTATCTGGAATACGCACATCGGTGAAGTACACCTCATTGAAGTTCGCACCACCAGTTAACTGCTTAATTGGCTTGATCTCTACACCGGGCGACTTCATGTCTAAGAAGAAGTAGCTCAGACCTTTATGCTTTGGCACGTTGGGGTCCGTGCGCACAACCAAAATTCCATAATCCGAGTAGTGCGCACCAGAGGTCCAGATTTTTTGTCCGTTGATAACCCAGTCGTCTCCATCACGTTCTGCCTTGGTACGCAGAGCTGCGAGATCCGATCCACCTGCAGGTTCGGAGAACAACTGACACCAAATTTCTTCGCCGCTGGCGAGTTTCGGCAAATACCGCGCGTGGTGCTCAGGCTGACCCCAAGTCATCAATGTCGGTGCTGCCATGCCCTGTCCAATCACAAAGAAGCCAGCCGGCACATTGTATTTGGCCTCTTCTTGATTCCAAATCACCTGCTCTATCGCGCTGGCGCCGCGTCCACCAAACTCCTTGTCCCAGCGAATGCATGCCCATCCCGCGTCGTATTTACGCTTTTGCCATAACTTCGCTGCAGCAAGCTCATCTAAGCCGGCAAGTTCGTCTTTGCTCGGTACGTTGTCTTTCAACCATGCCGCTGCTTCGGCGCGAAACGCTGCTTCGTCTTTTGAATCATTAAAATCCATTGTATTCGTCCTTAAATTATCTCTTTCGCTAAGTGATACGCGCGCGCTCTACGCAGCGTTGGTCTGTTCGTAAGCAGTGATCAACTTGTCCTGCCAGTAGCCCTCACTGCCTATGTTGACGCTGAGCAATTTCGCCCGGCGATAATAAAACTGACAATCGAATTCCCAGGTGAAGCCCATACCGCCATGGGTTTGAACATTTTCTTCCGCGGCGTGCACTGCCGCCTGGATCGCACCTACCCGCGCGGTAGCCGCCGCCAAGGCCAACTCAGCGCTGCCGCTGTCTAGGGCCCAAGCACCGTAGTAACAGTTGCTGCGCGCTAGGGTATTTTTCACATACATGCCTGCCAGCTTGTGCTTAATTGCCTGATAGGACGCAATCGAGCGGCCAAAGGCATAACGGCCCATGGCATAGTCACGGGCCTGCTCAAGCGCTGCATCAGCTAAGCCCACCTGTTCCCAAGCAAACAGCACCGCTGCTCGATCGAGCAGACTCTCCATTGCCGTCCATCCAGAGCCTTCGCCTCCGAGCAATTCAGACTCAGCATTAGTGAACTCAATGGCTGCGTGGCCGCGAGTGAAATCCAGCGTGCGCACTGCTTCTCGGCTCACACCAGCCTGATCCAGTTCGACCAAGTGCAGGCTCGCGCCATCGCCCTGATCGCTAGCGGCAACCACTACAGCAAAGTTCGCAATGCCGCCATCTGCGACAGGTATTTTACGCCCCGTGACCGAGCCACCAGCGCCTGAGGTCTTAAGACTACTTGCCGCCGGCCGACCATTGCCCTCGGCCAATGCAAAAGTTCCGATGGCCTCTCCACTGGCCAGCATTGGCAGCCACTTTTCTTTCTGCTCTTGGCTACCCAGCATCAGCAACGCTTCAGTGGCCAAATAAACCGAAGAGCTGAATGGGATCGGCGCCGCCGCGCGGCCCAATTCCTCTGCAATGACCACTAATTCGAGGTAGGACAGCCCCAAGCCACCAAATTCTTCGGGAATCACCGTAGCGGTCCAACCCATTTCTACGACTTTCTGCCACAACTCAGCATCGTACTCAGCGTCGCCATCCAATACTTTACGGACTGCGGTGGGCGGACAGTTGTCCGCTAAAAAACCGCGAGCCTGTTCCCGCAAAAGCTCTTGTTCGTCAGAAAATTCAAAATCCATAATCGCCTTCCCCAATGTTAATTTCGCTGACTTAGCCTCACGCAAGTCCCTCAAGCGANCGANGGAATATAACAGAGCCTCGCGAGCTTTGACTACGCATGCGATNAGCATCCCGACGCTTGTCTCAATTACATCGCAGATCCCATAAACATGGCGATAACAAGCACTAGANCGCAGAAAACTNAACAGGGCGGCNTTGCGGCATTAAAATAAANTTACTTGGGTTGCCGTTTTTATCTGCGGCTAATCTCTCTAGAATCGCGACATGCATTCGCCAGACTTCAACACCCATGGTTTTTTGCGCGTCGCCGCAGCCACACCCGTGGTCAGCATCGCTGATCCGCTGGCAAACGCTGCAGCAATACTCACAGAACTGCAAAATCTAGCTGAGCAGAACGTGGCCGTTGCTGTTTTTCCAGAACTCTGTCTAAGCGGCTATTCGGCGGAAGACTTGTTCTTTACCGAAAATTTACTCGGCGATTGCCGCAAAGCCCTGACCCTACTGGTTGAACACTCTGATTTGCCCCTATGTGCTGTAGGCATTCCATGGCGTCTGGCCGATGGCCGGCTACTGAACTGCGCCGCACTTATCGGGAATGGCAAAGTGTTGGGTATGGTGCCTAAATCTGTACAGCCGAATTATGGTGAGTTTTACGATCAGCGGTGGTTCGTATCAGGCCATGGGATCAACGAAACAGAGGTTACTGCTGACCTCGGCAGCTTNCAGATTCGCCGTGANCAACTATTCAATGTNGGCGGCCATTTGGTGGGCGTAGAGATCTGCGAAGACCTATGGGCNCCAATCAATCCGGGCAGTTTGGCGGCTCTGGCTGGCGCCCAAGTNATTCTCAATCTCTCGGCCAGTAACGAACTCATCAGCAAGGCCGACTATCGCCGCGAATTGGTGCGCATGACCAGCGCTAAGAATTTATGCGGCTATGTCTATGCAAGCGCCGGGGCCAACGAATCCAGCAAAGATCTGGTCTTCGGCGGTCATCGAATGATCGCNGAGGCCGGCCAACTGATCGCTGACAGCCAACGCTTTAGCCTGCAGGCAGCCACCCTGATCGCAGAAATTGATATCCAATGGTTACAACATGACCGCGCCCAGAACACGACCTTTGCTCAAGCAGAGCGGCCCAGTGCCTATCGCATCGCTTCTGGCGCTGCTACTTTGCCACCATTACCGCAACTGCAACGCGAGTACCCACGACAACCCTTTGTCCCGGCAGATGAGCATGAACTAGAGGCCCGGGCAGCAGAGATCATGCAAATTCAAGCCACTGGATTAGCGCGCCGNTTTCAGGCTGCACGCAGCAGCACGCTGGTGATCGGCTTGTCNGGCGGTCTCGACTCAACACTTGCGTTTCTCGTAGCGGTAGACGCNCTGCACAAGCTCAATCTAGATATGAACCACCTGCATGCCATCACCATGCCCGGGCCTGGCACCAGCACCGGCACTTTCAGTAATGCCGAAGATTTAGCCGCAACTGTAGGCGCTAAATTTTTGCAGGTGCCCATTCATGCTGCGGTCGAACAGCACCTTGCCGACCTGCGTCACGACGGTGACTTCGATGTGGTATTCGAAAATGCGCAGGCGCGGGAGCGCACTCAAATTTTGTTTAATTATGCAAATAAAGAAAGTGGCATCGTTGTTGGAACCGGCGACCTGAGTGAATTAGCACTGGGCTGGTGCACCTTCAATGCAGACCATATGGCGAACTACAACGTCAACGCCAGCGTGCCAAAAACCTTGATTGCCTATTTAGTGCGCTGGTACGCCCAGCATCGAGCTTCGGCACAGCCTGAATTAGCTAACGTTCTTAACCGAGTTCTGGACACCCCAATTAGCCCCGAGTTGATTCCCCCTCAGGATGACGAAATCAGCCAATTGACGGAATCGTTAGTTGGACCTTATGAACTGCACGATTTTTTCCTATTTCACTTTCTACGCCATGGCAGCCGGCCAAAGAAAATTTTCGATCTTGCGCAGCGCAGTTTTGCCGGGGTTTATAACGGCCAAGAAATCAGCCATTGGTTAAGGCAGTTTTTCCAGCGCTTCATAAGCCAACAATTCAAGCGCTCAACCCTGCCGCCTGGGCCAAAGGTGGGTAGCGTTAGCCTTTCGCCTCGTGGCGATTGGCGTATGCCCGACGAAGCCACAGCCAAGGCGTGGCTGGATGAAATCGACCAAATCCAACCCAAAGAGACCAGTGTATGAGATCCAAGCTGCTGCTATTTTTGTCTTGCCTTTTCGCAGCGCCCGCGGCCTTCAGCGACAGTGCGCACTGCGGCGACGAAGGCATCTGGATCGAAATTCTCGGTGCCGGCAGCGGCGAACTGTCCGATGGCCAAGGCCCACCGAGTTTTCTGATCTGGCAAGACAATGTAGCGCGCTTGCTTATCGATACCGGCTCCGGCTCCTCTGTAGGATTTGATCGCTCCGGCGCGGACATTAACGATATTGAGGTCATCGCCCTCACCCAACTCCATGCAGACAATAGCGTCGATCTACCAGCCTATCTTGCTGGTGCATTAGCCGCAGACCGCAGCAGCACCCTGACCATCCTCGGTCCCGACAGCAATACGGATGAATTCGTCGACACCGAAACATTCGTGCAACGCCTAATCGGTAATCAGGGCGCGTTCTCCCATCTGTCCGGCTTGTTACGACCATCCGCTCCGGACGGTTTCCGGGTGAAAGTAAGCAATGTCCCCGCTGTCGGCTCTCGCAAGTGGTCACGCTACCGAAGCCCAAATGTTCGGTTGATGGCTGTGCCCGTGCAGCACAGTAATGTTCCTACCATCGCCTGGCGGGTGGAAATAGGCAACCAAGTGGCCGTCTTTGCCGGGGACTTCAATAACGACAAAAACATTATCGGCACATTTGCAGCCGACGCAGATGCGCTTGTTGCGAGTCATGCGATCCCAGAAGTCAGTCGCGGCGCCTTAAGAGATGCCTTTGCGCTGCCTTCAGAACTGGGCAAGGTTGCCGCGGCGGCTAATGCTCGCATGCTGATCCTCGCCCATCGTACCAATCGCACACGCGGCCGCGAGAGCCTGAGCCGTGCAGCGATCGAAGACTCCTACGGGGGCAGCGTGCTGTTCGCTAATGATGGCGAATGCTGGGGTCTCTAGGGTGCCCCAGCATTAAGGTAGTCTATGGCTAATTGCGTCATAGCCTGCACTGCCGGCGCGAACGCTGCTTCATCGACATAGAAAAACGGCGAGTGATTAGGAATCGCCCGGGCAGCGCTCAGCTCTGGTGGCCGCCCACCAATAAAGAAGAAAAATCCGGGCACTTGCTCTTGATAGAAGGAAAAGTCTTCGGCCCCAGTCACGCGGGGTGATTGAAAAACTGACTGCTCGCCATACACTCGCTCTAGCGTCGGCACCATCTGTCGGGTCAGCAGCGGATCGTTAAACGTAACCGGCACTCCAGGGTCAATCTCAACCGTGGCCACCGCTCCCATAGCTGTGGCAGTTTGCTCAGCAATAGAACGAATCTTTTCATGTATGGAACTACGCACCCCGGCATCGAATGTGCGAATCGTGCCGCTCAGGGTCGCCGTTTCTGGGACGATGTTGTTCCGCACACCAGCGGTAAAGGAGCCTACCGTAACCACGGCTGGGTGCTGGGTGATATCAATCTGCCGACTGACGATGGTTTGTAAGCCATTAATGATCTGTGCGCCCACCACAATAGGGTCAACACCAGCCCAAGGTCGTGCGCCATGGGTTTGCTTGCCTTGTATCTGCACATCAAAACGCTGGGCACTGGCCATAAAACCTAGGGAGCGATAACTCGCTGTGCCGACTTCGCTGCCTTGGGAGATATGTAAACCCATCACCGCATCGACATCGGGATTTTTCAACACGCCCTCAGCAATCATAAGTTTCGCACCACCTTCCTCGCCCTTGGGAGCACCTTCTTCAGCTGGTTGGAAAATAAATTTCACCGTGCCCGGAAGCTGTTCACGCATACCCGCAAGAATTTCCGCAGCGCCCATGAGTATGGCCATGTGGGTGTCATGACCACAGGCATGCATAACGCCCACCTCGCGTCCCTCGTATTCGCTGCGCTGAGTCGAAGCGTAAGGCAGACCGGTCCTTTCGACCACAGGCAAACCGTCCATATCTGCGCGGAGCGCCACTACGGGTCCTGGTAAGGCGCCTTTCAGCAGGCCAACCACGCCAGTCTTAGCCACACCCGTTGTTACCTCCATACCTAAATCGCGTAGGTGTTCGGCAATAACCTTGGCGGTGCGAAACTCTCTATTCGACAGTTCAGCATGCTCGTGGAAATCTCGACGCCAACTGATAACGTCGTCAATCACGGCATCAACTTCGCGCTTAATCTCTGTATTCGCAATAGCAGTTGCGCTTGAGAGTGAAAGCCAGGCCGCTATCACAGCAACCATTAAGCCAAGGAATTTCATAGCCACACTCCGTAAATGATCTCTGGGCCTTCAGTTTTAAACTGCACGACTCCGCACCCGCTTGATTAGTTAACTTTTGATAAACATATAACGCCGGCGGGATTATGGATCTTTTATCCCAGATAACCCGATCACTGCAAAGCGTCGGCTTTGCAATCGACGGAAAAGCTAAAATATGAAGGTAAATCTAATAGGTTCGCAGTCGTATGCTAGAGCTTAGCACCAGCGCGGGCGCTTCCCCTAGATCAAATTAAATAGTCAACTTTTTGCTAACTTTANTAGCNGGAGGCGCTTTGAGCATTTAACTGCCTTGATAGCCCAGCCGTTGCTGCATCTCGGCTTCAAACTCNGGGAAATAATGCGCTATGTCCGGCAGGTCAAAGGTCTTGAGTATCGCCGTATTCGGCTCGCGCTCTAGCAGAAACTGGAACGCATTTAACAACACCCATTCATGGGTCGTGGTGGCACCACATANCTTGCGGTAATAGGCTTGGGACATGTGCACGCGATGTACCGTTTCGTCGGTAATGTTGATCGCACCGCGCTGTAACTCGCTGCTTACCCGCTGTCCGACCACCACTTCATAGACATCTGCCTCAACCATATTCACACTGATCATGGTGTCTAACCTCTCCAACGCTCGCGAGCCAAAACTATGACNGAACTCCAAGACCTTTGTACAGATTTGCAGGCCATCTGGTACCAACAAATTCCACTGTCCAAAGCCATGGACATGCGCATTGTGGACTTTGCTGATAATACGCTGACTTGCTGCGCCAGTTTGGCNCCTAACGTTAATGTACATGGCACCGCTTTCGCCGGCAGTCTATATGCCGTTCAGGCTCTAACCGGCTGGGGCATGATGCATTTACAGCTGCAGTTGCACGAGCTTGATGCATCCATTGTTATTGCCAACGGCCAGATTGATTACGCTAAACCCGTGGCCGAGGAAATTGTCGTGAGTTGTTCTTTTGCCGGCCAAGAGGCGGCAATGGATACTCTGCAAAAGTCGGGTAAGGGACGCTTTCAACTCACTAGCAAAGTGCATCTCAGTGACGGCTCNAGCGCTGGAAGTTTCTCCGGCCTTTACGCGGTGCGCCTTAACCGATGACGTAGTGCAACCACCACTCTGAGCATGAACGCCAGCAACCCCGCTGCGGTCAAAGCGACATAGGTCGGATCGCCAGCAGTCAGAGCAATGCCGATAAAAGCTTGCATGAAGACCAACCACAGATAGTGCATGCCGAATCGATGCAGCCGCGACCACCAGCGCCCTAAGCGTTGCTGCGCAGCTCGATTACTAGTCANGGCCATGACCCAAATACATAGGTAGGCAAAGCCACCAAAGATCGCTGTAACGGCTTCCAGCACNGCTTCGGTTAGCNCAAATAACGCGACAATGTAGGCAAAGTGCACTGNATGCNNGAGTGCGGCCGCGAGACCAAGGTAACGCCGGTTTACCATCAACCATCGCCCTCTNCCCGTGAGCTTGTGCCATGGACGTGCTACATACGCCAGTAGCAACGCGATAAACGCAACTCGCGCACTGACACGTAAGGCATAACCCAGTTCATCAGCTAGGCTGCCGTCCGGACCCAGCCACAACGGGACCATCGTCAGTATCCCGCTGGTGAAGACAATCCACCAACCGTTGAATATGGCTAGATTACCNGTCTCTGTTGCTTGTGCTGGCCTCAGCCCCATCTTTCTCGTCTGCAGATAATTTAAAGGTCAGCGTGCTGACTTGCCCTTCCGCTAGGACCGGCGTGCCNCTNCGNTGCATGGGCAAAAATTGCCAATCGCGCACAGCNGCTATAGCCGCATTATCAAATACACCCNCCGGTTCNGAATTGATCACACGCACGTTGTCTACATTACCGCTAGCCGTTACGTCNTAGGCAAGNGTAACGAAACCCTCAAGGCGCTGAACCCGCGCAGATTCCGGATAAACCGGACCTTCGGCCACAAACAGCANNGGCGGGCGGTTGGGTGTTGCACAGCCAAATAGACCGAACCACAACAGGACAAGCCCTAAACACTTATGCACCTAGGTCACCAAAAATTGCCGCTGTGGATCATTTGCTGGTTGCGCCGCACCACCANGAGGATGAATCATCGCGCCNTCCGGCGCATATTGCAGAATATAGGTCTTACGGATGCCTTGGGTTAGATTCGGGCCTGTACGGTGGGGTGTCAGGCTTGAGAAAACCGCCACTGAACCCGCTTTTACCTCCAGCGGCAGGGCATCTTGTGGATGCTCGGCCAAACACTGAAACCCAATGGAGGTCCAGTCATGATGCAGTGTNCCGTTGATGTGCTGACCGGGTGCTATCCATGGACAGCCGTTGTCTATTGTCGCGTCGGTAAGTGCGATCCAACATGTCAAATACTGCTGCGGCTGCACATAGTTATAGCCATTATCTTGATGCCATGGAAAATCTTCTCGCGTGCCTGGTCGCTTATATACCAACTGATCCCAGTACAAGCGCACCTCAGGGCCGATCAGATCTTGCACCANATCGCGCATCACCGGATGCTGCGCAAAACGACGGGCTTGCTCTGAAACCATTACCGCGTGCGCCCGAAAAACGATTTCATCGGGTCGAGCGATGGTCGGCTGATTCGGATCTATGTTCTGTAAATCCGCATTACTCTGCGCCTCCAGAGGGTCTAGCTCTGCCAACAAATCCGCAACNTCTGTGGGCGAGAATGCGTCTGGCAACACAAAGCCACCGATTTCAGCGTAGGCATCCGCCTGCTCTTGGGTTACATAACGCAGCGGCCCAGGCGCTCTCTGCCAGNTAAANTCTCGGTTTAATGGATGCAACTTCATAATTTAAGCATGACACTAGGGCGGCATATAATCCAACAACGTCAAAAACACNACTGGCGCCGAAACATGGACGAATCAGACCAGCCTTCAAGTCAGGAAACCGAGCCTGAGATCGAAGAACTGCCACCNCTNACTTTNNTACAAATGCTCGGTAGCACTTTTTCNGCAGCATTCGGCGTGCAATCCCAGCGCAACCGCGAGCGCGACTTCAGCCGCGGCAAAGCGGGGCACTTTATCCTGATGGGGATCGGTTTTACTGCCGCCTTCGTGATAACTATCGTGCTGGTNGTAAAACTGGTTTTAGCTCAGCTGACCTGACTTAACATGTTCGGATAGTTGCGCTAGCGCACATTCAGCCAGCTGCGCCCGCAGCCCATTAAATTGCTGCAGCAGGGTAAATTGCTCAACCGCGCGGTGCAGATTTTCACCGCGCTGGGAAACTCGAAAGTATTCGTCACCGCGCAGGTGGTCGATTAGGAACCGCAGGCCAAGAGTAAATNCGATATACGCAGGTGCGATGCTCATTTGTTGNGCCGTCATTTGGGCCGTTTGCCCGAACATTCCACGTCCGCAACTGAAGCCCTTTACACAGGCTTNGAACAACCCTAGATCCACACTGCCATGACTAAACGATACCGAGCGTACNAGGTCGCCAAAATCCCAAGCCCAATGCCCAGGGCCCACAGTATCTANATCTATCACCGCCAGCGCCTGATCTTTATCGTCTCTGAAGAGCACATTATTAATCTTACAGTCGCCATGAATGAACCCGCGCGACGGGCCAAGTGCCGTAACCAAATCCAGATTAGCCTCAATAACTGCGGCTAGATCGGTCGGTACTGCGTCAGTTGAGTTTGCTTGCACGCAGCGTCGGTAAGTTTCTATATAACCAGACAATTCCAAAAAGCCGGGAATAGGCGGTCGCCAAGAGTGCGGTTGAAAGCCGGCTAAACTGCGCTGAAATGAGCCAAAGGCATGGGCTGCAGACTCCACTTGCTGAGAATTTGTAAACGGATCTATTACGCGGCTACGCTCTATGAATCGCCAAGCGCGCCAAGTCTCGTCACCGACCGAATGTAGAATACGCCCAAGTCGAGTGGGCAGCGCATCGGCCACAACAAAGGCATTTGCGTAATCACGATCCGCAGCAAGATGACGAAGCAGCACAGATATTTGCTGAGCCATCTGCTGCACATCTGCAAATACTGTTTGATTAACCGACTGCAAAACGAAACGTTCGCCGGTTTTTGCTACCTGGACTAAAAAGGTCTGGTGTATGTGGCCATCGCCCAGAGGGCTGATCTCCGCCTCACCGCACCAGGCCGACGCTGCTTGTGCTGCCAGTTTTGTCCCGGCCTGCAAACTCACCGTGCTTCCGTCAGCCAGTCGATCAAATGCGGAATCAGCGCTGGCATGTACTCACCGTGGGGTTGATAACGTTCTTCAAGCACCGATAACACTTGGTCTTTGGCGCGCCGCCCTGCGTTCGCATCCTGAGTTAATTGCAACGCGTCGCGGGTCGCCGTTAACGCAGTTACCACATCTTCATCAACACCCGACCACAACTGAGCAAGGGCACGGTCACATTTTTCCATTAGCTCTTGCAGGTCCATCTCGCGCACTAGGCTTCTGGCACTTATGCTTTCTGGCGCCAAATAATCTACTACTCGATTAAGCGGCGTGTGCACTTGATAAGGCCTGGCCTGAGGCATTTCATTCCCTTGTAACCGGGCTTGCATGGCTTGCGCTCCCAATAACCGGCTGTACCACTTGGTCGGCTCGAGCCAACGCACAACTTCAATTTGAATAGCGCTTAAACCTAGATCCTGCAAACACCGATTTTGGTGCGCATCCCAAGACAATTCCGGATATTCCAACAGCGTCGGTAACCTGCGATAAAAATCCTCCGAGTCCCGGCAATCTGCTGACGACCATAACCTCTCGGCTATGGCAGGAAGACGACTCCACAATCGCATAGGCAGGGTCGGACCATCCACGAGTTCGGCCCACAAACACGCCTCGCCCCCAAGCACCTTGGCCGCTGGCTCATGCTCAAGCTCAATCGCTCCGGCGCGCCATTGATGAGTCCAGCTCAGCGCTGGGGCAATATGCCGAAGACGCCGATCCTCAGCCAACGCATTCTCCATGGCCAGCCAGCTCTGCTGAGAGGCTTCCGGATCAAACTGATAATGAATGTCTGCAGGGAAGTGCAGATCTAAGTAATAGGGGGCAGAAACAATACACGATCGTGCTGCCGCTAACGCTCGGTCCCGGGTCGTTGCACCACGCCAATTCTGCACCACACACTCAGGCATCTGCTCATGCAACACTTCATCCCAACCAATAATCTGCCGGCCCAGAGANGCCAAAATTTGCTGCACGCAGTGCAGAAAGTAATTCTGNAACCCGCGCTCGTCTGCTAGACCATGCTCAACAATAAAAGCTTGTACCGCCTCCGAGCGTTGCCACCACTTTGGATTTACCTCGTCACCACCAACATGCACATATTGATCTGGAAACACTTCTGCGATTTCAGCAAACAGACTGGATAGGGCGGCGTATACCTCTTCGCGAGTGGGGTCCAAACAACCAGGATGGACGCCAAAACGCTGGCTGGCATATACCTCCTCACTACCCCATTGCGGATAAGCCAGTAACCAGTGCGTCACATGCCCAGGTACATCGAGCTCCGGAATTAATCGAATACCTCGATCAGCCGCATACGCGACCAACTCAGAAAGTTGCTCCATGGTGTAGTGCTCGTCACTCACCAGCTTCGGCCAGATCCGACTACCGAAACGAAACCCCTGATCGTCAGACAAATGCAGATGTAAGACATTAAGCTTTAGCAGCTGCAGACCATCCACCACCTGATAAAGCTGGGCCAACGGTATAAAGTGCCGTGTTACATCTAACATGCAGCCGCGCCAGGAAAATCGCGGGCTATCAGTGATATGTAAACCATCCGATACCCCTCCAGCCGACATCAATTGTCGAAGGGTGGTTATGCCGTGCAAGGCACCCCACGTACTATGCGCCTTGAGTAAGATCTGCTCAGCCGTGACGCTTAACTCATAGGCTTCGTCCATACCTTCTTGCGGCGCCCNAACATCATCGATATCAGCAATCTGAATCGCAACTAAGCCACATGGCAGNTCGCTGAGTATGCGTAGCGCATACGCCTCAGTACGGGCATCTGNATCGCCAGCCCAGATTATCTTNGTGGCGCCGCGCAACTGCGCCGGAGCATCCCGCCCNNCCACTCTGTAAGGCTTGGGCAACAGGGCTGAGGCTGTACTTTGGGGATTCATCATTTTGCTACTCGAGCATTTNCCAAGTCTTGAAATTTAACGTATCCGGCTCGACGAAAGTAGCNGCTCTAAGCCTCGGGGCTTGGCGCCGCTGTGCCGATTGGGAGTTTCGTGCTTCGCCGCGGTCACGTAATATGCGCCGCGCGCCTAACTTTAGATCAGGAAGCCAAACCTTGGACATCAAACAACGTATGCAAGCAGTGCTGCGCGCTGAAGCAGAAGCTATTAGCGCCATTAACGTCAGCAACGACTTTATAACCGCGGTCGAGGTCATGCTTANCTGTGAAGGCAAAATTCTANCCACTGGCATTGGTAAGGCCGGGCACATTGCAAAAAAGTTCGCGGCAACTCTNTGCTCCACCGCAACGCCCGCCGACTTTATTCATCCTGCCGAGGCTGCCCACGGTGACTTGGGGTTAGTCGGCGCAAACGACGTCATGATCGCATTTTCAACCAGCGGTAAAAGTCGCGAAGTGATCGAGATTCTTGAGATGTCCCGACATCTGGGNGTCACCACTATTATCGGTGTTACGTCGCACCCAGATTCCGAGCTGCGGGACTACTCAGANCTGGTNNTNGACATGGGTNTNATCAACGAACCTTGCCCGCTNGGCCTGACACCAAGCGCGTCCATGGCCGTGATGTTGGCAATCAGCGATGCAATCGCACTGGCGCTAATGGAACAGAAAGGCGTNACCCGAGAAGACTATGGGCTACGTCATCACGGCGGCTACTTGGGGAAGGCCGCAAGGATAAAATAGCTANCNCGCCATTACTCCGGAAAAAACTCTATCGTGAATCCGTCGGTNGGNGTGCGCGCAAACCCAAGACTCTGGAAAAATTGCCCCGGCTCTACATGACTAGTTCTCAATCCACGGCCGCTCTTGCTTTCAGCGACCCCCATGGCGTGGCCTGCCATCCAGCGCCCAACGCCCTGCCGACGAAAATCCGGCAATACGCCAATCCATTCCAGACCAAAGTAGCCTTGCCGTTGAGNCGGACTCAATAAAGCATACCCCGCTACGANTTGTTCGTTGACCTTAGCGATTCGCAGCAAGTCCGCTTGNCTTCCATAGTGCCTATGCAGCTCTGCCAAANCTTTGGGCAGGTCTGCCGCCTCGGCTCGATACATTTCAATTTGCCGATGATTTATCGCCATAAGCCCGCAACTTTCTTCATCACAGTATCAAACCAAGATGCTATCGCCTTTGGCGGCTGCCCATATAAATCGCGCACTAGAACAGTCGCCATACGCTGATAGTTATCCCAATTGTCTTTTAGCTGCCAGCTGTCTTCGCCAAAGAGTTCGCGGTAACGATCAGAGTAAGTGGGCAATACCCGATGGGCAAAGGCTTGGCCCGCAGGACTCAGGTGTTGGTCTGTCAATTCTGCACCAAGTGCCACAAATAGAGCACTTACCGGCCCTTCCTGAAGCCGGCACTGAATGACCGTATCCCTGTGCATTTGTTCNACCTCTAGGCTTAGCAGTTGGTGCTGCAAACAAAACGCAGTGAAAAAGCCCAANGGGATNCAGGCTTGGCTCAGGTCACCAGCATCAGGTAGATAACTGTCGACGCTTGCCAAACGCATCAGGGTGCAAAGCTCGAACGTGCACGGATACCCCACCGCCCCGCAGCATCGCGCTGCAGAATGTAGAGGGAGTCAAAACTCGCCTGTGGGGTTTGCGNGGCGTCATAGCGGGTAAATTGCACAGCTATATGCACCTTGTTTGNACCCACCTGAATCACCTCGAGACGATCCCAAGCGCTACGCTGCCAATTNTAATTTCGTGCAAATGCTCGGAAGTCCATTTGTGCGGCAAATTGTTCGCGTGACGGATGCACTACTACACCACCACTACTAATGCGCACGTGCGGAAATAATAAAGTCTGGGCCCAACGATCAGGGTCTTGCGCATTAAAAGTTAACATGAACTCGCGCATTACCTCCGAAGCTGCAGCAATCGCATTTTTTTGTGCTGACGTCAGCACACCTAGGCCAGGACTGACCCGAATGTCAGGCTGCGCCATAGCGCTGGAACACCACAAACTAACAAGCAATACCAAGCCCGCACTGCGTATTTGCATTACTTTGAACTCCTAGTAATCTTTTGGTTGACGATTTTCGCGCGCCAGTGCTGATAGCGCCCTGTAACCAACATTATTGGGGGAGATGTATGAACCGGCAACTATTATCGCAGACGGCAGTCATGCTCTTCGCATTGACTCTCGCCAGCCCAAATTGTCTCGCTGCTGGATCCAGCATCGAGGACATGGAGCCACCTTTTGGCAGCGGCTACGCCCCGGAGCAGGAGTCGGAGAAGCTTACCAACAAAGGGTATCGAAGTTACCAACAAGCGCTCTACCATCAGTCCCTAGACACCGCCAATGACGCAGCCAAAACGAGGGCCGCGCTGAAGAGGGCACACAAATATTTACGTCAAGCCGCGAAGAAAGATCAAAAAAACATGCGCGCGTTCCTGCTATTAGGCAAGGTCTTAGCAATGCAGGGAGAACTGCGCAAAGCCATAGGTGCATTTAACTTCGCACTACAGCTTAGCCCTAAGTATTACGATGCATGGCTGTCGCGCGCAGAAGTGCTTCTAACTATGGGGCTAGTGGGTGACGTGCAGAAATCGTATGCCGTGCTGGCGCGCAACGAGCCGGATCTTGCGAGTGAGCTGCTAGCGGCCATCGACATTTGGCTGGCTGGGCGGGAATTGCCACTAAGTGACGCCGACAGCGCGTTCATGGAGTGGCGGACCTCGCAAAACTAGCCCGGCGGACGCTATCGAGGCTTATCACCGCACAATGTGACTCGATGCATTTTTCGATGCTGGGGAAAAAAATCATTTACCGGCTTATGCTGGGTAGATCGGTTATCCCATATCGCTACGGTCCCAGGCGCCCACGACAGGCGCACAGTATGCTCATCAGTCACCACATGACGATAGAGAAATTCAAGCAAGTGCTGACTTTCTAGGGGCGATAACTCCTTTATCCGTGTTGTGAACAAACGGTTCACATAAATACTCCGAGTTCCGGTTTCCGGATGGGTCCGCACCAACGGGTGTTCCACCGGTGGGTTTGCTGCAATAGCTGGTGCCAAGCGTTCCGCTCCGCCAGGCTCGGCAAGAGACTCAGCAAAGCCGTGAGCGAAATCATGCACCGCGGTAAGAGGTGTTAGCAGTTCTTGCATGTTTTTTGACAAATTCGCNAAAGCGGCGGTAGCACTNGCCCACAAAGTATCGCCGCCANTTGCNGGAATAANCTGGCCCTGCAACAGCGTATAACTCGGCGGTTGCGCCATAAAGGTCATGTCTGAGTGCCACAACTCAATCTTCGAAGGNTGCTCCGGGGTACTCTCTAAAATCTGCACCGCATCGCTTTGCTCTGTCTTGGCGTAGGCAGGATGATCGAGAATTTCACCGAAACATTTAGCGAACGCAGCGAAAACTTCTGGAGCCGTATTTTGGTCACGAAAAAACAGCACTTCATGCTCATTTAAAGCATCCCGTACCTGTGCATAGACCCGGTCGGACCCAGCAACATCAGCNAACCCAACACCGCTTACAAAGGCACCCAATGCGCCTGCAGCTCTCTGCAAACCCAGTTCACTCATGCCGCCGCTCCGGTGAATAAAAGTCGGATTGTAGCGACCCAATCGCACCGAGCAACCAAAACCATTNGTGCTACGGACTTGCAGCAGTATTACGTATAACCTAAGCNTNAACCATTACGAGATAGCGAGGACCAAGTCCATGANTACCGCAATAGTCGTAGCAATAGCATTTATGACAGTAAGCAACGTAAGNGCAGCAGAAGAACGACAAGNCCGATTTCCTATCAGNATTGCCNACGNTGANGCCCNCACAAATGCCAAGTTTACAGGGGCCGACAGCAATATGGACGGCCTACTATCAAGCGANGAATTTGCACAATTGAGGCTTGAACNGCCCGGCGCAAAATCTAGAGGTCNGNTNGAAAANCGTNACGGNAANNCAGGCAAGNGCGGCCCAATAAANCGNCAACGNGCTGCNGAACAGAAACAGATAAGAGCAGCAGCGGCAAAGGAGATGTTTAAATTATTAGACNCTAACNCCGACGGAGTTATCGACGCTGACGANTACACNCNNGNNNANANCCGNAAANTNANACNTCANGCNCACAAGCNAGCCGCTTTCGCACAGCNTGATGTNAATAANGANGGCTTTCTNGCNCCGANCGAANTNCCNAGNCCAGTGNNNCGTCTANANCNGTTAGATACCAATGGGGATGGGCAAGTCAGCAAACGCGAAATGCGGAAAGGCATGTACGCCCAGCGCAGGGCGGAGGATCGGTAACNTAGTCGCGCTGAATTATGGCCGACATTCGCGATAACGAGCTAATGATCACATGCAACGGCTTATTCAGTTCGAAAACTGGGCCGAAGCTGATACCGAGGCTTCGTGCTTAGCAGGGCAGAGGGTTCACCTGACCGAGCAGTAAGTAAGCGTTTACTTACGTCTATGTCNGCTTCATGGTTGGTGCGGCTAAAAGCCAACCGACACAGTAACAAATACAAAAACCGCCAATCGTGATCTTGCAGCTCCGAACTAACCACTGGGCCATCCAAGAATCGACGTAGGATAATCTGAGCCGCCCTTTGCAGCCTTGGCGCAGTTATTGGCGATTCGTTAATAGACTTAGGCGCTGNCGAATTCATCAANAGNTCTGCGCGCAGAAAAGCTTTNGCTGCNTCACTCAGTTCAGGCACAGNCGCACACAAATCCACAACGGACTGATCTAATACTCGTAACCACAGCCCGTTCTTACTGCCGAAGTAGTGGTAGATCATGCGCTTGTTAATTNGTGCCTGCTTGGCAACCTCATCNACNCGCAACCCAGCAACGCCCTGCANNGCAATGATGGCTGCCGCAGTTTCAATAAGGCGCTGTTGAGTNTGNTCTGCNTTCCGCACNATTGTNTTTCAACCANCCAGNAGTAACTATATNGTTACNTCANAGCATACCAANAACAGCAAANGGNCGCCAACCCANACTNANGTAACNATTTAGTTACTTAAGCGTANCCCTNGGTTGCGNGATTCTAAATCCANCAGGAAACGCTTAGCGGCCAGCCCNCCACCAAACCCCGTTAAGGTGCCATTGCTCCCCACCACACGATGNCACGGAATAACAATTGCAATGGGGTTATTACCATTGGCGGTGCCCACAGCGCGGAACGCCTTGGGCTGACCTATCGCCTCGGCAATATCCTTGTAACTGCGNAACGCGCCGTAGGGGATTTCGCCCAAGGCCCTTAACACCCGACTTTGGAAGGGCGTTGCGCGCGGCCGCAAAGGCAAGTCGAACATACGTAATTCCCCCGCAAAATAGGCGTGCAATTGCGTTACCGCCCCAGCTAACGTGCCCTTATCAGGCAGCCATACTGGATCAGCTGTCCGAGCTTTAGNNCCCGTAGAAAAATACAGGCCTGTCAGCGCCTCACCATCGCCGGTCAAAGTAAGATCACCAATTGGGCTTGGNANGGTAATGAAGTAGGTCATAGCTAATCTTGCCTCNNGCGTCTTTGAGCGGCAGCGAACCATAAATACATCAGCGCATAACTGCGCCAAGGTTGCCATNCATCAGCCCGTNCCAAGGCCTNGGCTGGCGTGGTNGCCAGTTGCTTCAATACCACCCAATCGTTGTGCACAAATGCGTTTGGATCCTTACAAACACGCAGCTTGATNTAGTTAACNGTCCAAGGACCAATGCCCGGAATNGCCATCAATGCCGCGGTGAGCTGATCTTGGTCACAGGNATCAGAGAAATCTATCTCGCGATCAACCACNGCCTGNGCCAACCTACTGATCGCCCGGCCGCGACGACCCGGCATACCGATCTCAGCTATTTCTTTACCACACANCTGCGCAGGGGTAGGGAAGCTACCTTGGCCATAGCGCTGGATCAAAGCGTTCGCCAATTCCGTGGCTCGCACAACGCTCACCTGCTGACCCAGAATCGCCCTTACCGCGGTTTCAAAGCCATCCCATGCTCCTGGCACGCGCAGACCACNAGCCTTTTTGACCCAGGGCGCCAGCTTTCCATCGCGCTGCAAATGTGTATCGATGGTTACACTGTCCGCATCCAGATCAAACACACGCACGACCCGGCGCACCAATGTGTAGATCGATTCCACACCCAAAGGCAATTGCACCCGCAACTGCTGACCTTCTCGCNCCACCACCACAGAGCCCTGCTGATTAGGCAGTTGTCGCACATAACGATGCCCTTGTACGGCTTCAACTCCATCTATGGCGCGAGTGCCTAGATAATCGAAAACCCANTCAAAGTTGTAGGGCTGGCGNACGGGTAAGATCAGGGTCATAACATGGGGGTCTCGAGAAGATCCCCGNCCTCGACGCAATGCACTNGGCGTGCAGTNATAAAACTTGCGTATTTCGCGATTGAANTGGCTGACGCTACCGTAACCCGCATAGGCCGCAACCTGAACCAATGGCAGTTCCGTCGACAATAACTGGCGCGCCATCTGCAGGCGTTTAAATCGCGCTATCGCTAGCGGCGATACCCCGAGGCGCTGTTCAAACATCCGGCCCAAATGCCGCTCACTTAGGTCTAGGCGACTCGCGAGCTCTGCTACCGACTGATCATTAAGAAAACCCTCGTCGATAAGCCTTAAGGCCCTAGCCACGTGGGGACTGCCTAAAACCCATTCCGGCAGGGACACAGCCAACTCCGGTCGGCAGCGCTTGCAGGGCCGATAGCCTCCCTCTGCAGCAGCGGCTGCAGTAACAAAATAGCGAACGTTGCGCTCCGCGGGGATACGCGCAGGGCAGCTCGGCCGACAAAATATCCCCGTACTCAATACNGCCACAACAAAACGTCCATCGAATCGGGGNTCGCGACTAAGCCGAGCATTTTTGCATACAGCCGCCGATGGCAGCGTCGTGCAGCCATCGACTTGCNCGACTCTCGCTTCAGCGTCAATGCAGACCTTGCTGTTNTTCATAGCTTCACTATAGCCAAAAGCTTTAAAAAAACTGCGCGAAACCAGACATTGATGAAAATTCTATCGTGCCCACGCAATGGTGGGATTTTCTCACCTCATGTACCCTAACTAGCCATTAAGGAGGGACTATGTCTGAAGAACAGTGGACTGAACCAAGCAATCTCATTGTTGAACAAATTGAGATTGGTCCGATGCAAAATTTTACCTATGTCATAGGTTGTCGTCGCACTCATGAAGTGGTCATCGTAGATCCAGCCTGGGACGTCACTAATCTGGTAGAGCACATCAATAACAAGGGCTATAACTTAACTGCTGCGCTGGCTACCCACTATCACCCAGATCACGTCGGCGGCTCTTTCGGCAACAACGAAGTGGAGGGTGTGGCGAAACTTATGGAAATTAATCCTGTAAAAGTGCACGCCCACAAGCTCGAAGTACCGGGATTGAAAAAAGTCACAGCATTATCGGACTCGGACATCGTCAGCGTGGAATCCGGCGACACCCTTAAGGTCGGCGACATTGAAATAGAATTCTTACATACCCCCGGGCACACCCCGGGCAGCCAGTGCTTTCGGGTCAAAAACACCCTCATCAGCGGCGATACGTTATTTATCAATGGCTGCGGTCGAGTAGATCTTCCAGGTTCAAACTCCGAAGACATGTATCACAGCATGTGCAAGCTATGCAGCTTGCCCGACGACACTCTGTTGCTACCCGGCCACAACTATGGGCACGTGCCCAACGCCACCATGGGTGAAACCAAGCAGATGAATACCTATCTGCGTATCGACGACATAGATACGTGGAAAACCATCATGGGCGGCTAGCGCTTTTGCAACTTCACGAGGAGAAATTTTCCAGATGGACGTCAAAATAAATGACCTGGTGACTTACGAATCTGTCGACCACATCGCCACAATTACGATCAANCGCGCTGATCGAATGAACGCCCTTAACGAGGATGTGATTCTTGGTCTTCAGCAAGCNTGGCAACATCTAGAGCAAAGCGATGACCGCGTGGCGGTTCTGCATGCTGCCGGCGACAGAGCCTTTTCCGTGGGCGCAGACGTCAAAGATCCGCCAAAAGAGATGTGGCAAGGTGTACCGAGCATCGGTGCAACCACCAGCAAACCCGTGGTCGCCGCCGTCCATGGCTGGTGTATCGGTGGTGCCTACGTGATCGTCCAAATGTGCGATATGGTGGTGGCTGCCGATAACACGACATTCAAATATCCAGAGGCCCAGCTTGGATTTACTGGTGGCTTAATCAGCAGTGCTGTCGCCCGCATCCCGCACAAAATTGCGATGGAATTTATGCTCCTTGGCGAGGACTTTGATGCCAAACGAGCGCTGGAAGCAGGGATGGTGAACAAAATCGTCGCCGCTGGAGACGAACTGGCTGCTGCCACCGAATGGGCTAAGATTCTTGCGAACTCTGCGCCATTAGTAGTGGACACCATCAAGCGTTTTGCAATGGCAACCCTGAACAAAAGCCCAGCNGAAGCTGGCGCCATTGCGCGGGATCAATTGCTCGCGGTGCGCAACAGCGAAGACGGCGCCGAGGGACGGCGCGCCTTCGCTGAAAAGCGGACGCCTGAATTTAAGGGCCGCTAATCCACGCTTAGGACAGCGCAGTTTTTACGGCGTCTGCAGTAATGGGCAGATGTCGTACCCGCGCTCCCACGGCATTATAAACCGCATTGCCAATCGCCGGTCCTACCGCGGTCGTTGCCGGCTCGCCTAACCCCACGGCCTGATGACCATTGTCCAAAAACTCAATGTCCATCTCCGGCACATCGGCCATCCGCATAGGGGTGTAACTGTTCAAGTTCACATCCTTGACCTGACCATTCACAAACTCGGTGCCCTCATGCAGCGCCATGCTAGCGCCCCATAATGCCGCTCCCTCAGTCTGCGCCAGCGCGCCGTCCGGATGCACGATGGTGCCAGCATCAATAACAACATTGAGCTTCTTCAAGGTAACTTTGCCGCTGTCACGATCCACATGCACACGCGCAATCACACCGGTCCAAGTCGGCATATCACGCTCCTGACCGAAGGTCACCGCGACACCTAGACCCTCGTCCTTGGGCAAGTCACTGCCCCAACCGGCTTTCTCCGCAACCCGCTTTAACACCGCCGCCATGCGCTTAGCGCCGCCAACCGAATTAGGCGCGCTGCCAGCATTAGCGCCTTTGGCCGTCAGGTGCCGCATGCGGAATTCAACTGGATCCATACCTACTTTATGGGCTGCTTCATCCATGAAGCTTTCCAACGCCCAGTTAGTCCAGCCTGGGCCAACAGAGCGCAACCAGCCGGGTCTAAAGGTTTCATTTGCCAGGTCATTCATGACCGCGCGTACCCGGTGGGCGCCGACGTCATACCAGTGGTTTGCGCCGTTAATGGAGAAAGGATCAAACTTTTCACCATTGGCTCCAGGTCCCAAAAAGAACGGTGCCATAGCTGCTGTAGGCCAACCTGCCGCTGCGGCATGTTGCATGCCTATGACCTTATCGTCGGCGTCAAACGCCATGCTTACATTTTGCACCGACGCCGAACGCGGTGAGTCGAAGCGCGAGTCATCTTCGCGACTAAAGACCACCTTCACGGGCTTACCTAAGGCTTTTGCTGCGAGCAACGCCGGCACACCATAATCACCATTAAGCCGGCGTCCAAAGCCACCACCGAGCATATAAGTGCGCATAACAACCTTTTCAGGCGCCACACCAAGGGCCTGGCCCAACGTCGGCAAAATTAACGACTGCCATTGGTTGCCCGTATGCAATTCCCAACGGCCATCCTTTTGCAAACCAATCGCATTCACAGGCTCTAACTGGAAATGCAGAACCGTGTTAGTGGTATAGCTGGCCTGCAAAACCGAGTCGGCGGCCTGGAACATGTGATCTACGTGCTCATTGTCGATCACCAGCGAACCGCTAGTGCCTTCGAGTAACTCAGCACCGCGCTTCAATAAATCAGCTTCTGATACCTGCGCGCCTGGTCCAGCTTGCCAGTCGATCTTAATCACTCGTGCCGCGCGTTGGGCAGCGTGATAGGAATCTGCAATAACTAGCGCCCAACCGGGGACCGTATTGGATGGATCGTCTAGCACCAAGGTTTGCTGATATCCCGCTACAGATTTCGCGGCACTGTCATCAACACTCTTAACCACCGAACCATGACGCGTAGGCGGCATCATTGGCTTGGCATAAACCATTCCAGGATAGGTCGCATCAATACCGTAAACGGCTGAACCATCTGTCTTAGCCGGGATGTCGTTGGCTACGGTCTGCATGCCCACAAGCTTGCGCTCATTAGGCGCCTTGATCGGCAAGGACGCTAGCTGCTCATCGGAATAAGTGCGAGTGAGATCACCTTTGGCAACAATGTCGCCGTAGCTTATGCGTTTGCCCTTACACACCACATAACTGTTCTCTGCCACACAGGCGCTGGGCTTTTCGCCTAACAACTTTGCCCCCTCTTCGATTAAAGAGGCGCGACCCGCTGCACCCGCGCGACTTAGCAGGTCAAAATTTTGCCATACCGACCAACTGCCGCCGGTAACAAAGAGACCGTATTTAGCTTCTGTATCCACATGATTAATGCGCACATCAGCCCAATTGGCCTCCAACTCTTCTGCAACAATTCGCGCNAGAGCAGTACCCACATGCTGGCCCATTTCGGCCTTTGTAATGTTTACCGAAATCTCACCATTAGGTGCAATGGCATACCAAATAGTCGGCTCGAAAAGCTTTTGCGCCATTGCTTGAGCTGGTGCAGCAGTAAGCAGTGCTGAGGGCACAAATGCCAGAGTAAAGCCTGCACTGNTCGCTCCGATCATAAAGCCGCGACGCGAGACGCCCTTAGTGTTTTCGGGTCGGCCAGTCATTTCTTGCTGTGATGTTTTAGACATTAGCTTCACCCTCCCCAGCTGCTGCGAGTTTGATCGCTTTTTTGATTCGTGCATAAGCCATGCAGCGGCACAAGTTACCGTTCATGGCCTCATCAATNTCTGCATCGGTTGGCGCCGCGTTGGTCGCAAGCAAACTGGCCGCCTGCATAATCTGACCNGACTGACAGTAACCGCATTGCGGTGTTTGCACCGCGACCCATGCTTGTTGCAGCGGNTGCTCGCCGGTTTCGCTTAAACCCTCGATGGTGGTGATGTCTTTGCCGCTCACCGCCGCCACCGTGGTNATACATGAGCGTTGCGCAACCCCNTCGATATGGACCGTACAAGCACCGCACATACCAATACCGCACCCGAATTTAGTGCCTTTTAAATCGAGCTCGTCTCGCACCGCCCACAATAGCGGCGTATCACCGGGCACATCTAATGCCACAGCTTCACCATTAATCGTCAATTCAATCGCCATTAAATCGCTCCCCAAAAATGTACCCAAACCATAGCTAAAGGATAGGCCCGCGGGCAAGAGTTAACTTAATAGTTGTAAGGACGGAAGCAGGGTGGGGATTTCTAGATTTGCGCAGCAANAATGCGNGATATCAGNCCCTATTGGGCTGATTGAAGGCCGGCGAGGTGTTGGTGCAATCAGCCAAACACCCCGCCTCTGCCGAGTTACGGAAGTAAGTGAGCGACCGCGTCGCGCTCCTCTACCAGTTCAGCTTCGGTTGCGGTCATTTTCTCTTGACTAAAATCACCAACCTCAATGCCTTGAACGATTTCCCAATCGCCACCAGAACAACGCACTGGGAAGGAATAGATCAATCCTTCGGCGATGCCATAACTGCCGTCCGAATAAACACCCATGCTGACGACACCGTCGCTGCCTAATGCCCAATCGTGCATATGATCGATTGCAGCATTAGCCGCTGACGCTGCACTGGAGGCCCCACGAGCTTCGATAATGGCGGCACCACGCTGTTGCACGGTTGGGATGAAATCACCGGTATACCAATCCATATCAACCAAAGCCATAGCATCTGCGCCATCAACGGTTGCGCGATGGATATCCGGATACTGCGTCGCTGAATGGTTGCCCCAAATGCACAAACCGTCCACATCGCTAACGTGCTTGCCAGTCTTTTGCGCTAGCTGCGCCATTGCCCGGTTATGGTCAAGGCGTGTCATCGCTGTAAAGTTTCGCGGATCTAAGTCCGGTGCATTGCGCTGGGCGATCAAGCTGTTGGTGTTTGCGGGGTTGCCCACTACCAGCACTTTTACCCCACGCGACGCATTGTCATTGAGCGCCTTACCCTGGACAGAAAAGATCGCTGCGTTCGCCTCTAGCAAATCTTTACGTTCCATGCCCGGGCCTCGAGGACGGGAACCAACAAGTAACGCATAGTCTGTGTCCTTAAACGCGACATTTGGATCATCTGTGTAAATGACCTCCTGCAACAACGGAAATGCGCAATCATCGAGTTCCATCACCACCCCGGCCACAGCACCAAGCGCAGGAGTGATTTCCAACAATTGCAGAATCACAGGCTGGTCTTTTCCTAACATGGCTCCTGAGGCGACTCGGAACAATAGCGCATAGCCAATTTGGCCTGCGGCACCGGTGATAGTTACGCGAACGGGATCTTTCATTTTCTCTCTCTTGATTTCAGTTAAGGCAAAAAGCAGCGGCGCATTCTAGTTCGATTTGACAATAAATTCTGCATTCCAACGCATTCAATCGACTTAACCCACGAAAACTGATGCTCGCCAGTTGAGCTACCCGACGACGTCTAGCGATATCGGCTTTGTGCTTTATTTTCGATCAAAAATACGCCTAGAGCTGAGGCGCAATGATTAAGTGACTTGTACAGGACTTGAAAACTGCAATTTTCCGCTCAAACACCCCCGTTTTGCACCATGATGGTGCAAAAGCGACCTAGCCCGGCTTGAAAAAAAAGGCGTTTTTTGAGATCTTTTCCGGCCGGTTTGGCAGGGCTAAATGGCAAGCAGCGAAGACTGCGACCTTAACGACCCATACATCACCGAACCGGCGTTAATTGAACAACCTCTTGCCTTCTTTTGAGCAAGCCAATTTACCAAATTGCAAAGTCCGCTTACCCGTTAAGCAGACGGGATTCCGCGCCCTCGAACTGGCGTTTTCACCGGTACGGAATCCCTAGAAAATATGAATTAGAGCAAACATATGACCTTAACCTACCAAGGTAACTTGCCCGCCAAACACGGCTTATACGACCCGGCTAATGAAAAAGACGGCTGTGGTGTTGGTTTTATTTGTGACATAAAGGGCAGACCCAGTCACCAGATCGTGGCAGACGCAGCGGCGATGAATTGCTGCATGGAGCATCGTGGCGGTGTCGGCTATGAGAAAAATAGTGGCGACGGCGCTGGTATCCTTACTGGACTACCTCATGCGCTGCTGCAAAATCTGGCGCAAGAAACCTTCGGGCAGGAGCTCCCAGAGATTGGTGGTTACGGTGTGGGCAATATTTTCCTGCCTACCGACCCAGCGGAGCGCGATCACTGCAAACAAGTTATAGCGGATGAAATCGCAGCAGCCGGACAAACCTTGATTGGCTGGCGCGTACTTCCCACTGATGCTGATGGCGCAGACGTCGGCAAGGCTGCGCGCGCCAAAATGCCATATTTTGAGCAGCTGTTTATCGCCCGTGGCGACGACCGCGACGCCCAAGCATTCGAGCGCACTCTTTACCTAATTCGTAAGCTCTCAACTCACCGTTTACGCGGTGACGAAAACTTGAACCAGCGCCATCTTTTCTATGTTTGCTCGTTATCTGCAAACGTCATCATCTATAAAGGCATGCTGACGCCGGACCAGTTGTTCCCATTTTATAGCGATCTGCAGAATCCGCTCTACGAAAGCCATCTAGCCATGGTGCATTCTCGTTTCAGCACTAACACCTTCCCATCTTGGGATCGCGCCCAGCCAAATCGATTTATGAGCCACAATGGCGAAATTAATACCTTGCTGGGCAACCAAAATGCTATGAACGCCCGCGAGGGTATCGCGGCAAGCCCATACTTCGGCGAAGACATCAAAAAACTATTCCCAATCGTCGAGCCGGACTGTTCAGACTCTGGCAGCTTCGACAATGTGCTGGAATTCCTGTTGATGTCTGGCCGCAGCTTACCCGAAGCGTTATTGATGATGATTCCAGAAGCGTGGCAACAGCACCGCGATATGAGTGACGCTAAACGGGCATTTTATGAGTACCACTCGTGCTTGATCGAGCCATGGGACGGGCCCGCATCTATCGCATTCAGCGACGGCACCTGTATTGGCGCTGTCCTCGACCGCAATGGTCTGCGGCCATCGCGTTATTACATCACCGACGATGATAAATGCATCATGGCCTCGGAAGTCGGCGTGGTGGAAGTAGACCCAGCACGCGTAGTCAAGAAAGGCCGGCTGCAGCCCGGGCGTATCTTCTTGATCGATTTTAACGAAGGGCGGATGATTCCGGACGACGAACTGAAAAACGGTCTCGCCGCCGCCCACCCCTATCAAGAATGGGTAGCACAGAATCGTATTGAACTCGACGAGGTCCCCAAANAAGCGGGCTTAGGTGTTGATGCGACAAGCCTCACACAGCGTATGCAGGCCTTTGGCTACACCCAAGAGACCATGCAATTCATGCTCGAGCCGATGTTGCGGGAATTGCGCGATCCGCTGGGATCAATGGGCAATGACGCAGCGCTGGCGGTAATGTCAGAAAAACCGCGAATGCTCTACGACTACTTCAAGCAGCGGTTCGCACAGGTCACCAATCCGCCTATCGATTCGATTCGCGAAGAAGTCATTATGGCGTTGGAGTGCTATATCGGCCCCGAGCGTAACTTGTTGGAGTCGACACCGGAGCACGCACAACGCTTGCGCCTCCCTCATCCGATCATAAGCAACGACGAGCTAGCGGCGCTGTCTGACATGGACTACCGCGGCTGGCGCAGTAAAACGATCGACATCACCTACCCGATAACAGCCGCGGACAACCTAGACTCACTGCGTGAAGCATTGCAGCGCATTGGCGATGAAGCAAAACAAGCCATCGCAGACGGCTACAGTTTGGTAATCCTATCGGATCGAGCCATCGCTGCGGATCGTGGAGCGATGAGCGCGCTGCTTGCCGTTGGCACCGTGCATCACGCCCTTGTTGCGGCTCATATGCGCAGTCAAATCGGTCTAGTGATCGAAACAGGCGAAGCCCGGGAAGTTCACCACCACTGTTTGCTCGTCGGCTATGGCGCCGATGCGATCAATCCCTACCTCGCTTTCGAAGCGTTATGGGACAGTCTGGATCGGGGCAAATTCAACGACGTTACTGACATCCGAAACGCTAGTGATGTCGTGATCAGATACCGTAAGGCCGTGGCCAAGGGCATGCTTAAAGTCATGGCGAAAATGGGCATTTCCACCCTGCACTCCTATAAAGGCGCACAAATCTTTGAGGCTGTGGGCTTGGCTGAGGACGTGGTCGAACTGGCGTTTAAAGGCACCGCCAGCCGGGTGTCGGGCATCGACTTAGCGGCTCTCGCCGACGAAATGGTACGCCGGCATCAGCTTGGATTTCCAAGCCGCGACGCGAGTGCGGTTGCAGTACTGCCTAATCCTGGTGATTTCCATTGGCGACGCACCGGCGATATCCATCTATGGGATCCACAATCCATTGCCAACCTGCAATCTGCTGCACGCGCCAACAGCGAGGACGCCTACTGGGCCTTCGCCAAACAGGTCAATGAAGAGAATACCCGTAAAGCAACATTGCGCGGACTGCTGGAATTTGCGCCTAAAGACTCCGGCATCGACTTAAGTGAGGTCGAGGCCGCTGCAGAGATTGTTAAACGCTTTGCCACCGGGGCCATGAGCTTTGGCTCAATCAGTGCGGAAGCACACGAATCATTGGCCGTTGCCATGAACCGGTTAGGCGGCAAATCCAATACCGGTGAGGGGGGCGAGGACGCCAAACGGTTTATTCCCCTTGCCAACGGCGACTCTAAGCGCTCAGCCATTAAGCAAGTGGCCAGCGGTCGCTTTGGTGTGACCATCAACTATCTGACCAACGCTGACGAACTGCAGATCAAAATCATTCAGGGCGCCAAGCCCGGCGAGGGCGGTGAGCTGCCCGGCGGTAAAGTTGATGACTATATTGCCAGCCTGCGCCACTCAACCCCTGGAGTTGGGCTTATTAGCCCACCCCCGCACCATGACATTTATTCCATCGAAGACATGGCGCAACTGATTCACGACCTGAAGAACGCCAATCCAAAAGCGCGCATCAGCGTGAAACTGGGTGCAGAAATTGGCGTAGGCACGGTTGCCGCTGGTGTTGTGAAAGCCCGCGCTGACCACCTGGTCATTGCCGGTGATTCGGGTGGCACCGGCGCATCGCCGCTGACCTCAATAAAGCATGCTGGAGTACCTTGGGAATTAGGCATTGCCGAAACACACCAAACTCTGGTTATGAATAATTTGCGCTCGCGCGTAGTGCTACAAACCGACGGCCAGATAAAGACCGGCCGCGATGTCGCCATCGCCGCATTATTAGGGGCAGAGGAGTTCGGCTTTGCTACTGCGCCACTTATCGCACTGGGCTGCATTATGATGCGCAAGTGTCACCTCAACACCTGCCCGGTAGGTATCGCGACCCAGGATCCAGAACTACGTAAAAAGTTCACCGGTTCGCCAGAACATGTCGTTAACTATCTGTTTATGGTGGCAGAGGAATTGCGCCAGATCATGGCGACGCTGGGTCTGAGAAGCATCAATGAAATGATTGGCCGGGTGGATTTGCTGCGAACGGATAAGGCCCTCGCACACTGGAAAGCTAAAGGTCTAGACCTCAGTGCCATTATTACCAAGGCACAAGAACCCGAGGAATTTCTCGGCAGCTATGCAATTCATGAGCAAGATCATGAGCTCGACAAGGCCTTGGATAACCAGCTAATTGCATTAGCGGAACCGGCCCTAACCCGTGGCGATGCCGTGCGCGCACAGTTACCGATTGTTAATACCAATCGAGTTGTCGGTGCCATGCTCTCCAATAAGGTGATAACCGACGTCGGGCCACAAATGCTTGCCGACGACACCATCCACTTCAAGTTCGATGGCAGTGCCGGTCAGAGCTTCGGATGCTGGCTGGCCAAGGGGATTACCTTGGAAGTCGAGGGCGACGCCAATGACTTTATCGGTAAGGGTATGTCTGGCGGGCGGGTCATTGTTTATCCGCCGAAAAACAGTTCCTTCGCTCCGGAGGACAACATCGTGGTCGGCAACGTAGCACTCTACGGCGCCACCTCCGGCGAGGCTTACTTTCGAGGGATTGCTGCCGAGCGCTTTTGCGTGCGCAACAGCGGTGCCAGCGCCGTGGTTGAGGGTGTAGGCGATCATGGTTGTGAATATATGACCGGCGGCCGCGTTGTGGTTTTGGGCAATACGGGGCGTAACTTTGCTGCAGGCATGAGCGGAGGTATAGCCTACATTTGGGACCCNGAGGGCGCATTTGCCGGCAATTGCAACGCCGAAATGGTCGACCTAGACCCCGTAGTAGCTGACGACGATATTGCCGAGCTNAAGCAACTCATCAGCAATCATGCAGAGTTCACCGGCTCCACAGTGGCTGCAGCAGTGCTTAATGACTGGGACAAACAAATGGCATGCTTCGTCAAAGTCATGCCCAAAGATTACAAGCGCGTACTGGCTCAGCGCGAGCAACGTTTCAGCGCCGGCTAAGAAACAGCACAGATNTAGACAGGTATAAAGAATAACAATATGGGTAAACCAACCGGCTTCATAGAATTTCCACGCAATGCGGCTCCGTACCGCCCGCCAGAGGAGCGGCTACTGGATTTCAACGAAATCTATACGGATCACGACATCGAGCGCCTCAATACTCAGGGCGCCCGCTGCATGGATTGCGGTATTCCTTTTTGCCAATCGGAAGAGGGCTGTCCTGTCCACAATCTCATCCCTGAATGGAATGATTTGGTATTTCGGGATCAATGGCGCGACGCGCTGGATCGATTGCATAAGACGAATAACTTCCCGGAATTTACCGGCCGCGTATGCCCAGCGCCATGCGAAGGGGCCTGTGTATTGGGCATTACTGACCCTGCAGTAACCATCAAGAATATTGAAATGGCGATCATTGATCGCGGCTTTGCGGAAGGTTGGGTCACGCCAAATACGCCCAGCGTGCGCAGTGACAAGAAGGTTGCGATCGTTGGCTCTGGGCCGGCAGGTCTCGCCGCGGCCGATCAGTTGAATAAGGCTGGGCACAACGTGACCGTTTACGAACGCGCCGACCGTGTAGGCGGATTGCTTATGTACGGCATACCGAACATGAAGCTGGCCAAGAACGATGTGGTAGAGCGGCGTGTGCAGCTGATGCGCGACGCTGGCATCGAGTTTGTGACCAACACCGAGGTTGCTGACGGTGACAATGGCAGTATTGCCGTGGATGCACTGCGCTCGACTAATGACGCTGTGTTACTGACTACTGGAGCAACCGTGCCTAGAGATCTGCCGATTCCCGGTCGGGAACTGAGCGGCGTACACTTTGCTATGGATTTCTTGTCAGCAAATACCAAGAGCTTGCTCGACTCAGATCTCCAAGACCAAGCGCATATCTCTGCTAAAGATAAAAACGTCATCGTTATCGGCGGCGGCGATACTGGCACTGATTGCATTGGCACATCACTGCGCCATGGCTGTAAATCTCTAGTTAACTTCGAACTGTTCCCGCAGCCCCCCGAAGATCGGGCGGCCAATAACCCATGGCCAACCTGGCCAAAAATCTTCCGCGTCGACTATGGCCACGAAGAAGCGCGGGCGCGCCAAGGTGAAGACCCCCGGGTCTACTCGGTTTCGTCATTGTGCTTTATCGGCGATGACAATGGCCAACTCACCGGTGTAAGAACGGTCGAAGTGGTTATGCAAGATGGCAAATTTGAAAACGTCCCAGGCACAGAGAAAGACTGGCCTGCGGACTTAGTATTTTTAGCCATGGGCTTTCTTGGACCAGAACACGCAGTCAGCGACCCATTGGGCCTAGATTACGATGCACGGTCGAACTATCAGGCCGAGTACGGGCGCTATACCACCAATGTGGAAAAAGTCTTCGCTGCCGGCGACTGCCGTCGGGGCCAGTCCCTCGTGGTACGCGCCATCAATGAGGGACGCGAGGCCGCACGAGAAATTGATCGCTTTCTTATGGGCACTACCGAGCTGCCATAACTACGCCACGCTTAGTGGGTTAGTAATGCTTATTGCTGAAGGGTAGTGCGTATCGCGCGCTGCACTGATTGCATCTGCCGCACCCATAGTTGCTCCGGTGGCAGTCCCCAAAGCACCGCTATTGCTGCACGTCGACGTTCTGCCTGGGCTGCTTCCCTAAACACCCCATAGGTGAGGACATATAACAGCTGATTTTGTCCTTGGATACGAAAACGCGCGAGAGCTTCGGGAAGGTTATGCTGTTGTGCCATGCGGCTGACTTGGTCTGCATTCGATAGCGTAACCAGTTGCAGGGTAAAGGCCTTAGGATCTTGACGCAGCAGCCATTCAGCGTTGTGCACGGTCTGGGCATGGGTCAACCCTATCAGGCAGCAAAGCAAAAAAATTAACCCGGCTCGACTTAGCAACATTGGCTTAGTACGTCTCTTACAACCGCGCCGTCGATGTCATCCCGCACTGCAACCTCACCCAATTCACTCGCGACAATAAAGCGCAGGCGCCCATCGACAACTTTCTTATCTAGACCCATAGCGTCCATCATTGCTGCTACTGTGATGATCTCTAAGCTCTGCTGATCCAACTCGGTAGGAAGCCCAAGTTTCGCCAACAAGCCGACTAACCGATCTACCTTGTCCGGCGCAAAACCTGCCACTTGCTGGGACAAGCGTGCAGCCATGACCATGCCAATCGCTACCGCCTCGCCATGCAACCAATGCCCATAACCACTAAGCTTTTCAATTGCGTGACCGAACGTGTGGCCAAAGTTCAAAATAGCGCGGCGTCCGCTTTCACGCTCATCGGCACTCACCACTTTGGCCTTAATAGCGCAACACCGAACAATGACCTCGGTTAGTACCCCACCGTCCTTGGCCAACAAAGCGTCACAGCGATCTTCAAGAAAAACAAACAGCTCTGGGTCTTCGATCACCCCATACTTTACGACCTCTGCCAGCCCTGCAGCATATTCGCGCGGCGGCAAAGTCGACAACGTAGCAGGATCCGCGAGCACCGCCACCGGCTGATAAAAGGCCCCTATCAAGTTTTTGCCCTGAGGATGATTAACTGCTGTCTTACCGCCCACCGACGAGTCTACTTGGGCAAGTAAAGTTGTTGGGATTTGAATAAAGTCAACACCACGCTGAAACGTCGATGCCACAAAGCCACATAAGTCGCCGACAACTCCGCCGCCCAACGCAATCAACGACGTTGAGCGGTTATGCCGCGCACCAAGCAAAAAATCCATCGCTTGTTCATAGGTCGCCAATGTTTTGGCACCCTCACCGTCGCGCATATGCAGCACATCGACTTGCAGTCCATCCAATGCCGCCATCACCTGATCTAGATAGAGCGGCCCAACCACATCGTTAGTAATAATCGCCACCTGACTGCCGCGAATGTGCGGGCGCAGCTGCGCCCGCAACATCTGCGCATTAGCGAGCAACCCATCAGCCACCAATATTGGATAACTACGTTGCGGGATTTCTACCATTAACTCTTGCATTACCTGCCCTGTACTAGCCCGATGACCTATGCAACCTGATTTTTTTGGCCAACTGACTGACCAAGCCGTTAACACTCTGCTGGGCGGTGATGATTTTGAGGTCTGCAATCTCCGCATACAGCGGCTCACGTTGGGCATACAATTCTTCAAGCACCTTACGTGGATCATCCGCTTGTAATAACGGGCGGTTGCGGTCGTTCTGGGTCCGCGCCACCAGACGATCTAACGGACTATGTAAATGCACGACGAAACCACGCTGAGCGAGCCGTTGACGATTGGCATTACGTAGAACCGCACCACCCCCTGTAGCCAGCACTATACCCTCGCGCTGACTGAGGTCATCAATAACTTGTTGCTCACGGTCGCGAAAACCGGCCTCTCCCTCAACATCGAATATCCAGGATATCGCGGCACCTGCGCGCCGTTCAATTTCTTCATCGGAATCGAAAAACGGACAGTCTAAAACATTAGCCAAGCGTCGCCCGACAGTGCTCTTACCCACCGCCATTAAACCAATCAAAAATATATTTTGCGTGCTCATGTGGGGGGTAACAGTACTGCTTTGCAGGGTGAGTTCATAGCAATCGACGGAAAATCGTCGCCACGGATTTGCTTCAAGCAGCCGCATTCACCGAGCATGGTGTTATTTGCAGCTTACTGCTCAGTCCCACGGTCGAATAAGGCACTGGCCGTTGGTTTTGCGATCGACATCTCTGCGGCAGGCGCCTGCACTATGACCGGGGTCACAAATACCAACAATTCTTGCTGGTCATCGCGCACAATGCGATGACGAAACAATCGCCCCACCAAGGGCAGCGAACTCATTAACGGGGTGCGCGTTGTGCTCTGGTTATAATCTGTTTGCAAAATACCGCCGAGTACTAGCGTCTGGCCATCGGCAA
>NZEI01000001.1 GCA_002690405.1 Gammaproteobacteria bacterium
GAAGGCGATGTTCTGAAGTGCTGTGAAATGCGGGACAAGACCAAAATTCTGGAACACCATGCCCATCCGGTGGCGCCGGATATCCATCAGCTGTGCCTCG
Source organism: Gammaproteobacteria bacterium (assembly GCA_002690405.1). Classification (GTDB taxonomy): domain Bacteria; phylum Pseudomonadota; class Gammaproteobacteria; order Pseudomonadales; family Azotimanducaceae; genus UBA4421. The sequence continues at coordinate 101 of NZEI01000001.1, forward strand.
GGCATGTTGGCGAGATTGGCATCATCAAGCCATACTTCGCCGGCTGACGGGCGTTGCAGCTGGGCAATGCACCGTAGCACAGTGGATTTACCGGACCCGGACAGCCCCATTATCACAAACAGCTCGCCCGGTGTAATCTCGAGATTGACGTCGCTTGCGCCGATAATGGCGTCGGTGCCGGCTATGGCCTCGTCAACGGATGTACCGTTGCCACGGCGCGCGCAGGCTGCCTCGGCAGCATCGCCAAAGACCTTCCACAGGCCATGACAGCGAATCTTGGGTTCGGTTCTGGATGCCTCCGGCATGATGCAGGGCCCCGCTTGAAACTTGCCGTAAAAAGAAGAGGGGCACGGCAGGATACCACCGTGCCCCTTTGGTCTGTGATGACTAGCGCGACTTGGCGGCGCTGATCAGCGCATCGACAGCTGCCGCATTGGCATCGATATGTGCGGCGACAACAGCGTTGATGTCCTCGCCGCGTCCGTCGACAGCGGCCATCATCTGCTGCTGGGCACCGGCCTCAAGCGTGTAGTTAGCCAGAATGTCGCCGGCGGCAGGCCAGGTGTCGTTGAAGCCGGCCCATGTCACCTTGAAGATGCGGGTCGGGCTGAAGTCGCAGTCGCCGGTGGCCGACTTGTTCACGCCCCAGGACGGGTCGTTGTAGCACTCTTCGGTGCCGGCCGGCAGGGCTACCCACTCGGTCTCATATTCGGCAAGCGCCCAGTGCGGCTGCCAGAAGGTCATGACCAGCGGAGACTTCTTTGCAATTGATGCTTCCAGCTCGGTGATCAGCGCACCTTCGGAACCGGCCGGAACGGCGGTGAAGTTCATGCCCATCGCCTCGAACCGGTCCTTGCCGGGTGAACCCCAGTCAGCCGGATAATCGAGAAGGCGTCCTTTCGGCAGGGTCTCGACCGACGCAAACTTGTCGGCGCAGGCATTCAGCGCCTCCCAGTCGGGCAGGCCCGGACAGATTTCCTTCATATGAACCGGATAGAGAACACCCTCACGCGCATCAAGGCCAAGTCCGCCGATATCGACAACCTTGCCTGCTGCCTCGGCCTCATTGAACTGGCCGGGCGCGTTGGAAGTCCAGATTTCGAGCGTTGCATGCAGGTCGCCTTCGCCAAGCGCGATGAACTGCGGGCCATAACCGGCCGTTACATATTCCACGGTGTAACCTGCGCGCTCGAGGATGGCGCCTGCGACACGAGTCGACAGATGCTGGCCGGTCCATTCGTTGATCGCCAGTTTGATGGCCTTGTCGGTGGCGCCCATGTCGAGCGCATTCGCCGGAAGGCTGGCAACGCTGGCAGCGATCACAGCTGCGCCAAGCAGACCTTTTACTGTTTTCATTGTTTCTTCCCCTTGTTTCCTTCAGTTGTGCAGCAGTTGTGCTGCCGTCGATGGATTTTTGTGAATCCTTGAATGTATCCTGCACATTATTTTTGTCGTTGAACATAGGGCAAATTAGCTTCTGTATTCATTGGCCAGCCTTTGTGTCCATTGCCGGGATCCTGGATTGACCGACAGGCCCGGGACTGTCACGAATGTGGAAGAAGGTGACGGGACCAGTCGATGATAGCTTTCCTCTCCAAGCAGCATAGCCAGCGAACCGCCTCGATCATGGTGTTTGCGGCCTCATCCATGTGGGGCCTGCTGTGGGTGCCGATGCGGTTGACCGAATCAATGGGGGTTGCGCCGCTGTGGGTGCATTTCTGGTTCACGACGATGCCGGCGCTGTTTCTGGCTTGTCTGTATGCACCGTCACTGATGCGACAGCGCGCCTTCTGGTCGGTCTATGTGATGTCCGGCATGTGCATCGGCATCGGATACACGCTCTATGCCGTCGGATTGCTAGTCGGATCAGTCAGCAAAACTACTGTGCTATTCTATCTGACCCCGATCTGGTCGACCCTGCTTGGCATGGTCTTTCTTGGTGAAAGTCCAGGCATTCGCCGCTGGGGCGCTATTGCGATGGCAACCCTCGGCTGTTGCCTTGTAATGCAGATCAATCCGGTTGAGATGCAGCTTGAAAAGGTGGACCTGCTTGGCCTGCTGTCCGGTGTTTTCTGGGGCATGGGAACAGTGGCGCTGCGCCGGTATCCCGAGGCTGACTACAAAAACGCGACCATGGCGCAATATGTCTGTGGCAGCCTGATCACCGGTGCGGCAATCCTGATCCTTGGAACAGACATGCCCGACATGGCCACTACCGGAAAGGCAGCGTTGATGGGGGCCGTGTTCGGCATACTTGTGTTTATGTCGACCTTCCTGATGATCATCAGGATCATGCAATATATGTCGCCGGGGCGGGTTGGTATCCTGATGCTGTCGGAGGCTCTTGTGGCCGTGATTTCGGCCATGCTGTTTCTTGGCGAGCTGTTGTCATTTGCCCAATGGATCGGGGTTCTGGTGATTTTGTCGGCAGGTGTGATCGTTGCCCTGACGGATGATGTTTCTGAAATCGCCAAAGCCTGAGGCATCGCGAGGGACAGAGAGCCAAAATGCTGTCGAAAATGTACAAATACAGGTGTTGCGATAGGACCAGAGTTTTCTGGTAAGTGACGTGCAGAGGACTACCCCATGACCAAAGGCAGCCGCGCCCCCAACATCGTCTTGATCATGGCAGATCAGTTGGCCCCGCAATTCACCGGTGCCTATGGACACCCCGTTGTAAAGACCCCCCATATCGATGCGCTGGCAGATCGCGGCATGCGGTTCGATTCCGCCTATTGCAACTCGCCGCTCTGCGCGCCGTCACGCTTCAGCTTCATGTCCGGCCAGCTGATCTCGCGGATCGGGGCATACGACAACGCGTCGGAATTCTCGGCAGCTGTTCCAACATTCGCTCATTACCTTAAGTTAATGGGTTATCGCACTTGTTTATCTGGAAAAATGCACTTTGTCGGTCCTGACCAGATGCATGGATTCGAAGAACGGGTGACGACAGATATCTACCCGTCGGACTATGCCTGGACGCCGGACTGGGACCGGACCGAGGAACGTATCGACAAGTGGTATCACAACATGGCCACGGTGAAGGAGGCCGGCATCGGCGCCGCCACCTTCCAGATCGATTATGACGAGGAGGTCGCCTTCTTCGCCAAGCGTCGAATCTTCGATTATGCGCGTGATGACGACCAGCCTTTCTGTCTTGTCGCCAGCTTCATCCATCCGCACGATCCCTATGTCGCGCGACAGGAATGGTGGGATCTTTACGATCCGGACGAGATCGACATGCCCAGAACCTCGATGTCGCCAGAGGATCATGACGGATTTTCGCGGCGCGTGCTTGACGGGATCGAGGCGTCCAGCGTGCCACTGACCGAGGCCGAGATCCGCAAGGCGCGGCATGCCTATTATGCTAACGTCTCCTATTTCGACAGCAAGGTTGGCGAACTGGTCCAGACCATCACCGAAGCCGGGATGATCGACAATACGATCTTCATCATCACGGCCGATCATGGCGACATGCTTGGCGAGCGTGGCCTCTGGTACAAGATGAACTTCTTTGAGCATTCCGCGCGGGTGCCGATGATTATGGCTGGTCCCGGAATCTCCAATGGCACGGCGCCGAACGCCTGCAGCCTAGTCGATATGTTGCCGACGATGCTGGATATTGCCGGCTCGACCGGAATGTCGATGCCGGAAATGGGAATGCCGGTCGACGGACGGTCGCTGATGCCGCTTGCACGCGGCGAGGATGACCCGGCGGACGAGGCCATCGGCGAATATTGCGCCGAAATGGCCGGTCATCCCGTCTTCATGATCCGGCGCGGCGATTACAAATACATCGCCTGTGAAGGTGACAGCCCCTTGCTCTACAAACTGGCGGATGATCCGCATGAGCTTGCGAATCTCGTAGATGATCCGGCGCATGCGTCAGTGGCCGAGGCGTTTGCCGCCGAAGTTGCCGGGCGGTGGGACAGCGCGACGCTGCGCGAGGATGTAATGGCAACCCAGCGGCAACGCCGGGCAATCCACGCCGCCATGGAGGCCGGAGCCGCCGAGGCCTGGGATTACAACCCGCCACGCGACGCAACCCAGCAATATGTGCGCAACCATATGGACTGGACAGTGGCTGCCGACCGGTACCGGTTCCCGCCCGAGAAATAGCCGAAGCCGAAGAATATGGGACGAGGAGACAAAGCGTGATCACCAAACTCGACAAGCATGATTTCGAACGCATCAGGGCAGGGTACGACCCCGACCCGTCAGCGTCCCTGTCGCTTCAGGCCGAGGCCTATACAAGCGCAGACTGGTTCGGCCTTGAGCAGAACGCCGTGTTCTCGCATTCCTGGCAATGGGTGTGCCATGTCGAGAAGCTGCGCGAGCCAGGGGCCTATGTCACCACGAATGTCGCCGGTCGTTCCATTGTCGTCATCCGTGACCGTGACGATACGCTTCGCGCTTTCTACAATGTCTGCAAGCACCGGGCGCACGAGTTGCTGCAGGGCGAGGGACGTGTCAGCCATATCACCTGCCCGTATCACGCCTGGGCCTACCGGCTTGACGGCCATCTTCATGTGGCGCCGCATACCGGATCGCTGAAAGGGTTCGACAAATCCCAAATCTGCCTTGATCAGGTTCAGGTCGAGGCGTTCTGCGGCTTCATCTATGTCAATCTCGACCCGAAGGCAGCGCCTTTGGCTGAACAGTCCGGCGACCTGCGGCGCGAGATCATNTACTGGGCGCCGGATGTCGAGGAACTGACCTTCGGCCACCGGCTGGCCTATGACATCAAGTCGAACTGGAAGAACGTCGTCGACAATTTNCTCGAATGCTATCANTGCCCGACGGCACANAAGGATTTCTGCACGCTGGTCGATATGGACACCTACAAGGTGACCACCCACGGCATCTATTCCAGTCACATGGCCGATGCCGGCAAAGGAACGAACACTGCCTATGACGTGTCGAACGCGGCCGTGCGCACCCATGCTGTCTGGTGGCTGTACCCGACGACATGCATCATGCGTTATCCGGGCCGCTCTTCGATGATCATCCTGAACATCATTCCTGTCGGGCCTGAGAGAACGCTCGAAACCTATGATTTCTTCCTTGTCGAGCCGACACCGAACGAGGCGGAACTCGAGGCCATCCGATATCTCGACGAGGTATTGCAGGTGGAAGATATCGACCTTGTCGAAAGCGTCCAGCGTGGCATGAACACGCCCGCCTTCGAGCAGGGGCGGATTGTTCATGATCCCGAAGGGTCAGGCAAATCGGAACATGCGGTCCATCATTTCCACGGGCTGGTGCTCGACGCGTATGAGAAGGCGCTGCAGGCATGATGCTGGATGGTAAGACTGCCCTTGTCACGGGTGGGCGCGGCGGGATCGGCCGTGCCATCTGCGAGCGCTTCGCCCGTGAGGGCGCGCGTGTGTTTGCGGCCGACCTGTCTGCAGGTGGCTCGCTTCAGGACGGGGATACCGCGCAGGATTTCCTGCAGCTTGACGTCACCAGCGAGGCCAGTGTAACCGCGGCCTTCAATCATGTTGCGGCCGAGGCCGGGTGCCTCGACATTCTGGTGAATGCGGCCGGCATCGAGATTGAAAAGACCATCGAGGAGACGAGCCTCGATGAATGGAACAAGATTTTCGCCGTTAACGTGACGGGGACTTTCCTCGTTTCCAAATATGCGCTGCCGCTGCTTCGCAAATCAAAGGCGGCCGGGGGCGCCTCGGTGATCAATTTCGGCTCCTATGACGGGTTCATTGCCGATCCGGGGCTGGCCGCCTATTGCGCGACCAAAGGTGCTGTTCATGCCCTGACCAAAGCGATGGCCTGTGATCATGGACCAGAGGGCATCCGTGTGAACGCCATCTGCCCCGGCTATGTCGACACGCCGATGCTGCAGTCTTTTTTCGAGGGAGATGGCAGCGGCGGGGATGGCGGTACCATCGACAGCCTGCAGCAGGCGGTTCGTGACGTTCACCCGATGCGTACTTACGGCACGCCCGATGACATGGCGAACCTCGTTAACTGGCTCGCTTCCGACGAGGCCCGTTACGCGGCCGGCCAGCTCTGGGTGCTGGATGGTGGCCTGTCGGCGCAGGTCCAGCAGATGAAGCTCTAGCCGGGGAGAGAACAAAATGGCCAAGCCCGTCATTATAACCTGCGCGCCGACCGGCGGCATTCACACGCCGACGATGAGCGAGCATCTGCCGATCACGCCGGACGAGATCGCCACCGCCTCGATCGAGGCGGCAGAGGCCGGCGCCTCAATCATTCACCTCCACGCCCGCGATCCCGAAACCGGCAAGCCTGACGCCGATCCCGAGCTGTTCATGCAGTTTTTGCCGCGGATCAAGCAGTCGACTGATGCGGTGGTCAATGTTTCGACTGGCGGTGGTCTTGGCATGACCCGCGAGGAACGGCTCCGTGCAGCTACCCGCGCCAGCCCCGAAATGGCCTCGCTGAATGTCGGATCGATGAATTTCGGTATCTTTCCGATGGCGAACAAATACAGCGAATGGAAGTTCGACTGGGAACCGCAGTTCCTCGACATGACCCGCGACTTCATCTTCCGGAACACTTTTGCCGATCTTGAATATGTCGTGAAAGAACTTGGCGAGGGCCATGGCACGAAATTCGAGTTCGAATGCTATGATCTCGGCCATCTCTACAATCTGGCCTGGCTGATCGACCAGGGATGGATCAAGCCGCCTTTCTTCGTGCAGATGGTGTTCGGCGTTCTTGGCGGCGTCGGTGCCGATCTCGACAATCTGATGCATATGCACACCATCGCCGACAAGCTGTTCGGCGACGAGTATGAATGGTCCGTTCTGGCAGCGGGACGTCACCAGATGCCGTTCGGCACGCAAGCGGCCATGCTTGGCGGCAATCTGCGGGTCGGGCTGGAAGACAGCCTGTATATCGGCCCCGGCAAACTTGCCGAGAGCAACGCCGATCAGGTCCGCAAGATACGCGGTATCGTCGAATCACTGGGGCTGGAAGTGGCGACACCGGAACAGGCGCGAGAGCGTCTTGGTCTGAAAGGTGCCGATCAGGTCGGGTTCTGATCAGGATAGAAAATAAGGGAAGGGGAGGAAGCCCATGCAGACAAAGATGTTGATTGGCGGAGAGCTGGTAGCCGGTGACGGCGCGGCGACACCGGTTCTGGATCCGGCGACAGGCAAGGAAGTTGCCAGCGTGAACGAGGCCAGCCCAGCACAGATCGAGGCGGCATGCGCTGCGGCAGGCGAGGCGTTCGAGAGCTTCGGCCAGACAACCCCGGCAGAGCGGTCCGCCATGCTGCTGGCCATCGCAGACGCCATCGAGGCGCATACTGACGAACTTGCCGAACTGGAAAGCCTTGATTGCGGCAAGCCGTTTGGTGCGGCGCGAGATGACGAGATGCCGCTGACCATCGACACATTCCGTTTCATGGCCGGCGCCGCCCGCACGCAGGGCGGATCTGCTGCCGGAGAGTATGTTGAGGGTTTCACCTCAATGATCCGCAAAGATCCTATCGGGCCGATTGCCTCAATTGCGCCGTGGAACTATCCGTTGATGATGGCGTCATGGAAGCTGGCCGCACCCTTTGCTGCCGGATGTTCCGTTGTACTGAAACCATCAGAGATAACACCGCTGGCAACCCTCAGGCTTGCCGAACTTCTGAATGATATTCTCC
>NZEI01000053.1 GCA_002690405.1 Gammaproteobacteria bacterium
CAACTTTTCGAAGCGCTGGGCCTCACCATCGGATCGGGCAATAACACGATCTCTGTAGGCTTGGGCCTCTTCTATCTGACGTTGCGCACGACCGCGAGCTTCTGGAACCACTTGTTGCGCGTAGGCTATGGCTTGGTTCTCAAATCGTTGCCGGTCTTCTTTGGCTTTCTGTACATCGTTGAACGCGTCCTGCACCTGTACCGGCGGCGCACTTCGGTCGATGTTCACCTTAGTAATCTGGATGCCCGTACCATAACTCCTTAAATAACGCTGCAAGCGGTCTTGCACCTCGATGGCGATTGCTTCTCGACCATCGGTTATCACTTCGTTCATGGTTGAAGAACCAGCGACATGCCGCAGGGCGCTCTCGGTGGCCTGACTGAGACTCTTACGTGGCTCGCGTACATTGATCAAAAAAGCCGCCGCATCATCGATCACCCACTGCACGGTAAGACTGACATCGACAATATTCTCATCCTTGGTAAGCATGAGGGCCTGATGGTTGTGCGATTGAACCTGGGTGACGTTCACTAATTCGACGCGGTCTATAAAACGTGGATTCCATTTTAGGCCCGCTGTTTTCAGCTCGGGTTGGACCTCTCCAAACCGAAAAACGACGCCGCGTTCTTGTTCATCCACCTGATAAATTCCAGCAAAACCGTATAGCACCGCCGCTGCAATCAAGCCCAGCCAGATCATGCCCTGAGACGGCCCTTTAACACCGCCGCCAGAGGATCCCTTACCACCGAATAGTCCTGACAATTGCGACTGCAACTTGCGAATCGCCTCATCAAGATCTGGTGGCCCTTGGTTGCCACGGTTACCCCAAGGGTCTTTATCGTCTCCGCCTGATTCGTTCCAAGCCATGGTTTTACTCCGCTAGTAAGGCGTTAGTTTCTATTACGCTATTGTAGAAGGGTTTTGCAGCCGTGTGCATGCATNAAGGTAAACAAACTGTATTACCCGTCTNANCAATTCGCGACGGTANAGTAGCGCTTGAAGCCTNTCTGNCANNNTCTTTCTTGGGGTATTNTTGCAAAACTTCAATAGGTCAGCAGCANAGCCACGTAGTCATTAGGAATTGTCTAACACCAGACCGGGTTTTTGTTGGATTTGACCCAGTAACTGCCGGTCAGCCTGNACGGTCAATTGCACTGANCCATCCTCACGCAAAGTTTCNTTTAGCACCGCCCCAGAGCGATACAACCATGCTCGATTNCGTCCATCGGTNGCGGGCAATATCACTTGGTGTGGAGCAACCACACCCAAGACATCACCAATTTGCCCGANTAGGGCATCCAAGCCCTGCTGGGATTGCGCNGAAATTAAGCAGCCGGCCCCTGCAAGCATCTGCTGGGCCTCCGATTGCAAAAGATCGGCTTTNTTCAACACTACAATTTGTCGCAGTTCCGCAGCACCAATCTCATCCAACACCTGTTGTACCTGCTCCATCCGCTCACGCCATAGCGGATCACTCGCATCAACCACATGCAACAACAGATCAGAGTGTATGACTTCTTCTANGGTCGCTTTGAATGCCTCTACTAANGTATGCGGGAGCAAACTGACAAACCCCACCGTGTCTGCTAACACCACCTCGCCAGTGCCTGGCACCTGAATTTTCCGCATGGTCGGATCTAAGGTGGCGAACAACATGTCCTGGGCCAGCACCTGGGCGTCGGTAAGACTATTGAACAGCGTCGACTTACCTGCATTCGTATACCCGACTAGGGTTATGGTGGGNGTGCCGCGGCGGTTACGTCCACGGCGGTTNTGCTGACGNCGCTTACTGACCTCAGCTATCTTGGCCTGGGTGGCTTTAATTCGCTCACTGAGCATACGCTGATCGAGCTCAATCTGTTTTTCCCCGGCCCCACGCATGCCAATACCACCTTTTTGTCGATCTAGGTGAGTCCATCCGCGAACCAAACGGGTCTGAGCGTGCTTTAACTGTGCGAGCTCAACCTGTAGCTGACCTTCGTGACTGCGGGCCCGATCAGCAAATATCGTCAGAATCAGTTCTGTGCGGGTAATCAGACGGCAATCTAGCGCTTGTTCTAGATTACGTTGCTGGGCCGGTGATAAATCATGGTTCACCAGCACAATATCTGCGCTATGCATGCNCAGCAGTTGCGCTAGCTCGTCTACCTTGCCGCTGCCAACAAACCATCGGGGGTGAGGCGCATCCCGCTTAACCGTGATGACTGCGGCCACCACCAATTGCGCTGAACGCGCCAGCTCGCTCAATTCCTGGGCGTCGGGATTAGCTTTTTGCCGCAACTCGATTTGCAGCAATAGCGTTCGCCGACCTGCCTCCGGCCGGTCAAATAACATAAAGCATAGAATCTTTAATCAGAGGGCGGCTCAGCTGCGCGCTTCGTCAACTTCAAACTTAACGTTATGCGCTGGCACCACCGTTGAGATCGCGTGCTTGTATACCATTTGGCTTACGGTGTTGCGNAACAGCACAACAAATTGGTCAAAAGACTCGATTTGCCCCTGCAACTTGATACCGTTGACCAAAAAAATCGACACCGGCACACGCTCTTTGCGTAATGCATTCAGATACGGGTCTTGAAGATTTTCACGCTTTGACATTTGGCCTCCTCGCTGCCCCACCAAGAAGATTATTTGCTGGAGCCTAGCGACATATTATTATTGTTATTCTAAGCAAAGTCGCCACATTTTAGCATGTCGCCAACAATTTTTTTCGCGGCCTAACGCCTCAGAGTAACTGCTTCAGTTGGGCCGCAATCTGCGCGGGTGCCGCAGCAGATTGGAGNTCGATATTCGACCATCCACGCAACCATGTAAGTTGGCGTTTCGCCAATTGGCGAGTGGCCGCTAACGCCGCCGCAACAAACTCGGCGTGAGCACAGTCGCCGCGCAAAAATTGCCAGGCTTGGCGATAACCCACCGCGCGCAAGGCGGGCAAATCAGGATGCAGGTCACCACGTTGCATCAACTTCTCGACTTCCGCCAAAAAGCCGGCCTGCAGCATAGCTTCAAAACGCTCGTGAATGCGCTGATGTAAAATTTGTCGCTGGGTCGGCACAACGGCTGCCGTAACCAGCTTTATTGGCAGCCGACTGGTTGCGGTAGCGCCCTCGGCAGCCTGCCACTGAGCAGACATAGGCTGTCCCGTAGCACGCACAACTTCCAGCGCGCGCAATAATCTCTGATGATTGTTCGGATGAATCTTCGCTGCAGCCACGGGGTCTATCGCGGACAACTGAGCATGCATGGCAGTGCCCCCCAACTGCGCTAGCTGCTCCTGCAATTCCAGACGCATGGCAGAATCCGCGCCGGGCAGCTCGGCAATGCCATTAATAAATCGTTGCACGTAGAGCATGGTGCCGCCAACAATAATCGGCGTCTGCTGTTGCTCTAGAGCCGCCACAATCGCAGCATCAGCATCATTGACAAAATCTGCTGCGGAGTAAGGCTCGCTGGGATCGCGGATATCAATCAGACGATGAGGATAAGCCGCCAACTCTTGGGCCGTCGGTTTTGCTGTACCAATGTCCATACCCCGATATACCAGGGCAGAGTCCGCACTGATCAACTGTGCCTTTGCAGGACCTCCTAACTGGTCCTGCAGCGCCATGGCAACTGCTGTTTTCCCGGCGGCTGTGGGGCCGATCACAACAGCCACAGATGCAACAGTNGCCACTGCTACTGTCCTCGCANAAACAAGCGATCCAGCTCATCCAANCTGCGCTGCACNTAGGTTGGGCGNCCGTGATTACACAACCCGGCGTTCTCTGTTGTCTCCATATCGCGCAACAGCGCATTCATTTCCGGCACTGTCAGTTGGCGGTTGGCACGCACCGAACCCCGACAGGCGATATTGCCTAATAGATCTAGACCATGCCGATTGACCCCGTCAGCAGTNCCGAACTCCGCTAATTCTGCCAGCAGGTCGGTTACCATTTGTTGCAGATCTGCATCAGCCAACAATACTGGAACTTCTCTGACGGTAACGCTGCACGGACCTAGCCTTTCGATGACCAACCCACTTTGGTGCAGGTGCTCAGCCAGATCCTCCACCCACTGGGCATCGGTTTCACTAACGTCAAAAGTAAGCGGCACTAACAGTTGCTGGCGCGCTACAGAACCGGCTTCCAGCTGCGCTTTCATTTTCTCGTAGACGATGCGTTCATGGGCCGCNTGCATGTCGACAATGACCAAGCCCTCGGCATTTTGCGCGATCACATAAATGCCGTGTAATTGGGCTATCGCGTAACCCAACGGATGTTCAGCCGCCACCTCTGGAGCATGCCACTCGACGGACGCGTCAGTAACACTATNCTGCTGGTGTATTGCTTGGACNAAACCACCAGGCAGNTCGTCGCGCAAACTTTGCGGCTGGGTCAGNCCCAGAGCAGCTTGATTAGGCGGCCTAGAGATGGCTTCAGTGTANGTCAGCGTCGGTTCTTGACGCGCNGGCCTTATNGCCCGCAACGCTCGATTCAGTGATCCAAAGATAAAATCATGAACCTGGCGCGCATCGCGAAATCGCACTTCGTGTTTGGTTGGATGCACGTTAACGTCCACCANATCAGGGGNCAACTCNAGGAACAATACATACACCGCATGACGGCCATGAAACATAACGTCACTGTAGGCTTGGCGGATCGCATGACCTACGAGTTTGTCGCGGATNCTGCGTCCATTNACGTAAAAGAACTGCTGATCCATGTAACGACGATTGTGCTGAGGCAGCCCAACCCATCCGTATAACCGGTAACCCTGAGCGCTTTCATCAACAAATATCGACTGTTCGACAAATCCTGGCGACAGCACCTGCGCGAGCCGACCTTCGGAGTCGCCGGCAATCAAGTTCAGACGTTTGGATTCTGNGCCTGTGGCTGTGGCNGCACTTTGGCCACTCTTGAATTGCACCAAGGAGAACCCGACATCCATATGCGCCAAGCTCAGTCGGCGCATGACCAGATCGATCTGTTGGTTTTCCGTGCGCTCGGCTTTGAGAAATTTGCGCCGCGCCGGCGTGTTGAAAAACAGATCCCATACCTCTACCGATGTGCCTTGATTATGGGCAACGGGACCACTGCCAACGGCTGCTCCACCATGGGTTTCGAGATACCAGCCCGCGTCAACTTGGGGTTGCGCAGAACTGATTTTAAACCGTGAAACCGAAGCCACACTGGCCAACGCTTCGCCTCTAAAGCCCAAACTCCCGATACCTAACAANTCTTGGGCATGGGCGATTTTGCTGGTGGCATGGCGCTCCACAGCCAGCGCTAAATCNTCTTTGTGAATACCGCTACCATTGTCACGCACCCACAGGGATTCCACACCGCCGGCAACGCTACGGACCTCAATATTGGTCGCGTGAGCATCCAGACTGTTCTCAACTAATTCTTTAACGATAGAAGCAGGCCGCTCCACCACTTCACCNGCGGCGATTTGATCGGCGACAAAGGCACTTAACCGTTGAACTCTGGCCTCAGTCATAGATCAGGGATCTCCGGGAATAAACANGGTTTGTCCAACGCGAATTTTATCACCGCGAATAGCATTACGCCGCTTCAAGGCGTTGGCCGTGACCCCATAGCGCGCCGCTATTTCAGATAACGTATCACCCCGTGCAATGGTGTGACGTAACTCCTGCCGCCGCGCCGCGATCGCCGTACCCGGCGGCGGATTCGCCCGCATAAACTGATCAATTCCGTTTGCAATGGCATTGGCCAGCTTTGTTTGGTGTTCTCTTTGGGACAGACGCCGGGCCTCTTGTGGATTAGAAATAAACCCTGTCTCCACCAAAATCGAGGGCATATCAGGCGACTTGAGCACTATGAACGCCGCTTGCTCGACCTGTTTTTTATGTAACTTTGTCATCTTACCCATTTGGTTGAGTACTGACTGGCCGACCTCGATACTGTAGGAACGGTTACCGTCCATAGATAGGTCCAAAAGCACATGGGCGAGCACGTCGTCTTTATCGCTTAAGCTGACATCGCCAACACCACCTAAAAGATCCGANTGGTTAGCGCGCTCAGCCAGCCACTTGGCGGTTTCGCTGGTGGCACCGCGATCCGACAGGGTGTACACAGATGCTCCACTGGCCGCTGCACTGGTAAATGCGTCCGCATGAATCGACACAAACAGGTCAGCGCGCGCTTCGCGGGCTAACGCTGTGCGCTTGCGGTGAGCAATGTAGTAGTCACCGGTGCGGGTGAGCACCGCTCGATATCCTGGCTTAGCATTTATGGCTTGCGCCGTGCGCTTGGCGATTTGCAAAACCAGGTGTTTTTCTTGTTGTCGTTTCGGCCCCAACGCCCCTGGGTCCTCACCACCGTGGCCGGCGTCAATGGCAATTACCACATCTCTATTCTGNGGNCGCGCCTCCGGCTCTTGCTTGGCCGGCTTTTTGCGCACCGGCTTGGGTGCAGCCAGATCCATCACTAACCTGTGGCCATAGGGCGAAATTGGCTTGAGGGTAAATGCATTCGGCCGCAGCTTTTGTTTCGCATCGAGCACCAGACGAAAGCCTTTTCCTCGAGGCGCACCACGGATTTTTTTGATACGAACAAGNTCCGTCGCGACCTTGGCCAGATCTAAGCCTTGCGCAAGCTTCGCGTTAGCTAAGTCGATAACGACCCGTTCAGGCTTATCTAAAGTGAAGTACTTATATTTAACTGCGGCAGAGGTGTCGAGAACGATACGCGTTGCATCCGGCGACTCATGAACACGCACACCCTGTATTGTCGCGGCAATCAGCTGGGCTGACAGCGAATATAGGATNATTGCCGATAAAACTTTAAGCATCGGCTACTAGCACCTGTACCTGACGCTGAGACGGGGCCGAAGGATCAGCCCCGGCAGGTTGATGCAGCGCTAATCGCACCAAAATATCGGGCGCTGGTAGCCAACCTGCTCCACGTTGGGGCCATTCAAATAATTTGATTCCCGGACCATCAAGGATTTCTTCAAAGCCCACGAACTCAAGCTCTTCAGCGGATTCCAAGCGATATAAGTCGAAATGATACAAATCTAAATCGCCTAAGCTATAAGGCTCCAACAGGGTATAGGTGGGACTCTTTACCGCTCCAGAAAAGCCTAACGCTCGCAGTATGCCTCTGACTAAGGTGGTCTTACCAGCGCCAAGATCGCCTTCAAGAGCTACCAGCGCCGAATCCCCGCAGCGCTCCTGAATCAGCTTAAGCAGCTCTTGGCCGAAGGCTACCGTAGCTGCTTCATCTGCCAGAATTTGTTCAAGCGCCTCAGTCATCGACGCGCGCCCTGCCCGACAACAAAGCCGGAAGTCTGGATATTACATCGGTGGCCATAACACTAAGTGGCCCAAGGGCCTCTGCTGCAAGATCCGCGCTGGCACTNTGCAGTGCAATGGCTTGGGCAAATTGTTCGCGACCTTGGCNGCCTTTATCACCCGCATAGAGTGGCGCCATCAAACCAGCACAGATGCCCGTTAACACATCGCCCATGCCAGCTGTAGCCATCCCCGGGCCACCGTGGCCACAAATCTGTATACCGCTTTCCGTCACTACCACTGACCCTGGACCCTTTAACACCACATTGCATCCATAATTCCGCGCCAATTGTAGTGCAGACTGTAGTCGATCGGCTTCGACAGCGGGTACATCGACACGCAATAGTTTTGCTGCCTCGCCGCTGTGGGGAGTTATGAATAGATCGCCTGCGGGCATTTCATCGGCCCGGGCGAGCCAATACAACCCGTCTGCGTCGATCAATTTGGCGGCCGCGGTGGCCGCTACCATCGCGAATAATCCTGCGCCCCATGAAGCTCTGCCTAAGCCAGGCCCGATGACAATGAAGTCGGCCGCATTGAGTGCGTCCGGCAACGCGGCAGATTCTGCATCTACAAACATGGCCTCGGGTACGCGCGCGAGCAGTGCGCTTCGATGTTCTGGTCGACTGACGACGCTGACCAAACCTGCGCCACAACGCAGTGCCGCCTCTGCAGCCATTAACACCGCGCCACCCATACCGTGATCTCCACCTAAGATGACTACTTTGCCTCGTTGGTGCTTGTAGGTATTTAGTGGCAATGCAGGCAGTCGCCGATGCTGCCAAGTCAACAATGTCGGCTGATCCGTTCCCCGGCTCGAAAGATCAGTGATACCTAGATCAGCTANATGTAAATCACCAACGAAACCCTTGCCCGCTCCGGTAAACAAGCCGATTTTTCGACCGACAAAGGTAACAGTCATGGACGCACGAACCGCAACNGCTGCACCATGTACGCTGGCAACCGCTCCAGTNTTTGGATCAACACCGCTGGGGAGATCCAGCGCCAGTACTGCGTCCGCAGCTTCATTGATGCGTTGAATGATCACTGCATGTGAATCTCGCAGCGGCGGCCGAAAGCCTGTGCCCAACAGGGCATCCACTACTAAATNGTGTTTTATCGGTTGATCGGCAGGNTCAGTTGCACCACCTACCGCTACAAAGTCCTCATAGGCTGTTCGCGCGTCGCCCTGCAACAGTTCGGGACTGTTAACNGCAATGAGTTGAACCTGCAGACCTAATTGATAAGCCAAGCGGGCCACGATGTAGCCATCACCCGCATTATTACCCTTGCCACAGACTACTGAGATGGCTCTGGCATCAGGCCAGCGCTGCAACATATGTTCAAAAGCACTACGCCCCGCACGTTGCATCAGCGTATAACTATCTATGCCCATACCCTGGTGTTGAATCGGCTGCATCGCTCGCGCCTCGATCTCTTGGATCTGCGCTGCGGTATGAAGTTGGTATTTGCGGCTATGCATGAGCTCAGGTTTGATGGCCCTAATCCACTGACCATGACGAGTACACAGTATACTGTTATGCCCTCCTAGGGCGTAGTCGTCGGAGCACACTATCAGTAACGAACAATCAGCCAGCGCTCTCCCTGATCAACCCCAACTTACCGCTTGGGCACAAGAGTTAGGATTCGATGCCATCGCCGTAACCGATGTGGACTTGAGCGACCATGCCCCCTATGTGCGTGAATGGTTAGCCAAGGGTTTCGCCGGCGATATGGGCTATCTGCACCGCAACCTAGAAAAACGTCTGCACCCAGAGCTACTGGAGCTAGAAACCTGCCGAGTGATCAGTGCTCGAATGAATTATTTGCCCCCGGACACTCAGCCCCTAGANGTCTTAGCCTGCTCTTCGAAGGCCTATATTTCTCGCTACGCNCTCGGTCGTGACTATCACAAAATCCTGCGCAAACGCCTTGCTAACCTTGCACTAAAAATCGATCAAGCATTACCGGGACATCAGTACCGGGCGTTCACTGACTCTGCCCCGGTGCTGGAAAAAGCACTCGGTGCCAAAGCAGGACTCGGTTGGATGGGTAAACACACCCTGCTGTTAAATGAAGAGGTTGGTTCTTGGTTTTTTCTCGGTGAGATTTATACCAATGCGCCGCTAGCATTGAGTCATCAACCAGTCAAAGAGGCCTGCGGCAAATGTAATGCGTGCATCACTGTATGCCCCACCCAAGCCATCGTTGGTCCGAAAAAACTCGACGCACGACGATGCATTTCTTATCTGACCATTGAACACAAGGGGTCTATTGATGCCGAGCTACGCGATAAAATGGGCAACCGAATCTACGGCTGTGACGACTGCCAATTGTTTTGCCCGTGGAATCGAGATGCACCGACCACTAATGAGCCAGACTTCGCGCCGCGGCACAACNTACAGANCCGCGATCTAATTGATTTATTTCTGCTGAGCGAGAGAGAGCACGACGCCCTGACCATAGGCTCTNCCATGCGCCGTGTCAGCTATGCCCAATGGCAGCGTAACTTGGCAATAGCGCTAGGCAATGGCCCTGCCACGACAGAAGCTATCGGCGCNCTACAAAAACGCCGGGGGCAAGTTNACGCTATGGTGGATGAACACATCGACTGGGCGATAGAAAAACTAATGGGGCAAATTAAATAAATGGTTTCGGTAGTACCGAAGCTCTTCAATTGATTCTCGAATATCCGCCAACGCCGTATGCTCACCTTTCTTTTTGAATCCTGCAGCCACCTCGGGATGCCAGCGTTTCGCCAGCTCCTTGACACTGCTTACATCGATCATGCGGTAGTGCAGATAACGTTCTAAGNTCGGCATGTAGCGGGACAAAAAACGCCGGTCCTGCCAGATACTGTTGCCACACAACGGCGCTTGATTCGCCTCAATGTATTGCTCAATGAATGCTAAGGACACAGCTTCGGCCTCGCGCTCGGACACCCCCTCTACTGCGATTCGATCCAGCAAACCCGATGCCGAGTGGTGGGTTTGATTCCACTCGTCCATGCCATCGAGCAGCGACTGTGGCTGCTGAATTGCCAACACAGGACCTTCGGCAATGACGTTGAGGTCACTGTCCGTAATGATCGTAGCCATTTCAATGATGCGATCTTTAACCACATCTAGCCCGGTCATTTCTAAGTCGATCCACACCAAATCAGCGTTCATAGTCACTCAAAGCAGCAAAGCCTGACCAATATAGATGACGATTTGACTGAGGCCAAGGCTCGTTGTGGCGAGTCCATTTACCTTGCTCGGCATTACCCACGGCCATTAACAGCGGTCTNGCATGCATAAACTAGGCAGATATCCCGCGTCATCAGCCGAGGAAACTGTTATTGTTTTTGCCTATAAGAAAAGACGCATCATGGCCAGCCACTCACCACTATCTAACCCGACGCTACTCGAGCCTGAAGATCTGAAGCTGCCGCTGGGCAACGACGACCTGCTTATTCAAGTGACCTCCCAGGCCGTTTTCGCACAAGCGCATATAGAGGGTGCGGTATTGGTTGAACCTGCCCAGCTATGCTGCGGCGTGGCGCCTGCGGTGGGCAAGTTGCCAGATCTNTCCGCACTGCAACAGACCCTGAGTAATATCGGTTATCACCCCGAGCGCCGGGTTATTGCCTATGACGATGAGGGCGGCGGCTGGGCCGGGAAATTATTGTGGATAATGGATGTCATTGGTCACGCTGACTGGGCTTACCTGAACGGGGGCTTGCATGCTTGGGCCGCTGCCGGGGGCGCATTAAGTTCTGGCGCCTTTGCCGCAGCCACCAACCAACCANCCATCCAACTAGGGATGAATACCCAGCCCATTGCCGAAGTTGCTGATGTGCTGGCCGCCATAAATGAGCCTACCCAGGTGATATTAGATGTGCGCTCCCGTGACGAGTATGTGGGCCTGCGCAGCGGCTCTGCCCGNGCAGGNCATATTCCCGGGGCNGTGAATCTGGATTGGGAGTTACTGAAAGATCCGAGCAGGCATTGGCGCTTACGCGAGAATTTGCACGAGGACTTTGCACAGTTAGGAATCGATCAAAGCACCCAAGTGATCACCCACTGCCAAACNCATCATAGATCCGGATTATCCTATTTAGTCGGGCGACTTCTCGGCATCGACATTCGTGCCTACCACGGCTCCTGGGCCGAGTGGGGTAACGATCCAGATCTCCCCATCGAATAACGGAATAATTACAGCTATGAGCAAATATTTCGCCAGTCTGCAGAAGCTGCTACCCCAGCATCTGCTATCTCGTGTTGTGGGGCAGCTCGCGCAGAGCGANAACCCGCGTATAAGCGCGACCTTTATCGAACAATTTGCGCGCATTTATGACATCTCTCTCGCCGAAGCGGAGCGCAAAAAATTCAGCGACTATTCAAGCTTTAATGATTTTTTCACCCGTAGCTTAGATCCAACCGCCCGACCTATGCCTGAGGCAATTAATGAGTTAGCCAGCCCTGTAGACGGCTGCATAAGCCAGTTCGGTGCGATAACTGACGAGCAATTATTTCAGGCCAAAGGCCAGCGCTATTCTTTGCGCGGTCTAGCAGGAAACGCGAGCCATGGTTTTGAAGGTGGCGACTTCTGCACGATCTATCTGGCACCCAGCGACTACCACCGTATTCACTTACCCTATGCAGGCACGCTCACCGAAACCATTGCCTATCCAGGCGCATTGTTCTCGGTCAACGCAGTGACCGAGGAATATATTGAAGGGCTGTTTTTACGCAATGAGCGACTGGTNTGTCGATTCGAAACCAGCTTCGGGCCGATGCTGGTTATTTTAGTCGGTGCCTTAATTGTCGCATCCATCGAAACTGTTTGGCCCGGGCCTTTGTCGCCGTATCAATCCATACAAGCCAATGAACACAGCCTAGCCTTTGACCGTGGTGCGGAAATTGGGCGTTTTCTCCTGGGTTCTACCGTTATTTGTTGTTTTCCAAAAGGTGCGATGGAATTGAAGAAGACACTAAAAGTGGGCAGTCGAGTGCGTATGGGCGAAGTTATGGGGGACTTACTCTNAGGCCACTGAGTCCTACGNTAGAACGGTATGGACTGGCGGCAAAGCCGTCAGNTTTCTGGCCGTTGCAATACCTCATCNAGNCGATCGGCGTTTTGCGCCAACATCAGCAAACGATCAACACCCAGAGCCACGCCCGCACAATTGGGTAAGCCGCGACGCAGCGCTGTCAGAAATGGCTGGTCCGGCTCAACGTCCGTTCGCCCGAGCGCTTTACGCCGAGCTCGATCTGCTGCAAATCGCCGTTCATGCTCAGTTGGATCCAAAAGTTCCCAATAACCGTTAGCGATCTCAATGCCGTCNATCACCAACTCAAAGCGCGCCGCAACACTCGGATTATCTGGGCGCAGTCGTGCCAGCGCGGCTTGATCGGCGGGATAGTCCACCACAAAAAATCGACCCGGTTGCAACTTCTCGCAAGCCTCGGCAAAACGTAAGTCCAGCTCGCTACGCTGAACATCGCCTCGACCCGATACATCCCCCACTAATTGCTGATAGGTGACGGTTTGCACGGCATCTGGCCCAAGGACTAGGGCGACCAATTCAGCAACTTCCTGCATCAACTGCTGGTCGTCAAAGCCCAATCGATACCATTCCAGCATGGTAAACTCTGGGTTGTGTAAGCGCCCTCTTTCTTCATGCCGGAACACGGGTCCAAGCTGGTAAATGGAGGGCGCGCCGGCACTGAGCAAACGCTTCATCTGATATTCCGGCGAGGTTTGCAGAAAACCATAGCCCGGCACAGCTATGCTTTCTACGTCAGGGTCGGTAACCGTTGCGGGCGCCAGCACAGGCGTCTGAACCTCCACAACATCCCGAGCGGCGAAAAAACCCCGAATGGCCTCAAGAGCTTGCGCGCGGAGCCGCAGCCGCTCAGCAAGATTCATTANCGCGATATCTCACCTTGGCGAGGGATTTTTAGTACCTAGCCCTTCGCCCGAGAAACATATTCCCCGGTGCGCGTATCAACTTTTAAGATGTCGCCAATGTTAATAAACAGCGGTACGCCTTTGATCGTCGCCCCCGTGGACAATGTCGCCGGCTTGGTGCCGCCATTTGCGGTATCGCCTTTTAAGCCGGGGTCTGTATCGGTTACTTCAAGTTCAACAAAATTTGGCGGAGTCACCGCAATCGGATCGTCGTTCCACAAAGTCACTTGGTAAACGTCTTGTTCCTTGAGCCAATCTTTGCAGTCGGCTACCGCAGATTCCGCGGCCGCCACTTGCTCATAACTGCCGTCGGTGCGCATGAAATGCCAGAACTCACCGTCGGTGTATAAATATTCCATATCGATGTCGACGACATCTGCACCCTCCAAGGATTCACCCGATTTGAAGGTACGCTCCCAAACCCGGCCATTCTTGAGGTTTCTAAACTTAACGCGATTAAACGCCTGCCCCTTCCCTGGTTTAACAAATTCGTTTTCTAGAATTGTGCAGGGATCCCCCTCCAGCATGAGTTTCAATCCGGATTTGAATTCGTTGGTAGAATAGTTGGCCATAACACACTTCGTTGATATCAAAGTCGCGCATGATAACCCCGAATCGCATTCCTGCCCATCTTAGCTCGGACGTTGGCCCCTGGCCTGACGGCCTTTGGACTAGGGAATTAGCTGCTNCCGCCCGAGACGCACAAACACTACTGGATGCAGTGCAACTCGTTCACACAGACCTACCATACCCTGTAGACACAACTGCGCATTTTCAGCTCTTGGCGCCACCGAGTTTTATCGCCCGTATGCGCCGGGGTAATGCCAACGACCCCTTACTCAAGCAAGTATTGCCAACCTTGCAAGAACACCAGGTCAGCGCTGGCTTTAAGCGCGACCCGCTGGCAGAGACCGACCCCAGCCANGGCTTCATTAAGGCCCCAAGCCTATTGCAAAAATATCAGGGCCGCGCGTTGCTGATTACCACCCCAGGGTGTGCCATAAACTGCCGNTACTGTTTCCGCCGCGAGTTTCCTTACACTGAACATCGGCCGAAGAATCATCAGGATGCCCTGGCAGCTATTGCCGCTGATCCAAGCATTAGCGAACTGATCCTCTCCGGCGGTGATCCGTTGCTGCTAAGTGATAGCCAGCTAACCCAGCTGCTCAGCAATGTGGAGTCGATACCGCATATACAGCGCATCCGCATCCACAGCCGCATACCTATTGTA
The DNA here is from genome assembly GCA_002690405.1 of Gammaproteobacteria bacterium. Taxonomy (GTDB): domain Bacteria; phylum Pseudomonadota; class Gammaproteobacteria; order Pseudomonadales; family Azotimanducaceae; genus UBA4421. Next base: position 14,481 of record NZEI01000053.1, read on the forward strand.
CTGCCCGAGCGGCTTACCCAAACGCTAATGGACACTCTGNNCAACCGCCGCTGTCAAATAGTGGTGGTAGTACACAGTAATCACCCACAAGAATTAAACGACACTACAGCGCGTGCCTTCGATTGCCTTAAGCAAGGTGGGGTGACGCTGCTGAATCAGTCTGTGCTGTTGCGCGACATTAACGACGACGTCGCCACGCTGGTGCAGTTGTCAGAAAAGCTATTTACCCAAGGCGTATTACCCTACTACTTACACCTAACCGACCACGTTGCCGGTACTGAGCATTTTTTTATTGCCGACGATGAAGCCCGAGAAATTTATGCGCAAATGCAGCGNCGCTTGCCGGGCTATCTCTTGCCAAAGCTGGTCAGAGAGTTACCTGGTGAAGCGTCAAAAACATTAATCGCCTAGCTGCCCTGACTGAGCGCCTGCTCGATATCGCTATCGCTGAATCCGATGAGNTACAAAATNGCGTCCAAGCCAAAATTCGAGATCGAGTGTCGGGCACTTTCTTTGACTACCGCTTTGGCGTGGTAGGCGATTCCCAAACCAGCGGCAGTCAACATCGGCAGATCATTAGCGCCATCTCCAACCGCAATAGTTTGCTCTAACGTAATGCCTTCGCGTTCGGCAATCGACATGAGGATGCGTGCTTTCGACTCGGCATCAACAATATCGCCCACAACTTCACCGGTCATCTTACCGTCGACAATTTCGAGCGTATTGGCATAGATATAATCAATGCCCAAGTCCTGAGCTAAATATTCGCCTACGTATTGAAAGCCGCCGGAAATGACAGCGGTACGATAGCCAAAGTGCTTTAACGCCTTGATCAATCGATGCGCTCCATCGTTTAGCTTTACTGATTCAGCAACTTCCTGCAGAAACTCTCTGGGCATACCGCGCAATAAGCGCGCGCGCTGCCGGAAGCTCTCTTTAAAGTCTATTGCTCCAGCCATTGCGGCCTCNGTGATCGCCACGACTTGTTCCCCAAACCCATGGCGTTTCGCTAACTCGTCCATCACCTCTTCGGCGATCAACGTGGAATCCATATCCAACACCACCAGACGACGGTTGCGGCGAAATACCGTATCAGCCTGGACACTGAAATCGAACCCAAGTCGCTCTGCGGCTTGGGTAAGGTCTTTTTGCAGNGATTGACGATCATCTGCGGATGCCCGGGCACCACTTACGCGCATCTCGACACATAGCCGCGGCACNACTGCACCGGCGATATCCGGAGCTGCCTTGGTCAGACGGCGCACAAAATCAATATTTAAACCATATTGGTAGGTCANTTCGCTGACCGCATGCATCGCATCAACGCCGTCGTGCAACGCCATGACCGTAACAATTAGGCGGTTCGCGTCGGCTAATTCCGACCACATCACCTGATCAGATGATTGCACCGGCGTGATCCGCACCACCACATCTTCGGACGCACATGCGCTTTCGATACGCGAACGGGAATCCGCTATCGCGGCGACTCGAGCAAGCACGGCAAGCGCTAATTCGTTATGAATCACCGCCTGGCCGATGTCTAAAATATCCGCTCCGACATCCTGGAGTGCCGCCATCAGGCGCGACATCATGCCCGGCTGATCACGACCCGATACGCTTATGAGAATGATATCGTCCGACAATTAAAGTACTCCACACCCTGCAACCAAAGCGCCTCAGTGTAGCGGTTCTAGCAACCTAAGGGGCGCTTTGGTTGGCATAAATTAGGAACTCTAGACACCACTAGCGGCGCAATGTGCTAGGGTTATTTGTCTCAGCGAGGATTACCATTCATGCCTTGGTGGAAACGCTTCAGGTCAACCAAAGCTACTTTGCCAGCCGCCACCACGGCCAGCGCCGTGTGNGCGATTGCCCTCGCGGCTATTTGGTTCACTGGCGGGTCCGAACAACCTGAAGTAGAACGTTTTGGTTCAACCATGGCGAATACCCTGGCGAAAACTACCGCTGGCGACCTACTCGACAACCAGCGCATCAATCTCGCCGTTATTGCTAACCATGTGAGTAGCATCGATGAGGTCGACGGCGTTACATTTTTTGATAATGCCAATAATGTCATCGCCATGAGTGGTAGCCAGAATGGCACGCGTCGCTTTACCGCAACCGCTAACATTGACGATACGATTACCGGCTACGTCAGCCTGCATCTCAATACCCAAGCGTTTCAACCACCGAAACCATGGATACGTTGGTTAGCGAGCCTTGCTACTGTCCTAGCGGCGCCTTGGCTGACGGTGTTGTTAATGCAACTGAGCGCGCGCGGCAACCGCTCGCTGCCCATTGTGTCAGTACAACAAGAGGACTCCGGGGCTACGCCAAGCTACTGTCTGATGATTAACCTTATTAATCAACTGGCATTATCAAAGTCAGAACGCGAGCAAGCTGTCGCTGANGCGGTCAATATGGGCCGCGAGGTGTGCGCCGTGTACCCNGGGTTTGCTATGCCATTGAACAGTCAGGGCGCTTGCTTGGTACTAAACCAAACATCNGTCAGCGGGCTGCAGGCCCTGTATGCCACCTTTCTGTTACAAGAACTGTTGCTGGAATACGAAACCCTTGGGCAATTTCGTTGTTACTTACGCACTGCTGTATGCCCTGGTGATCCGAGCGAGATGCACGCCCTAGATCCCGGCCAGATAGATGGCTTAGCCAACATTGATGCGGATCTGACACTCGCCGCGCTGGCGCGGAAGAATACCGCACTCGTGAGTAATGAAGTTTACGCAAACCTCAACGACATTGAGAAGAACTGGGCACAACACTTCGATCACCCGATACTACCTGATGTCGCCCAAGGCCAAACCCTATATAGCGTCACTGCACTGCCTGAACGGGANGCACNTCTGGTCACCGAACAAGCTGAGGTAATTTTAGGCTTTAGCTGATCGGGGCTGACAACCATGGATCGCGCTTAACCAACCGTCAATCGATCGACCTTTTGAAACCCTCGGGGCAACTTGCCACCACGACGNGCCCGNTCACCAATGTAGTTATCNTAGTCTTTTCGTTTCATCGTCAGATGACGCTGACCCGCNTGCACAATAAGCTCGTCACCCTCACCAAGAACTGCCACCGCTAGCATGCTTTCCTCGCCGGCCTTGAATGCCGCCCCAGGAATATTGATTAGCTTGTTACCTTTGCCGCGCGACAGCTCTGGCAGGTCTGCCAGCTTAAAAATCAACAATCGCCCTTGATTCGTTACCGCGGCGACCAAGCCGTCATTAGCTTCCAAAACGGCGGGAGGAATGACAATTGGCGGTAACGCTTCAGCACCTGCAGAGACGCTTAAGCAGGCCTTGCCTGCTTTATTCTTGGTGACCATGTCGGCCAGCGGTCCAATGAAACCAAAGCCTGCGTTACTCGCCAGCAACACCTTGGTAGCGCTGCCGCCCATGGCAACACCGACGAAGCGCGCGCCATCTTTTGGNTTAAAGCGTCCGGTTAGCGGCTCGCCCTGACCGCGTGCAGAGGGCAAACTGTGNGCAGGAGTGTTATAAGTTCGACCGTGGGAATCTAAGAANACCAGTGTTTCNTTNGTGCGGCCCCGCGCCGCTTGGGCGAATTGGTCACCACTTCGATAGGCCAACTCTGCCGGATCCAGCTCATGGCCTTTGGCCGCGCGCACCCAGCCTTTGTCTGAGACCACGACCGTAATTGGATCGTTAGTGAGCAAATCTTCNTCGCTAAATGCCCGTGCTTCGTCCACTGCGACCAACGGTGAGCGGCGCTCATCGCCATAATCTGCGGCCAGCGCTAACAANTCNTTCTTCATGAGAGTTTGCANNCGCGCTTTCGAGCTCAGAGTTTTTTCCAAACCAGCCTTCTCACTGGCCAACTCGTCTTTCTCTGTTTGCAGTTTAATTTCTTCCAGTTTCGCCAACTGTCGCAAACGCAGGTCTAAAATCGCATTCGCCTGAATTTCAGANAGTTTAAAGCGCTGCATCAATTGCTGACGGGGATTTTCTTCCTCACGAATAATGCGGATCACTTCATCCAAATTTAAATAAGCAATCAGCAAACCATCGAGGATGTGCAGCCGATCATTAATCTTATCGAGACGGAAATTTAGCCGCCGAGTGACAACATCTAAGCGATATCGCAGCCACTCTTTTATTATTTGCGCGAGATTCTTAACCGCCGGACGTTGATCTAANCCGATGATGTTCAAATTCACCCGATAGTTGCGCTGCAGATCGGTGGTAGCAAACAAATGACTCATCAGACGTTCGTAATCTACTCGATTAGACCGCGGCACTAACACCAAACGCATGGGGTTTTCGTGATCCGATTCGTCACGCAAATCCACCAGCATCGGCAGCTTACGTGCCTGCATTTGCTGGGCNATCTGCTCTAAGACCTTAGCCGGCGACGTTTGATGCGGCAGCGCCGTGATAACTATTTCGCTATTTTCTTTGTGATATACCGCGCGAGCTCGAATGCTACCGCGNCCGGTTTCATAGATTTCTCGAATTTCTGATTCCGGCGTAATGATTTGTGCCGCGGTCGGATAATCNGGCGCCTTTATATGGGTCAGCAAATCCGCAACGCTGGCTTTGGGATTGTCGAGCATGTGGATGCACGCACTCAAAACTTCATTAAAGTTGTGCGGCGGAATGTCAGTCGCCATACCCACCGCAATNCCAGTACTGCCGTTGAGTAACAAATACGGCACCTGGGCGGGTAACAGCTTGGGCTCGTCAACGGTGCCGTCAAAATTCGCCACATAGTCGACAGTGCCTTGACGAGATTCTGCCAACAGCAAGTCGGCGTAGCGCGACAATCGCGCTTCGGTATAGCGCATGGCAGCAAAAGATTTAGGGTCGTCTGGCGCGCCCCAGTTGCCCTGGCCGTCGACTAACGGATAACGAAAAGAAAAGGGCTGCGCCATTAGCACCATGGCTTCGTAACAGGCGCTGTCGCCATGTGGATGAAATTTACCCAGCACATCACCAACGGTGCGCGCTGACTTAACGAACTTGGCCTGACTGTTTAAACCTAACTCACCCATGGCATAGATGATGCGCCGCTGTACGGGTTTGAGTCCNTCACCGATATGCGGTAACGCACGGTCGTTAATAACGTACATGGAGTAATCCAAATATGCGCGCTCGGTGTACACCGACAACGGCATGGTTTCTTGATCACTCACTTGGACTTCTTCATCCATGTTTTTCTACCTGTTTAGATAAGGTGGGCGCTTCGAACTGATAAGGCTAGGCAATAGACGCCTGATCGCCTTTCTTCTCGAGCCAAGTACGACGCTCGGACGAACGTTTCTTCGCCAGCAGCATGTCCATGGTTTCATCAGTCTTGCGTCCCGCATCGAGGGTTAACTGCACAAGNCGCCGTGTCTCCGGCACCATGGTGGTTTCGCGCAACTGCATNGGATTCATCTCGCCTAGGCCCTTAAACCGCTGTACCGACGGGTTGGCGCGCTTATTTTCTGTCGCAACACGATCCAAAATTCCATTACGCTCGGAGTCATCAAGCGCGTAGTAGACGTCCTTGCCAACGTCAATTCGATATAGCGGTGGCATCGCCACAAATACATGACCCGCCGCAACCAGAGACCGGAAATGCTTTACAAATAGNGCACATAGCAAAGTTGCGATATGTAGACCATCAGAGTCTGCGTCCGCCAAAATGCAGATTTTGTGATAGCGCAAATTCGCTAAGTCACTTGAACCTGGATCTACACCAATTGCCAGCGCGATGTCATGAACTTCTTGGGANCCAAGCACCTGGGCCGAATCCACCTCCCAGGTGTTAAGGATTTTACCGCGCAGTGGCAGCACGGCCTGGAACTCGCGGTCCCGTGCTTGTTTAGCACTGCCGCCAGCTGATTCCCCCTCCACCAAAAACAGCTCAGCACTTTGGGCGTCTTGTCCCGAACAATCGGCCAACTTGCCCGGCAATGCCGGACCGGCAGTCACGCGCTTACGCGCGACTTTCTTAGCTGCCTGAATACGCCGCTGCGCGTTGNTTATGGCCAGCTCGGCAATGCTCTCGCCTTCGCTGGCGTGTTCGTTTAACCACAAGCTGAAAGCATCTTTTGCNGCACCCGCNACAAANACAGCCGCCTGACGCGACGACAAACGTTCCTTGGTCTGACCCGCAAATTGNGGATCGGCAAGCTTGGCGCTNAGGACATAACTACATTGCTCCCAGATATCATCACCAGTGAGCTTGACCCCTCGTGGAATCAAATCGCGAAATTCGCAGAATTCCTTGAGCGCATCGATCAGGCCAGAGCGCAGACCATTCACATGGGTGCCGCCTTGGGGGGTAGGAATAAGGTTAACGTAGGATTCAGCCAGAGGTGCCGGACCATCCACAACCCACTTCAGAGCATAGTCGACNGCCTCCCCAGTACCGCTTGCGCTGTGCATTACCGTGGTCAGAGGAATGCATTCAGCGTCGCCCAAGGCTTGCTCTAAGTACTCCTGCAAACCATCTGCGAAATACCAGCTCTCGTTTTGCGNAGCATCTGCTTCGACGGCTAGGCTGACCCGCAGACCGGGGCATAAGACTGCCTTGGCGCGCAGCAGATGACGCAGCTTACTGACGCTGATGGTGGGCGAGTCAAAATAGTCGGCTTCGGGTTTAAATAGGACCCGGGTACCGGTATTACGCTTACCTACAGAGTCCACCACCTCTAGCGTCGTGACCGGTTCGCCGCGCTCATAGCGCTGACGGTACAAATTGCCATCGCGCTTTATTTCTACCTCGAGCCAGTCCGATAACGCATTGACCACAGATACGCCGACGCCGTGCAAACCGCCGGAGAAATTGTAGTTTTCGTTGTCGAACTTACCTCCTGCGTGCAGGCGCGTAAGAATTAACTCCACCCCCGAAACCTTATGCTCCGGGTGTTTGTCCACCGGCATACCACGCCCATCGTCGATGACTTCTACCGAGCCATCTTTGTTTANAGCAACTTCTATCTCGCGTGCGTGTCCGGCAATCGCTTCGTCGACACTGTTATCTACTACCTCCTGGACCAGATGATTTGGTCGAGCAGTGTCTGTATACATCCCCGGTCGCCGCCGCACGGGTTCAAGACCNGAAAGTACCTGTAACGATTTCGCCGAATATTCTTTTGCTGCCATAGAGTTTTATGCGCCGTTTTATCTTAAGCAATGCTGCAGAGGTGTTGCCCTAGGAAAGGGCGGCGACAGTATATCGCCTTGACGAGCCAATAGGGTGATGGGCTTCACAAACTCACTCTGCTAACCGCCCTTTTAACTGTTCCATCAACTGCCAAGGTTAACCACTGATAGCCAGGGTCATTATCATCAACTGNGAACTTGACGCTGCGGGGCTGGAATTGAAAGCAGGTAGATGGCACACCAAATACTGGCCATGCCCCTACTCGACCCGCAACCTCTTGATGCGCGTGGCCGAAAACTGCACCGCGCAANCGTTGGCCACTGGCATCGTGCAGCCAGTTCATNAACTCCAGCGGGCCGATAATGCGGTCTTTATCCAACCATGGGCAGTCAACGGCNACTAAGGGGTGATGGGTTGCCAACAGCACCCAGCGCGCCGCACCCTGCGCTAATCCTTGGGCTACGGCCTGACGGTCCAATTCGGTAACGAGAGNCTTAGGGCGATCATCTTCGTGACTATCCAACCCCTGCAGGTGCCAGTCTTCCCAAATGATGGGATTCATGGACATCCCCGCCTCTTGCATGGCGTGTAATACATCATGATTGCCAGGCAGAGTTAACATCGGCACGCTGAAATAGTCATTGAGGATGNTTAGAAAACGCTCGTATACCGACACTGTGGGAGTATGTGCGAGATCTCCTGANGCAATAACGGCGTCACAGCCNCTGCGCATNGCCTCATCTGCGGCTTGCTTTAATACGGCCCTGAGAGTTGCTTCCGTATCTGTTTGCAGCAGGGTCTCGCCAGGAGCCACTAAGTGGCAATCGCTAATGTGCAGAACTCGCCGAGCCAAGAATATTAGCCGCCCAATTCAAGCGGCACATCCACAGCGCCGCCGACCGCCAAACAGTAACGCAGATACTCACCTAAGAATTGATTGAGCTGCGCCTTCTCGTCGCGTTGGCGCATACGCCGGTTGGGTACTTCATAGCTGCCATGAAAGCGATTTTGATGCTGGTACTCGACTACCTCGGCACTTTTCGCGTCGTGGTACATGCGAATACGCATGTTTGGACTGCGTCCCCAACTGAGTTGTGGTCGCTGTACTAATTGGATCAATGTCGTATAACGACTGCGCTCGATTACCTGCAGTTCAACTACGGTACGCTGACTGTCCTCTCGAGACTCGCTAAGCAAGGATATACAGCGTTTATCTTCACTGAGCACGTTCGGGAATAAGCGCATCAAGCGCTCGTAGTTAAGGTCACACTCGGCCATGTGCGCGACCAAATCGATCGTATATTGCCGTCGGTAGCGCGACGAAAATGCCTTATTCGCAAAGCCGCCCGAAGCAAAGCCGTCCGCCAGTGCCGTGGAACGACTAAGAATATCTTCAGTGGTTTCCGGTCGCTTATCGATGATCCCGCATCCCTTGTAATAATATGAGAATTACACGCGCTCAAAATACGCGACGCACGAATATAACGAGGCTGACGCCCAAGGTCACGATGAAACCACACCCCAATGCGACCTTTGTGTCATAAAAAGCAGGAAATTTTCACATTTAAAGGCGTAACCTGCGCTCTACAGCGAAAAAGTGTTAAGAAAAGTAACAAATGTGCACTTTGGCCGCTAAGGTGGGTACACTTCGCCCCGCGGCACTCAGCAGCATACGCTTCGATTACGGTTAGGAATGAATTATGCGCATAGCTCCACAACTCAGTAGATCTCTGACTACGGCTACAATTCTGTGTGCCAGTTTGTTCAGCAGCACCGCCGTATATGCTGTGGATGTGCTGGGTGTCTACCAAACCGCTGCGGAACAAGACCCAGTCATCGGAGCCGCCAAGGCAGCCTATGCTGCAGCCAAAGAGCAGTTGCCGCAGGCACGCTCCGCGCTGCTGCCAAACGTGGGCGGAAGCGTCAGCACCAGTAAGAACGTGCGTGAATTTCCGGGCGCCGTGGACAACAATCCCGCCAGTCCCACGTTCGGCCAAAGCTATCAAGGCCAAACCTTTAACGACCACGGTTGGAACGCCCAACTACGTCAGCCCTTAGTCAACGTTTCCAGTTGGTTCACTGTCGGCAGCGCTAGTGCCAGCGTTAAAGCCGCAGAGTATGACCTTGCAGCTCAAGAACAAGATCTGATCGTGCGGGTGGTACAGGCCTATCTCAATATCCTGCGTGCTCAGGACCGATTGGATACCACTAACGCTGAAATCACCGCGGTAAAACGCCAGTTAGAGCAAGTACAGCAACGATTCGATGTTGGATTGGTGGCCATCACTGACGTACTGGAGTCTCAGGCCGCCTACGACAATGCGGTGGTGCGGGGTATTCAAGCCGAAGGCGACTACGCCATTACCTTTGAAACCTTAAGTACGCTAACCGGTCAATCCTACGACGCACTGAATCGTCTGTCCGACGCCCTACCCATCGTTAATCCAGACCCATTTGATGAAGAAACCTGGGTCACCGCTGCCATGTCGACAAATTACGGGATCAATTCAGCCAGCGCCCAGCTGACTGCCGCGCGCCGAGATATTCGCGCCAAACAATCCGGGCACCTGCCGACCGTGGACGCTACCGTTACCCAAGCGCAGAACGTTACCGGCGGACAAAACTTTTTCGGCACCGACACCACCGAACAAACTATTTACGGCCTGCAACTGACAGTGCCGTTATATACCGGCGGTTTAACACGATCGCGAGTGCGCCAAGCCAACGCCAACGCTGAGCGCGCTCAGGAACTGTTGCTGAGCCAACAGCTTAATGTCACCCGCGACACGCGCAATTTATATAAATCTGTTACCACTGATGTCATCCGCGTGCGCGCAAGACTTAAAGCCATTCGCTCTGCACAGTCTGCACTTGAAGCCACACAAACCGGCTATGAAGTGGGTACCCGTAACATCGTCGACGTACTGCAGGCGCAACAGCGCCTGTATTCGTCACAATTTGATTACGCAGATTCCCGCTATAACTACGTGCTGAATCTAATGCGCCTGAAACAGGTCGTGGGCACGCTCAACGTGGAAGATTTAAACGAACTCAACTCATTCATGGACCCGAATAATCAGGTCCAACGCGTCGTCTCACTGCGCAGTGTCGCCGATCAATTGAATTAACCTCTCAGCAACCCGTTCACTGGCACCCTTATTAGCCATGGCTTCGGTATAGCCCGCCGCACCTGCGCGTGAGCGCAGTTCGGCATCACCGAGTAATTCCGCAGTCGTTTCAGCAAGCCCGGCAACTGAACTGACTTGGAACATCGCACCGGCACTCACCAACTTTTCTACGATCTCGGTGAAGTTGAAACAGTGCACACCGCTGACTACGGGGGTACGCATTAATGCCGGTTCGATAGGGTTCTGGCCGCCGAAGGGAATCAAGCTGCCACCAACAAATGCTACGTCGGCCAAGTCATATAAGGGCAGTAACACACCCATTTGATCGACAATTACTATCCCCGCCGGGGCATCCAATGGTGACTGGGTGAGCGATGATAGCCGTCTGGGTTGAAACCCTGCGGCTTGGCTCAGCTGCACTAATTCCTCAGCCCGGTGAGGGTGCCGGGGCGCCAAAATCAGCTGCAGCTGCGGAAAGCGCGAGCGCAAATGCTTATAGCACTGCAGTATCTGCGCTTCTTCACCGCTGTGAGTAGATGCCGCCAGCCAAACCGCCTGCCCTTCCAACCGACATTGGGCCATTAAATCATCGCGCCGCGCAGTTAGGTCCTCTGGGATCGCGCGGTCGAACTTTAAGTTGCCCGCAATACTCAGGCGCTGAGGATCGACGCCGAGATCGCGAAAGCGCTCTGCATGAGCGGGATACTGACAGCTGATGTGCGTCAGCTGCGCTAACATGGGCCTGCTGAGCGTTGCCAAACGCCGATATCCCCGTGCCGAGCGTTCCGACAAGCGTGCGTTAATGAGACAAATAGGCACTGATTCCGTCGCTGCCTGATGAATGAGATTTGGCCAAAGTTCTGTTTCCATCAAAACCAATACTGCAGGACGGACCTGCTGCCAATAGCGCTGCACCGCAAAGGTCATGTCATATGGGGCGTATTTGTGCACGACCGCATCGCCCAGAAGCCCCCTGACCTGCTCAGCACCGGTAGGGGTCATGGTAGTAACCAATACCTGATGCTGGGCGCAGTGATTGGCAATGCGCCGGATCAATGGTGCCGCGGCGATTACTTCCCCAGCAGATACCGCATGCAACCAAATTATTGGACGGCCGTCGCGGAGCTGCACAAAACCAAAACGCTCGCGGATGCGCTGACGATATTCAGGCTCGCGGCGGCCGCGCCACCACAGCCGCAGGAGTATGAACGGCGTCGCCAACAGTAATATGCCGCGGTATATGCGTAGCGTCGGCGTCACCTTGGTACCTGCTGGAGCCATCAGCGAGTAAATTCACCAGAGTTCGAATCGGCGTCTATCGATTGCAGATGATCCAACTGTTGGCGCAACAGCTCTGCTTCAATCTGCGGCCCTACGGAGATCACCCGGGTGGCTTTTGCATAACCCTGGCGTTGGCTGGCCGCGCACAGTGCAAGACTCGGGACATTCATCTGCTGGGCTGCAAAAACCACCGCACGCGGATCACCCATCGAACCAAAGCCCTGATCCACGATCACTAATGCTCGGGCGTTACGCAGCGCTCGCTCCACCCGATTTTGCAGATGCGCTTGATATTCACTCATGCCATTGAAGGGTAATACCCGCTGTTGCTCGGGTTGCTCCGGATCGACCGCAGGACCGACGATATAGCTGGACCAATCAGTAACAGGCAAGACGTCTAAACTGACGCCTGCGTTGCGCAGCTGATCTTGTAATTTTGCGCCAGCGGTGTCGTCACCAACAAAGCCAATAAGCGAACAATGCTGGTCAAAAGATGTTAACAACAATGCAATCTGAGCGGCCGCCGCGGGAATAACCGCCGCACCTGTCGGCGGCATCACCGCAATATCGCCCACAACTAATACATGGCCGTCGGGGTGATCTACCGCATCAACATTTGGGGTCAACAAACGGTTCACATTGCACTCTTCTTCATAGCGGCCAGTTTAACAGGGATCGCAACGACTAGGCGCTGGCGCTATCATCGTCACAATGGCTCTCTCCAATTCCTTTCAGACCACCATGCTTGCGCCCAAGTACTGGCTCAGCTGGGCGCTTGTGGCTATGGCCTGGTTGGTTGCACGGCTGCCTTTGACTTGGATTCTAGCCTTTGGCCGGTGTCTTGGTCATATTGTGTACCGGCTTGGCGGTTCACGACGGCACATCGCCGAGGTCAATATTAAATTGTGTTTTCCTGAACTCAGCGACGTAGAACGCACACAGTTGGTCAAAGAAAACCTCCTGCATACCGGCATGGGCCTGACAGAAGCCACGATCCCATGGCTCAACCCTAAACGCGACTTACGCAAACACACGACCGTGATCGGGCTACAGCATCTGAGCGAGGCGCAAGCCGCCGGTACCGGCGTGTTGCTATTGGGCGGCCACTACACCTGTATCGACATAACTTGCCAGCCCCTCGGTGACGCGGCTATTGATGTAATGTATCGAGCCAATAAAAATTTGGTTTGGGAATGGTTACAAGTACGCGGCCGCCGGCACTTTTTTGACCATGTGGTTGAACGCAGCGACATGCGCCAAACCCTGAGTCTGCTTAAATCGGGGCGCGCATTATGGTACGCACCGGACCAAGACTATGGCCGCAAGCACTCAGTATTCGCGCCGTTTTTTGGCCAGCCAGCAGCGACCATTCGAGCAACCTCACGACTGGCCAAAGCGACCGGGGCAAAAGTGCTTATGCTGAACGTATTTCGCGATCCCCATCGCGCCCATTGGACGCTAACTTACGACCCCGTGCTTGCCGACTTTCCAAGCGGTGATGATGTTGCCGACGCGAGCCGAATCAACCAACTTTTGGAAACCCACATTCGATCGCACCCCGCCCAGTATCTTTGGGTGCACCGGCGCTTCAAGACGCGCCCTGACGGCGAACCGCCAGTCTACTAACGGCCAGGTGCGTCTGCTCAACCTTGGGATTACAATGCGCCGCTGCTACAACGCGCCATTATGCCTGGGGTCTTAAGTGTTACCTAAGTTCGCTGACATGCTTAATCAACTGGTGGCAGAGCCGTCCATCAGTTCAACTACTGCGGAAATTGATCGCAGTAATCTGCGCGTGGTCGAACATCTGGCCAACTGGCTCGACGATTTGGGCTTTGCCACCGAGCTTATGCCGCTGCCTGACCGGCCAGATAAAGCCAATTTAATTGCCACACTTGGAGCGAATGGTAAGCCCCACCCTGGCGGTTTGGTGCTGGCGGGACACACCGATACAGTGCCAGTCGATGAGGCCCTGTGGCAGTCCGACCCGTTTCAGCTGAAGGATACGGATCAGCGCTTCTATGGCCTTGGCAGCTGTGACATGAAAGGTTTTTTCCCTGTGGCATTGCAGGCTGCCGCAGCATTCGCAGACAAAGCCCTTTCATCGCCGCTAACCATCGTTGCAACCTCCGACGAAGAATCGTCTATGGCAGGTGCACGCTACTTAGTGGAGAGCGGTCGGCCGAAAGCCGATTACGCAATCATCGGCGAACCAACTGGCTTGCAGCCAATTTACGCCCATAAAGGCGTTAGCATGATGAGCGTAACCGTACACGGCGCGGCAGGACACTCCTCGGATCCGAGTCTGGGCAACAACGCTTTGGATACTATGCATTCTGTGATGGGCGCGCTAATCAGCTTCCGTGAGGAACTTGCCCAACAACACCAACACCCCGGCTTTACCGTACATGTGCCCACTCTGAACCTCGGCTGTATGCGCGCGGGTGATAATCCCAACCGCATCTGTGGCCATGCTGAATTACAGATTGATCTGCGTCTGCTGCCCGGGATGGATTCGGATGCCGTGCACCGACAGCTTGAACAGCGCTGCCAAGAGGCCGCCGCTGGTTCTAAAACGCACCTCACTGTGCGTACGGCATATCCGCCGGTACCGCCATTTGAATCATCCGCGGATAGCGATCTCTTAGTCACGCTATCCGAGCTGTCTGGTCATGCACCGGGTACCGTAGCATTTGGCACCGAAGCACACTTTTTACAGACCCTTGGCATGCAAACCGCCGTATGGGGGCCGGGCAGCATCGATCAGGCGCATCAGCCCAACGAATATCTCGAACACGCGCATATTCAACCCGCTATCGATACCCTGCAGCAGGTCATAAGCCGGTATTGTCAGGCGTAGCGCATGAACACATCTGAATTCAACCCAACAGCACGGTTCGTATTGAGCGTAGAATACGCGCCGCAACAGCACCCAAGTAATTTGGAAGATTTGGTTTGGACAGTTTAGAACGCTATACAAGTTGGTTTCGCGGTTCTACGCCTTATATCAGCGCGCACCGCGGTAAGACCTTTGTGGTATTCCTCGGAGGCGATGCGCTAATGCACAGCAACCTAGTGAATATCGTCCATGATTTGGCGCTACTCAACGTACTAGGAGTGCGTCTGGTAATCGTGCACGGCGCACGGCCCCAGCTTAACGAGGCATTTGCCGACAGTCTCTTTCATCACGGTCGCCGCATCACCTCGGCCACTCAAATGCAGGAGATCAGCGGCATATTTGGATCGCTACGGGCAAACTTAGAGTCCCTATTTTCTACGGGCTTACCGAACACGCCGCTGCACAACGTTGAGGTCAATATTGTATCGGGCAACTTTATCGCCGCCCAGCCAGTAGGCATCGTAGATGGCATCGATCACCAATGCACTGGCCGCTTGCGGAGTGCTAACGTCGGCGCCATAGCAAAACTATTGGATACCCAAGCGATTGTTTTACTTTCGCCGCTTGGTTTTTCCACCTCCGGACAAACTTTCAACCTCGCCGCCGAAGAATTGGCCGCGGAGCTAGCCGTGGCGCTTGAAGCCGACAAACTGATTGTTTTTAACGACCCTGGTCAAATCACCGATGCTGGGCAACAGCGCATCAGCCGCATTACCCCAGAGCGACTGAACGGGCTTTGTGCTGATTTAGACCCTGATACCAAGGTACGCTGCCAGGCCTTAATTGCCGCAAATACTCAGGGCGTAGAGCGCGGTCATCTTGTTGCTTTTGCTGACGACGGCGCCTTGCTGCAGGAATTGTTTACCGCCGACGGCATTGGCACTCAAGTATCTCGTCATGACGAGGACTTAATTCGTCAGGCTCAGCTCGAGGACGTGGCGGACATTGTAGAAATCATTCGCCCCCTAGAAGAGGACGGCGTATTGGTACCGCGCTCCCGCGCCCAGCTGGAGCAGGAAATCGCGCAGTTCTTTATCGCCGAACTGGACGGTGTTGTGGTGGGCTGCTGCGCGGTATATGCCTTTGCTGATACTGCTGAGCTGGCCTGTGTTGCGGTACATGAAAATTACCGTCATCAATACAGTGATATGGGCATTGGCAGCGCGTTGTTAGAGGCTGCAGAGCGAGCAGCGTCCGCCCAAGGCGCGACAAGTTTATTTGTACTGACAACCCAGACTCAGGAGTGGTTTGTTAGTCATGGCTTCACGCCAGCGGACGTAGAATCGCTGCCCAGCAGCAAACAATCTTTGTACAACTGGCAGCGCGGTTCGGCCGTGCTGCAAAAGCCCCTTTAACTTTAGTAGGAATACCTCATGGCGAACGAACGGCCCTATAGTAGTCAGGTTGTCGATGGCGTAGAGCAAGCGCCGAGCCGCGCTATGCTGTACCCAACTGGCTTTAAGAAAGAAGACTTTAGCAAACCGCAAATTGGCATCGCGTCGACCTGGAGCATGGTGACCCCGTGCAATATGCACATTAACGAGCTGGCAGAGGCTGCCGCCATGGGTGCCGACGAAGCCGGTGCAAAGTCAGTATTGTTTAACACCATTACGGTTTCAGACGGCATATCCATGGGCACACCGGGTATGCGTTATTCTCTGGTATCCCGTGAAGTGATTGCAGACTCCATCGAAACCGTGGTTGGGGCTCAGGGCTTCGACGGCTTTGTCGCCATCGGTGGCTGCGACAAAAATATGCCCGCCTGCGGCATTGCAATCGCACGCATGAATCGCCCCAGTGTTTTCGTCTACGGCGGCACCATTTTACCCGGCGAGCAACGCCGAGATATCGTATCGGTATTCGAGGCTGTGGGCGGACACGCTGCTGGCACGGTCTCAGACATCGAGCTACAGGAAGTAGAAGCTACCGCGATACCAGGACCCGGATCGTGCGGCGGCATGTATACCGCCAACACCATGGCCTCGTCGATGGAGGCCTTAGGACTGTCCCTACCCAATAGCTCTGCGCAAAATGCAGTCAGCGAAGCTAAACGCCAGGACAGTTACAACGCCGGGGCAGCCGTACGTAACCTGATAAAATTAGGCATCAAGCCCAGCGACATCCTCTGTCGGGAAGCATTTGAGAATGCGATCACCATTACCATCGCATTAGAGGGTTCTACGAACGCAGTACTGCACCTGTTAGCCATCGCCCATGCCGCGCAAATCCCACTGACCCTGGATGATTTCAGTCGCGTTGGTAAGCGCGTACCGGTGTTGGCAGATATGCGCCCGGCAGGCCAGTACGCTATGAGCGAACTCATCGAAATTGGCGGTATCCAGCCACTGATGAAGACCTTGCTTGCAGAGGGCCTAATGCACGGCGATTGCCTAACAGTGACGGGCAAAACCTTGGCGGAAAATTTAGCGACGGTACCAGACTATCCGGCCACGCAAAAAATCATCCGCCCACTCAGCAACCCGATCAAGAAAGACAGTCACCTAGTGGTACTGCGCGGCAACCTCGCACCAGAAGGCGCCGTGGCAAAAATCACCGGCCATGAGGGTCTGACTTTTACCGGCACCGCGCGCTGCTTCCACGGCGAGGAAGCTGCAATGGCAGCCATTATGGACGGCACCGTGGACAAAGGTGATGTGGTCATCGTGCGCTATGAAGGACCGAAGGGTGGCCCCGGCATGCGTGAAATGCTCAGCCCAACCAGTGCGATTAACGGCCGTGGGCTATCAGAGCACGTTGCACTGTTAACTGACGGTCGTTTTTCCGGCGGTTCCCATGGATTTGTAATCGGCCATGTAACACCTGAAGCACATCTGGGCGGACCCATCGCCCTAGTAGAGGACGGCGACACCATCACTGTCGATGCCGAGCAGTGCACTGTGACCTTNGCCGTGAGTGACGACGAAATGGCCNGGCGCAGGGCTCAGTGGTCACCACCAGAGCCGTATGCCAAGCGAGGCACGTTGGCTAAATACGCCCAACAGGTCAGCTCGGCCAGTGAAGGCGCCGTTACCGATAAATATCTGGACTGAAGTGCAGCCAGCCGCAGACTGCAGGCTATGCGATGCGCCGAGCGAAAACCGCCACAGNGTGCCGGNCTACCGGCTATCGGTTTGTGATTTNTGCTGGCAGCAGGCCCAGGACGGCTGGCCTAAGGAGGCTGAGCCTATTTTATTCGCCGCGCTGGCCAAGGCCGGTCTGCTGATCCCAGACCGCAACGACCGCGGTTTGTTGCCACGGCAATATGCGCCACCAAAAGACTACGCCCTGTAATCCAGCCNNCGCCTATGTGCTCANCTTGTCGGAGTTAGTCGCAGTGCTACCGAATCCTCTCTGGGCGCCATCATGCTGATGATCTGATCGCGCCAGCCGTACTTATCGCGCATCAACTCATTCACGAGTGCTACTCGCTCCGGCTCTGATGCAATAACAAACTCATAACGGATGCCATCACGCTCCAAGGCCACTGGCGTGGATTGCGCGAGGGCGCGCTGGGTCCATCCCGAGGCGGCGTCTCCGCGCAGCCACATCGCGCCGTCGTAATCCACCACCCATAAGCGCGTTGTTGTTGGAGCACTAGTCGACTGATCCACTGAAGTCAGTACCACGACCTCACCGGTTTCCGACGCCACCCCTTGCAGCAAGACGACAAATAACAGCAGCGCGAATACACTGCCTACCAGCTTTGCTATCAGTCTCATAATTCCCCCGGGTGGTGCGTCGAAACGCTTTAGCGGGCGCTGTGCTGATGCACAAAATCCACTAGGAACTTAACGTTATCCACCGGCGTCTCAGGAATGATGCCNTGGCCTAAGTTAAAGATATGACCGCCGCGACCTGCCACGTCGTGCAAAAGCTGACCTGCCTGCTGACCGATTGCGCGTTGCTCTGCGCACAATATGATTGGATCCAAATTACCCTGCACCGCCTTACAGCCAAGCTGCTCCCACGTTGCTACCAGCGGGGTACGCCAATCAAAGGCTAAAACGTCGAAGGGTAAGGTGGACACGCTCGGCAGCANATGCGAATTGCCAGTACCNAAATAAATTACCGGTACCGTAGTGCCCAACTGCTGCAGCATCTTCTCTAAATACGGATGCACAAAAGTGGTGTAATCCTGAATCGACAAGTTGCCCACCCAAGTGTCAAACAACTGCACCGCCTCCACCCCAGCACTGATCTGCAGCTGCAGATAACTGACCAGTTGCTGTACCAACTTATCCATAAGCTGGGCCCATAAGTCTGGGCGGTTATGCATCATTTTTTTCACTTCAACATAGTTGCGCGAGCCCCGTCCTTCTATGGCATAAGACGCCAGCGTGAAAGGCGCTCCGGCAAAACCAATTAACGCGATGTGCTTTGGCAAATCCGCATTAATGCAGCGCACGGTATCAGCAATATAGGGCGTGGCTTCTATGGCTGGCGCGGTCCGCANCGCCGCAACATCCTGTTCATGACGAATGGGGTTACTGAAAACCGGCCCCTCGCCGGGCAGGTAGTCTAAGTGCAATCCCATGGGCTCAAGAATAGGCAGCAGGTCAGCGAACATGATTGCGGCATCAACCCCGAGAATACGCTGCGCGTCTAACGTCGCTTGGGCGGCTTTCTCTGGATTTTTAAAAAAATCCAAGCTCGGCAAGTCGCCTTTCACTTGGTGATATTCGGGCATGTAGCGCCCGGCTTGGCGATTCAGCCATATCGGCGTATGCGCCGGCTGTTCGCCGCGACAGGCTTGCAGGAACACCTTTTCCATGTGCTGTTGTCCTTGTTCAAAAACGTCGATTTAGTTGCCAAACGGCCTAGGCGATCTGCTGCGGGTCTACCTCAGCTGCGTAGTCCACGCCGGCAATCCCAAAACCAAAAATGCGCAAAAAGTCCTCGCGAAAGCCCGCAAGATCACCCAATTGCTCGAGGTTGTCGGTGGTTACCTCAGGCCAGCGTTGGCGCACCGCCTGCTGCACCGGCTCGGACAATTCTTGATCGTCTACCCGAATCCGGCCTTGATCATCCAAACGCTGTTCGGCACCGGGCACCAGTTGGGTGCTAAATAGTCGATAAATATGACTTACGCAGTCTTCATGCAGGCCCTGCTCTTTCATTACTTTAAACAATAGCGCCACATAGAGCGGCACCACTGGAATAGCTGAACTAGCCTGACTAACAATGGCTTTAAGTACCGCAACACGAGCACTGCCGCCGCTGGCTGCCAACTGGGCATTTATCGCCTGACTGGCGCGATCTAGGTCTGCTTTNGCTAACCCCAGAGTGCCTTCCCAATAGATGGGCCAGGTCAACTCACTGCCGATGTAGGTAAAGGCGACAGTCTGAGCATTGGGCGCCAACAAATCTTGCTCTTTNAGCATATGCATCCAAAATTCCCAGTCTTCACCGCCCATTACCGCCACAGTATTAGCGCTTTCTTCCTCGGTGGCTGGCTCCAGTGACACTTCACTGACTTCGCCCTTTTCGACGTGCACGGTTTTAATGTCCAGCACCTCGCCTAGGGGTTTGATACTGGAACGATGCAGCTCGCCAGTGCGTGGGTGTTGGCGTACCGGCGAGGCCAGGCTGTAAATCACTAGGTCTATCTGACCCAAATCCTGGCGNATCACATCGGCGGCTCGTTCGCGCATTTCATCAGAAAATGCGTCGCCATCGAGGGTACGAGCGTATATGCCGGCCTCGGTGGCCGCCCGTTCGTACGCTAAGTTGTTATACCAGCCGGCCGAGGCGGTTTTATTTTCGGTTGGTGCTTTTTCGTAAGAGATGCCGAGGGTATTGGCGCCATAGCCAAAACCTGCAACAACCCGACTAGCCAAGCCATAACCNCCGGAACAGCCCAACACCAGAACATTTTTAAATGGTTTTTCGTTNCCANCTGCTTGGCTTGCCACATAGTCAATTTGTTCTTGCACGTGGGCGGCACAGCCGGTGGGATGTGCTGTTGTACAGATAAAGCCGCGGATGCGAGGTTTTACAATCATGACGTGAGTTCTTTTAGTGGTTTCCTTGAACGCCTCAAAGGACCGGTGCGGCTTCAGTCGCCTATTCGGCCCTAAGTTTGGCAGACGACATCATACCTTCGGCGACCGCCCAACGCATGGTGGCATTAGTATCGAATACCCGAGGGCCATCACGCCGCACAGTAACCCATGCGTGCTCGCCTGAGGCTAAGTCGTGATCGCGATCTCCGTCCAGCGCAATAACGCCAGGCCCAGCAAATTCCACGCGCTGATCTAAGGCCACTCGCTGGGTCCCAAGAACCGGAATGGCGCGAAACAAACCCGGCGACAGCGGAGCCTGAACCAAGTCGCCCCCCGCGCCCATATCCACCTGCAAACCATAATCATCGGCGGCATAGACAGGGTCTACATAGCCGCCAATGGGCGACATGCCAATGGCATTAGGCTCCGCCCGAGTAAGTACCATGCGACGCAGACGTTGAGCATCGAAGGGCAGCAAATTTCCTACTTTGTCATCAGCCAACAGAACCGCGTCAATTAGCCCGATGTCTGTGGCGCGTGGTGTTTCTACATGCAGAACTTTGGCGGACTGCTTAAGGCCAAGATCGGTGGCATCCAAGACACCGCGCGCATTGAGTCCGGCGACCATCCCTGCAATGGTCGGCTCCACGAGCATCGGAAAAACATTATTGGTTCCAGTAGAAATAGGAATCAGGTCGAGGTCCGCGCAGGCACGCACGATGGCGCGATTGGTACCGTCACCACCTAAGGAAACTACGGTATCGCAGCCTTCAGCTTTGAAGCGCTGGATCATCACTTCAGTATCTTGGGCGGTATTAGTGATCGGGTATTCGACGATATGCACCCGGGCCTTAAGATCCATGAATTCCAGTGCCTTAGACGCGATCGCAAAGGGTTCGCGAGCAATATAGAGGTCGGTCGCTCCTACCGCATCTGCGCCTGCAGCAACCCGCGCCACGATGTCGCGCTTCGCCTCNTGAGTCATATTGCTTGCGCGTGCCGCAAGACGTCGCACGTCTCGCCCAGACATTGGGTTAACACATAACCCGACTTTAGCGCTCATATACCTCGATTGAGCAGGGCGCGCTATGGCGATCGTCCGCAGGGTGTTGTTGCTGGGACAGCAGGCGCCATGCATCTAGATCAATGGGCGGAAAGTACACATCCCCCGCAGGCTCGGCATGCACCCGAGTAACGTANAGGCGTTCTGCCAAGGGCAGAGCCAGTGCATATATTTCTGCGCCACCGATAATCATGGTCTCATCAACACCGTCAATCAGGCCCTGCTGTTCGGCCAGATCTAATGCTTCTGATAATTCACCCACCACCTGCACACCATCGCGCTGCCACAGAGGATCCCGGGTAAGCACAATNTTCGTACGTCCGGGCAGTGGCGACTTCATCGATTCAAGGGTCTTACGTCCCATGATTACCGGCTTACCCATGGTGGTGGTCATAAAGTGCTTCATGTCTACCGGCAGCCGCCAAGGCAATCTGTTGTCACGGCCAATGACACCGTTCTCGGCCATGGCCCATATTAAGCTGATNCGCACCGTCTATCCTTAAACTGCAATCGGCGCTTTTATGCCCGGATGGGCANTGTAGCCCTCAAGACTGAAGTCGTCGTACTGAAAGCTGAAGATATCTTTGACCGCAGGATTAATATTCATCGTTGGCAACGGCAGTGGGTCACGCTGTAACTGGCGATCTGCCTGTTCCAGGTGGTTNGAATATATGTGGGCATCACCCAAGGTATGGACGAAGTCCCCGGCCTCAAGCTCACAAACCTGAGCCAACATCATGGTGAGCAGTGCATAGGATGCAATGTTGAACGGCACGCCGAGAAATATATCCGCACTGCGCTGGTACAGCTGGCAGGACAACTTGCCATCAGCTACATAAAACTGGAACAGCGTGTGACAGGGCGGCAGCGCCATGTTGTCGACCTCAGCCACATTCCATGCGCTAACGATATGTCTACGGCTGTCCGGATTATTGCGAATCGCCTGCTGCAGCTTNCTGATCTGGTCAATAGTAGCCCCATCCGGACCGGGCCAAGAGCGCCACTGGGAACCATACACCGGACCGAGTTCGCCATGTTCGTCGGCCCACTCGTCCCATATGTGCACATCGTGATCTGTTAGATAACCAATGTTCGTTGAGCCCGACAAAAACCACAGCAGCTCGTGAATAATGCCTTTCAGGAACATTTTTTTCGTCGTCACCAGCGGGAATCCGTCCGCCAATGTAAAACGCATTTGGTGGCCGAACACACTGTAGGTGCCGGTACCGGTGCGATCATCTTTATAAGTTCCGTGCTCACGCACATGACGCATAAGATCTAAATACTGCTGCATAACCTTGCTAACTTACTCTAGTGACTGTTAATCGGATGCTGCCTGGNAGCAAACCCGGGGGCTTAACGCGCTTGCCCGCGAGCATTTTGCAGCGACCAAAGGCCCAGCAGAATACCAGCGATAAGCAATGGCAGCGACAGCAACTGACCCATGCTGACCCCACCAAAAAGGACAAACCCNATATGTGCATCGGGCTCGCGAAAAAATTCGGTAAGCAGGCGGAAACTCCCATAGCCGCATAGAAATAGCGCCGAAACAAAACCTGCTGGTCTTGGNGTGCGCGACACTAACCAAAGCAGGGTGAACAGCACCGCGCCTTCGAAAAACGCCTGATACAGTGGAGAGGGATGCCGGACCACCGACTCCCAAGCACCCACGCAAATTGGGCTTATGGCAATCACAGCGTCGCAGGGATAAATCATACCCACACCAGATTCGCTGACCCGCCCCGGCAGNTCCATATTGATGAAGTTGCCCATACGACCTANGCCAAGACCAATAGGNCATAACGGCGCAAGGAAATCAGTAATCGAAATAAAGCTGCGGCCGGTTCTACGCGCAAACAGCAACATCGCCACCAGCACACCTAATAGACCACCATGAAACGCCATGCCGCCTTCCCAGATGCGGAATAAATAAAGTGGGTCATTAGCAAGTACCGACGCGTTGTAGAACAGCACATAGCCAATACGGCCACCAAGCACTGCGCCCAAGGCTCCNTAAAANACCAAGTCTGAGAGTTCGTCGCGAGTCCAGTGNGGCTGCTGAGTGGTAGCNCGCCGATGACCTAACCACCACACCGCAGCAAAGCCCAACAAATACATCAGCCCATACCAGCGCAATGCCACNGGNCCTAAGGAAAGAATAATCGGATCAATTTGCGGATATTGCATGGCTTACCGACTCAAGCACATCGAACTGCCNTGCAGGATACCTCAAAGCGCTTAGCGGCTGGTGTTTTTTGCGTCGATTTACCCCCCAGGGATAAGCCTCAAAACATTACCCAAAGTCTTGTTACACTGCCGGTTTTGGCCATATCGATCTATGTGTTTGATCCTTCTAACTTACCGGCCGGGCACAACTCGACCACTTGTTGTTGCCGCTAACCGCGACGAGTTTCATGTACGCGCAACTCAGCCTGCAGATTTTTGGCCCGAATACCCGGATCTACTGGCCGGGAAGGATCTAGTTGCCGGTGGTACTTGGCTAGGCTGCACACGCACCGGTCGTTTNGCCGCATTAACGAACTTTTCCCAAGACACCGATCCAGNCGAACCAAAATCCCGAGGCAGTTTGGTACACGACTTCTTANCCTCAGAGCAATCCGCTCTCGCCTACGCGAACACCATAGACGGTCCAGCATACGCAGGCTTCAACCTGCTGTTGTTCGACGGCGAGCACTTAGCCTACGCCTCAAATATCGCTAGAGGCGACAGCACCCTACCAAGGTTATTAGAACCGGGCAGCTACGGCTTGAGTAACGCAGAATTAGGTGCGGCTTGGCCAAAATGCGTTGATGGCGCCACCGCCATTGCCAACCTCGCCGCAGATCACTGCGGCGTCGACGAACTGCTGGCGCANCTGACCGACAGCAGCACACCGCCAGACGAGCGCCTGCCTAATCGCCAACGCGACATCGAGTTTGAACGGCGCGTCGCACCCTGTTTCATTGTTGGCGACGACTACGGCACCCGCGCCAGTAGTGCCGTAATCTTTGAAAACGGCCATATCTATTTTTCTGAACAAACCTATCTCGCTGCNGGACAAGTGGGCGAACGCATCGACTTCGACTTCCCACAACACCAGACCCAACAGCAGGAGCGCGCCTAATGGATACTTCACTAACCGCTAAGACCGCACTCATCACCGGCGGCAGCCTCGGCCTTGGGCTGGCCATGGCCAAGCATTTTTATGGCGCCGGAGCGAATGTTGCGATCCTGGCACGGCGCCCGGAACCTCTTGTTGAAGCCGCCGCCGAGATCGCCGCNCANNACGGCGAAGGTGAGGTGGCTTATTTCCCCTGTGATGTCACCGACCCNAGCGCTGTCATTGCCACCCATAAGGCAGTGGTGGAACGATTTGGCCNAGTGGATATTCTGGTGAACAATGCCGGACAGTCCGCGGCAAAACCGTTTACCCAAATCACCGACGCAGAATGGCAGGCCGATCTGGATCTGAAGCTGATGGCCGCGGTACGCCTCACGCGCTTGGTGTGGCCCGCCATGCAGGAACAAAAGTGGGGGCGCGTTATTAATTTATTAAACGTCTACGCTAAAACCCCCGACGCCAACACCGCACCTACCTCCATCTCCCGGGCGGCAGGCATGGCGCTCACGAAAGTGCTTAGTGCCGAGGGCGCTGCAGACAATATCTTGGTCAATGCACTGTTGATTGGATTCCTTGAGAGCGACCAGATCCGTCGCCGCCACGTCGCGAGCGGCAGTAATGATTCATTAGAAGACTTTATCGCCAAAGCCGGCGAACGCTTACCCATGGGCCGCATGGGCCGTGCCGAGGAATGCGCCGATCTGGCCCTGTTCCTTGCCAGTGAGCGCGGGTCTTATATCACCGGATGTGCAATCAATATGGACGGCGGGCTGTCGAAGGTGGTTTAGCCTTTTAGCCAACCTAACCCACCTGCCTAGACGGCACCACTCGCTCTAAACCGGCATCCATTAATTGTCGGTTTACATAGCGGCTAACTTCTTCCGCCGTGTCCATTTTCAGTACTCGCGCCAGAATACGGCGCGCATCCCGACGCTTAATATTACGAATCACCCATTTCACCTTCGGCAGATGGGTCGCGTTCATAGACAGCACGTGATAGCCCATGGCCATTAGCAGCACCGCACCCACTGGTGTGCCCGCCAACTCGCCGCAGATACCTAACGGTTTTTCCTCTGCATGGGTGGCGCGTGCAACTTCGCGTAGGGCGCTGATCACTGCCGGATGCACTTCTTCGTAGAGGGCGGCAACTCTGGGGTTATTACGATCCACCGCCAGCATGTACTGAGTGAGGTCATTAGACCCCACCGCAATAAAGTCTGCAGCTTTTGCCAGTAGGCGCGCCTGATAAACTGCCGCGGGCACTTCGATCAATACCCCTACCTGGGGCCGTTTTACCCGGACCCCTTCTTCAAGCACTTCTTCATAGGCTTGGGCCACTAACTGCTGGGCCGCTTGCAGTTCGGTAAGGCTGGAGATCATGGGCAGCATAATGCGCAACTCGCCAAGCAGGCCTGCATTGGCTTTGAGCATGGCGCGAATCTGAATCAGAAAAATTTCCGGGTGATCCAAGGTGACGCGTATACCGCGCCAGCCTAAAAACGGATTTTCTTCGCTGATTGGAAAATACGACAACGCCTTGTCGCCACCGATATCGAGACTGCGCATGGTCACCGGCCGCGGCTCAAAGGCCTCCATATGCTCGCGATANATCGCCCGTTGTTCGACCTCGGTGGGAAAGCGGTCTTTGGTCATAAAGGGTACTTCAGTACGAAACAGCNCAATGCCTTCGGCACCCCGATCTAACGAACGGGTAATGTCGCCACTCAGCCCGATATTCACCCACAACTGCACCCGCCAGCCGTCCTGAGTGATGCANGGCAGATCTTTGAGTTCTTCTAATTCTTCTTCGAAGAGTTTTTGCTCAGCAATTTGCGTACGGTTTTCCGCCAGTCGCTCTTTGCTTGGATTGGTATAGACCTCGCCNTAGTGACCATCAACGATCAATGGCACACCTTCTAGGTCATAGCCCGGCAGGTCTACCGCACCCATGACCGCCGGGATGCCCATGGCGCGAGCCAAGATCGCCACATGAGAGCTACCAGATCCCTGCACGGATACGACACCGCACAAGCGATCCGCTGGAATACTGGTCAGCATAGAGGGGGTCACTTCTTCGCCGACTAAAATAGTGTCTCTTGGAAATTGGGTTTTCTTCTCGCGGATGCGTTGCAGATATCCAAGAATGCGCACACCGAGGTCTTTTACATCGCTGCCGCGCTCTTTTAGGTAAGGGTCGTCCATTAATTCAAATCGCCCGACATGCTCTCGGATAACTTGCTTTAACGCGCCTTGGGCCCACTGCCCCAANAGCACCCGCTCGCGNACGTCGCCGGCCAGGGCGTTGTCGTCCAACATGTGCAAGTACGCATCGAAAAGCGCCAGCTCTTCCTGGGGCAGGCTATTTTTGAATTCTTCAATTATGCCGCGGATATCGTTGCGCACCGCCTCCACCGCTCGCTCGAGGAGCGATAGTTCCACGGTGATGTCGCTCGCCGGACGCTCGGGCACCGACTCGAGGTTGGCAATGGGATGCAGTACCACGCTGGTACCAATACCAATACCCGGGGACCCCGCTAAGCCCCGGAAGTAACCCTCTACATCGACTGCGCGCCCACTACTAAATAATCTGCTATCGCCGACTGCTTGTGCATGAGCCACCACGGTGGCCAGTTGGGCCGACAATGTGACCATAAAGGCTTCTTCGCCTTCGTCGAAGCGCCGGGTATCACGCTGCTGCACCACTAGCACCCCGAGCACCCGNCCCTGATGAATAATAGGCACACCGAGGAAGGCGTTGAACGGTTCCTCACCGATTTCNGGCACGAAGAAAAAATTAGGATGGTCCTGCGCGGCATCCAGATTTAGCGGCTCCGCACGCCGGCCCACCAGCCCTACCAAGCCTTGATTTTGCGCCAGTATCACCTCGCCAATTTGCGCTTGGTTCAAGCCTTCCGTAGCCGCAAGACGGTAACCGTCGCGGGCGTCATTGAGCAGATAAATACTGCATACCTCAGTACCCAGCGCTGCACGCACTTGTTGGGCGAGCAGGCGTACCGAGGCCGCGAAGTCTGCCTCTTGGGCAAAGGCCTGAACAATCTGCCGCAGGGTATTAAGCATGGTTAGTCAACACGGGCAGATGCGGTGCCAGATCCACCAGCGCTTGGCGGTAGACCTCACGTTTGAAGTCGATGATTTGTGAGATCGGATAGTAGTAACTGACCCAGCACCACTGGTCGAATTCTGGTTTGGCTGAATGGTCTACCGCAATTGCGNCGTCCTCGTCGACGAACTGCAAGAGAAACCATTTTTGTTTTTGACCAACGAAACCCGGTGTCGAATTATTCCTGCGCATATGCTCAGGAAGGTCGTAATGCAACCACCCATCCGTCTGGCCTAGCAAGCGCACACTGGCGGCGCGCAAACCTACTTCTTCATGCAGTTCACGATACAACGCCTGTTCAGGGGTTTCGCCTTGATTCACACCACCTTGGGGAAACTGCCAGGCATTCCGGCCACCAACTCGCCGGGCCCAAAGCACTTGGCCTGCGGCATTAGCCAGCACTATGCCGACATTCGAGCGGTATCCGTTTTCATCAATCATTAATGCGCTTCTGCCTGTTCCCATTAGGTGGTCGCCACCAACCTGCTGACGTGCCACTCGTGCATATTCGCATAAGCGACCATCGCGGTTCTATGCNACGTTGTTTCAATTAGTTACCGCACTTGCAATATTAGTGACCTCGCCGTAGCTAAATATTAGCTGCACTAAACACCCATAAACGTGCGAAAATTTTGTTTTAACCGCTTTAAATCCAACCATGCCCAATGAGCTTGCCCACGCCACCAGCGAATATTTACTCAACCACGCCAATGACCTTGTGGAATGGCATGAATGGACCGAAGCCGTCCTCGACAAGGCGCGCAACAGTAACAAACCGATCCTTTTAACCATCGGCTACCAAGGCTGCCGAGGCTGTGAAGCTATGGCGCGAGAATCGTTTCTCAACGCCAATACCGCTGCGGTAATGAACGAGCACTTTATCAACATTAAGGTTGACCGGGACGAAAGACCGGACCTGGACAAGGTATATCAAAGTGCCCTGCAGCTTATTGCACCCAAAAGCGGCGGTTGGCCCTTGACGCTATTTTTGGAACCCGACAGTCAGCTGCCATTTTTTGGCGGCACATATTTCCCGCAACAAGCGCAACACCAAACGCCCGGNTTTGCAGATTTATTGCTACGCATTCTCGAAACCTTTAATACCAAACGTGAAGAACTGGACGAGCAGTCTCAGAAACTGAGCCAGGCACTGGAACAATTAACNCCGCCAGTGCTAGATCCAGGGGTAGAGGACTTCGCCCTAATTGAGCATGGTCGCGATCAACTATTGCAGCAGCACGATCCAACCCAAGGTGGTTTCGGTAAAAGCGTTAAATTTCCCATGCCCACACGCTTACAGCGACTGCTGCGACATTGGGCCTATAGCCGACGGCGAGGCGATAACGACCGAGAGGCCTTAGATGCAGTGATGACCACGCTGACCAAGGTCGCCCGCGGCGGTATTCACGATCATATCGGTGGCGGGCTGTTCAGCTACGCCCATGACGCACANTGGATGGTGCCTACGTTCGAGAAAAAGCTATACGACAACGCCCAAATGCTGCCGGTATTTGCAGCCGCGCTAACCTTGGGCGAGGACGATTTGTTTGACGGTGCAATGTGCGGTATCGCTGACTGGATGCAGCAGGTCCTGCTGACACCCGAGGGTGCCTTTATGGCAGGCGAGGACGGCGAGAGCCGCGGNCAGAATGGTCGGCATTACCTGTGGCGTCGCGAACAATTGAAAAAGCTGCTGAGCGAAGACGAGTACCTGCTTGTGGAAACCCTCTTTGGCTTAGACAAACTCGCTAACGTGGAAAATTACTGGAANCTGCATCGCCATGACTCCTATCGATCCGTGGTTGATCGACTCTCCATGACTGCAGACGAGGCCGATGCACTGCTNGCCTCAGCAAAAAGCAAAATGGCAGCGGCACGCTTAGAGTCCGAGCCTCGGCCGGTTGTCGACCATAAAATCATTACCGCTTGGAATGGTCTGGCCATCAAAGGTCTGGCGGATGCAGGCCGTCTTGCCCAACGGCCTGACTGGATCGACCTTGCCCGCTCCTGCGCAGAATTCATACGCACTCATTGCTGGGACGACGAACAGTTATGCGGCACCTGGCATACCAGCGGTCTTGGCCATGCAGCTTGCCTTGATGACTACGCCAATGTGCTGGCGGGGCTGGAGAGTCTGTTGCAATGCGGCTGGAACGATGACATCGNCACCTTTGCNAGGGAACTGGCTGACGCAACACTGCGCAAATTTTATGACAACGACAACGGTGGCTTCTGCTTTGCAGCAGCTGACGAAGAGCCGCTCATTTATGCTCCAAAACCGACATTAGATGAGGCGCTGCCGCCGGGGAACGCAACACTGGCTTTAACACTGCACCGGCTGGGTCTGCTATTCGGCGAGCAGCGTTATCTTGACGCGGCAGCTAATACCCTGCGCTGGGCTCGGGCCGTGATGGAGCATCTGCCTACCGGGCATTGTGGCTTATTAACCGCGTTAGAGGATGCGCTACTGGTGCCTCAGGCTGTAATCCTACGTGGCCCAGAGGCTGAGATGGCAACTTGGAGTGCGGCACTAGCAGGCACCTTTGCCCCGTGGCGCAGTGTTTACGCGATCCCCTATAGCAGCACCGGACCACTGCCTAGCTTTCTGCCACGCTTGGTCAGCACTGCGGTCCAAAATAGTGTCAGCGCCTTCATTTTTGATGGCTCGGAGTGTGCTCCNGCACTGACGGATCTGGATGTTTTACAAGACCAACTCAGCTAACACAGAACAGAGACCGGCTTAACGTTTAGCAGCAGCGGCCTCATCACCCCAGGCCAAATCTAAGTCGCGCGCGGCTTTGACATCGTCTAAGCGTCTTACCGTGGTGGTATACGGGGCTTGCTGAACAAATTCAGCATCGCGAACCGCCTCTTCACGCACTCTGATGAGCGCATCGACGAAGCCATCTAACTCAGCCTTGGTTTCCGTTTCTGTCGGTTCAATTAGGAAACATTCTGGCACCAACAGAGGAAAGTACGTGGTCGGCGAATGCACCCCGTAGTCGAGTAACCGCTTCGCCAGATCCATCGCACTGACACCCAACTCTTTCGCTTCTTTTTGAAAGGTCAAAATAAATTCGTGAGTGGCGCGGCGTTCTGGGTAGGCCAATTGGAAGCCTGCTTTAGCAAATCGCGCAGCCATGTAGTTNGCATTGAGAGTCGCATACTGCCCAACCCGATGCATACCCTGACGACCCAGCAACAGCGCGTAGGCCAGCGCACGAATAAGAATGCCAGCATTACCGGCAAACGCCGACAGAGTGCCAATACTCCCGGGCAAATCATCAGCACCCATCCAACGATACTGTGCTCCGTCATTAGCGGTGTCTTTAGCCACAACAGGCAGCGGCAAATGCGGCAGCAATCGTTCGCTGACACCCACCGGGCCTGCACCCGGGCCGCCACCGCCATGCGGAGTGGCAAAGGTTTTATGCAAGTTCATATGCAATACATCAAAACCCATATCACCGGGTTTTACCTTGCCTAAGATCGCGTTCAAGTTGGCGCCATCGTAGTACAGCAGACCCCCGACACCGTGGACGGTTTCAGCGATCTCCTTGATCTGGCGCTCGAAGACACCGCAAGTGGACGGGTTAGTCATCATCAACCCAGCTGTCTGCGGCCCGACACAAGCCTTAAGCGCTGCTAAATCCACGTCGCCATCGGCGGTCACCGGCACTTCTGTCACTTTGTACCCGCACATAACCGCAGTAGCTGGGTTCGTGCCATGGGCAGCATTAGGCACAATGATCTCGGTGCGCGCATCATCGCCCCGGGCCTGGTGATAGGCACGAATCATTGCAACGCCAGCAAACTCCCCTTGAGCACCTGCCATAGGGGCAAGAGATACGCCCTTCATTCCAGTGACGTCACGCAGGATCTCTTGCAGGTCGTATAGGCAGGCGAGATGGCCCTGGCTCACCGACTCCGGCGCCAACGGATGACGACCTAGAAAGCCCGGTAAGCTTGCGGCTTTATGCGCCCCGCGGGGGTTGTACTTCATGGTGCAGGAGCCCAAAGGGTAAAACTGCGTGTCGATGGAAAAATTCTTCCGCGACAAATTGGTGTAATGCCGAACGGCCTGCAGTTCCGACACCTCGGGCAGTTGCGGCGGTTCAGTGCGCAGTAAATGTTGCGGCAAGTCGTTTAGCGATTGCTCGTCCGCACCATCAACACGTTGGGCACTGGCTCGACGTGCTTGGCTGCCTAACTCAAAGATAGTGCGACCTTGCTGGCCCTGATCCTTGGGGTTTAATTGATTTAACGGGTTCATCTGATTCATGGGTTAACCCTCCGTCACAGTGGCTAGGGCGCGGGTGAACGCTTGGACATAATGCTGCAATTCAGCGTCAGTACGTTTTTCGGTAACCGCAACCAAGAGGCCATTTTGCGTACCGTCGACCCCTGCAATAGGAAAATCTGCCAGGTTTAGACCCGCCAAGATGCCCTCTTCGATCATCGCATCAATCACCGCCTTGACCGGTACCGGCAACCGCAGCGCAAATTCATGGAAAGTCGGCCCCGAGAACATCGCCTCTACGCCGGCACATTTAAGTAACTCATCGCGCAGCCAAGTGGCTTTTTGATGGCTTGCAACAGCGGTTTCGCGGATCCCCTGATAGCCCATCAAGCTCATGTATATGGTCCCTGCGGTCACCAACAGGCCTTGGTTGGTGCATATATTCGACGTCGCCTTGCCGCGGCGAATGTGTTGCTCCCGGGCTTGCAACGTTAGGGTATAGCCAATCCGACCCTCGAGATCCTGTGTGCGACCAATAACTCGGCCCGGCAACTGCCGCATCAATGCACTGCGACTGCATATGAATCCAAAGGACGGGCCGCCAGATGCCATGGGCACACCAAAAGGCTGGCCATCGCCACAGACAATGTCTGCTCCTTGCTCGCCCCAATTCCCTGGCGGCTTCAACACCGCAAGAGTCATTGGATTTACTACCGCAATAACCAGTGCACCTTGGGCATGCGCCCAATCGGTCAGCGCATCCACATCTTCGATAAGACCAAAAAAGTTTGGCTGCTGGATCACTACCGCAACCGGCGGCACAGCATCCGCATCCAGACCATCAATAGCCATTACCCCATCGCTGCTGACCGGAAGCATGGCTATTTCAACATTTTGGTTATGGACAATGTTGCGNGTCGTTTGCACGTAATTCGGATGCACTGTTTGTGCGACCAATACTCGCCCGGATTTGTTTTTCTTATTTGCTCGTACGGCCATCAGCACCGCTTCAGCCAAGCCACTGGCACCGTCGTACACAGAGGCATTGGATACATCCATTGCCGTCAACGCGCTCATCATCGACTGATACTCGTAAATCAGCTGCAATGTGCCCTGACTGGCTTCAGCTTGATATGGCGTGTAGGCGGTCATGAACTCGCCTCGGGCAGTAAGNTCCCATACCGCTGCCGGGATATGGTGGTCATAACTCCCGGCACCGATAAAGCAGGTATAGCCCTGNTCTTGTTCNGCCCGCGCGGCCATAAACTGCAGCATNTCCAGTTCGCTGCGGCCTTCTGGTACCGAATTAAGCTGATCACTAACAAGATCTGCTGGAATTTCATCAAACAGCGCATCGATATCGGCAACGCCAATCTCGGCCAGCATTTCTGCAACATCGGCTTCGGTATGAGGGATAAAGGGCATGGTTTCTCCTAAAACTGGTACAGCATCGGCACCACGGGATGTGCGGGCATCAAAAGCACAGCGGGGCTAGTGCTCCTCAGCCTCACAAACCTCACTGTAGGCTTCAGCATCCAACAACTCTTCTAGCTCGCCCACATCTGCCGGCTGCATTTTAAAGAACCAGCCGTCTGCATAAGCGTCCGAGTTCACGGTCTCTGGCGCGTCTTCCAGCACCTCATTGACCGCACAGACGGTACCGCTGATGGGCGCATATACATCCGAAGCCGCTTTGACCGACTCCACCACACCAGCCTCATCGCCTGCCGTGATCACTTGATCGATTTCTGGCAACTCCACGTATACCACGTCACCGAGCGCGTCCTGGGCATGATCACTGATGCCCACGGTGACCGTGCCATCTTCCTCTAAACGCGCCCATTCGTGGGTCGCTGCGTACTTTAAATCGCTGGGTATTTCGCTCATCGTCTTGTCTCTGACTAATCAATTAACACTACAAACCGCACACAACATTAGCTGTGCATTACCTTACCGTTACGCACAAACGGTGGCTTACACAGCGTTGCCGTTTTGCGCTTACCGCGGATGTCTACTTCGCATTCACCGACCGCCTTTTTAGGCACTCGTGCGAGCGCGATACTGTACTCCAAGGTGGGCGAGTATGTCCCGCTGGTAATCACACCTTCGCCTGCATTTGTATGCACAACTTGGCCATGCCGCAGGATCCCTTTATCNCGCATTATCAGGCCCGTTAGCTTTTGCTCGTTGGTTTGNCGCTGCTGNTCTAGCGCATCGCGCCCGATAAAATCTCGCTCCGCAGGNTCCCAGGCGATGGTCCAACCGATATTGCTNGCCAACGGCGATGTGGCTTCGTCCAGATCTTGACCATATAGATTTAAGCCTGCTTCTAGCCTTAGGGTATCTCTGGCCCCTAACCCTGCGGGTGCCACACCCGCTTCGCGCAGCTTACGCCACAGCTCGATGCCCTCAGCTTCGGGCAACATAACTTCAACGCCNTCTTCACCGGTATATCCGGTACGCCCAATCAGCCANGAGCCATGATGCATAGCATAAAACGGNGCGAGNTCTGNCAAACCGGACACAGCTTCGACCTGCAGCAGCCGCTGTATAGCATTGGGACCCTGAACCGCNATCATCACCTGAGGTTTATGCTCGAAATGCGCCTCGGGCACGCTATGTTNTTGCATCCATGCCAAGACTTTGTCGCGGGTTGAGGCATTTACAACGCAGCGGTAGCCCTGGGCGAGGCGATATACGATCAGGTCATCCAACACACCCGCTTGATCGTTCAGTAACGCTCCGTATAACGCCTGATTGAGGTTAAGNCGCGCCACGTCGTTCGCTACCAAGCGCTGCAAGAACATCTCCGCTTGGTCGCCCGATACATCAATTATCGTCATGTGGGAGACATCGAACATGCCTGCATCACTGCGCACCGCAGTGTGCTCTTCTATTTGCGACCCGTAGTTGACCGGCATCAGCCAGCCCGCGAAGTCCACAATTTTACCACCGCACTGCACATGCTCTTGGTACANGGGCGTCTTTGCGGGTATTTGTTGTTCTGACACTGGTTACTCCAAAGCTATTGCTGCAAGGTGCCGCAGATTCGANTCAAAGCGAGCTTTAGTTTTTTCGCGCTAAAACTTCGTGCCCGCCTAGGGCTTCAATCATGATTTGGCGCTTGAGCCAATCGGACTGATTTACCGCACCTACACCTACNTTACGAATCCAACTNAGTAGCGGTGCCGGTTGCCCGTATAGCGTTTTAAGGCCNGCCATAATGCGCAACATCAGCTGTGATTTTAACAAGCGTTGGCGAGCAAATTTCGTGAAACATTCTGGGGCTANATCTGCGGTTGTTTCATCTACCCGCTGCAGTAACGCGCTGACGTCTTCTAGCCCGAGATTTACACCCAGACCGGCGAGCGGATGCACCACCCGCAGCGCATCACCAATTAGCAATACCCGGGGGCGCGGCTGGGCGCTGCGCGCCAGCTGCTGCTGCAAGGGGAAACTCAGACGTTGCGCGACTTGCATAATGCGGCCTAACCGATTCTCCAATGCTGCGCCCAAACGGTGAGAAAATTCGTCGTCAGCAAGCCCCAGATTAGTCTCCAGCGATGCCGGCGATTGGGACCAAACTACCGAACAATAATGCTCGTGCTTGCTGGGCAAAAACGCCAACGGTCCATCAACTAGAAAACGCTGCCATGCCGTGTGCTCATGGCTATGCTCGGTTTCAACAACCGTGGTCAAGGCGCTCTGGCCGGTGGGCCAAATATCGGTAGCCACCTCTAACAAATTGCGCACGGCCGAGCGTGCTCCGTCCGCGGCAAACAAAAAATCAGCGTGTAGTGTTTCTTCAGCAACAGTCACCATTACGCCTGTAGCATCAGTCTCCACCGCNTGAATGTCGCCTAACACCACGCGGATATCTGCGTTAGCCTCTAGTTGTTGCCACAAAGCCTGCAGCAATGGTGCTACCTCAGCGATCCAGCCTAAACAATCGCTGCCTAGTTCCGCAGCATCAAAATTTAGCGCATTGACACCCCACTGCTCCCAAACGTGCATCGTTTTAAACATGCCTGCTTGTTGCGGCCAGGTAATTAAGCTCTCAATAAGTTNGCGCGACCCCCGGGACAGCGCCACATTGCGAATATCCATGCCTAAACCGTGTGGTCCAGGCATGGGCTTTATCCGATCGATAATGGTTACCGNAAAGCCGCGTTGCTGAAGTGCCAGTGCGGCTACCGCNCCTACCGGACCTGCGCCTGCAATGGCAATGTGTTGACCACTGCTCATGCAGCCCTCATTAGCGCTTCGATCNCATCCGCTGTTTTGGGAACACGCTGGCTTAACACCTCACACCCGGACTCAGTAATTAGNACATCATCTTCAATCCGAATACCTATGCCCCGAGCCGCCTCGATCACAAACCCAGCGGCATTGCTGACTTGCTGATTATCGCGCCCAGTGACGTCCACGGGGATGTAGATTCCAGGTTCCACGGTAAGCACCATGCCTGGCTGCAGCGGCCGCCACTCGCCAGCAAGGCGATAATCGCCAACGTCATGCACGTCGAGACCCAACCAATGGCAGCTCTTGTGCGGACAAAACTGCAAATACGCCTCGCTGCGGATAATGTCCGCGGCCTCACCTTGCAATAAACCCAATGCTATCAACCCCTCGACCATGGTTGCGATCGCAGCTTCGTGGGGTGCATTGAAAAGCGCACCGGGGTGACACTGGGCAATCGCCGCTTGGTTAGCCGCCAGCACAATGTCATAAAGGGCGCGCTGGGTTGGTGAAAATTCGCCGGAGACCGGAAAGGTGCGGGTAATGTCAGCGGCGTAATGCTGGTACTCGCAACCCGCATCGATCAGCACCAACTGACCATTTTGCAGCGTCGAATCATTATCGGTGTAATGCAATATGCACGCATTGGCGCCGCTGCCAACAATACTCGGATAGGCACTGTGCCGGGCGCCACGGTGCATAAACTGATAAATCAATTCCGCTTCGAGCTGCGCCTCGGTAGTGCCAGCCCGGCAATTTTGCATGGCCCGGATATGCGCTTGGGCGCTGATATCTGCGGCTTCGCGCATTATTGCTACTTCAGCCTCACTCTTGATCAAGCGCTGTTCATGCAGCAGATGTTTAAGGGATACAAATTCCCCTGGCGGTATTGCACCCCCAGCTTCGCGACTGCGGATGGTGGCCACATAGCCTAAAAGGCGCTGATCAAAAACGGGGTATTCGCCCATGGTTAAATAGATGCGACGGCGCCCTTCTAAAAGCCCCGGTAAAATGTCGTCCAGATCGGCAATTGGAAAGCCGTCGTCGACCCCATAACGCTCAGCAACGCGCTCAGGACCACAGATGCCACCATCCCACTGCTCTGCCCGAGCATCTCGATCGCGGCAAAACATAATGACTTCGCCCTGGCTCCGCTCAGGGACTAAAACGAGCACCGCATCAGGTTCGTCAAAGCCACAGAGATACAACAAATCGCTGTCTTGGCGGAAGGCATAGTCGATGTCGCGATTACGCCGCTGCATAACTGCACCAGGCACCAGGGCAATGGAGCCCGGTTCCATCGCGTCCATAAGTTGACGCCGGCGCTGCGCAAACTCAGCCTGACCAAGCCCCGTCACTGCACAAGGTCCTGTTCAGCATCAGGCTGATTTTCATCGAGCAGTGCGAGCACCAGTAGCACACTGACGCGCACATATTCGTATATTTCACTAAAGGACTCCTCGTCTTGGGCCGACTCGGCGTCTGCTTCCGCAAATTCCACATCGGAACCCATTGCAGATAGGGTCGCAAAGTCGCGGATTATCTCTTGAATATCTACTGGCAACTTATCACGACCCGTTGCATTTGCCGCCGCAAAGCCACTGAGAAAACTGCCACACCATTCTGCTAATTCATCAACTCGTTGGGCCAGCGGCTCATCGTCATCGGCAATAAGAGGCGCAAAACCCATATCTTCGTCACGCAGGTTGGCTAGGCTTGCNGCAACAAAGTCCAACACAGCCTGTTCATCAGTTAATGCCTGATCACCTGCCAAAGCGACTAGCTCGCTCAGTGGAAAATCCTCCACCGTGGGACAGGCTGATGCGGCAAGAAAGCCCGCGACCATGCCATGGAGTTCCTGACGGGACAGCAATACGGTGGCGAGTTGCGCTTTATGATCTAAATCGGACACGATGGTAGGACTACACAATAAACATNAAAGGGCGCAAACTATTGCGCACTGACCGCCGAAATACCAGTGAAGCTACATGAACGATGCAAGTGATCAATCCGCGCAGCTCGATCAACTAACCCGTCGCGTTGACGACCTGATTGCGCTGACTGAGGTGCTGACCAATGAGAATCGGGCGTTNCGTGCTCAGCAACAGCAATGGAGCCTTGAGCGCGCCAAGCTACTCGAGAAAAATCAGACTGCCACAACCAGTGTTGAAGCGATGATTACACGCCTCAAATCCTTAGAGCGCAGCTGATTTATTGACTTATACAGAACATCGTTCGGAGATAATCCAGTTATGACAGCAGAAACCAAGACGCTCACTGTTTCCATAGTAGGCAAGGATTATCAGGTCGCTTGTCCGGCGGGCGAAGAAGAGTCGCTACGCGANGCNGCCCATTATCTGCATTCGTTAATGGAATCCATTCGTGCCTCTGGACGCGTGGTCGGGCTTGACCGTGTGGCGGTGATGGCCGCTTTAAATGTCAGCAACGAACTACTGCAGAACAAGAATAAGCAAGCCGCCGCCCAAGCCAAAGTAGCAGCGCGAGTGCAAAAGCTCAGTGATCGGGTGGCGGATGCGATTAGCGCCAATAAACAGATGCAGATCTGACTTTTGGTCAAAAATCACCACTGGTGGCCAAGCCATTAGCCGTTATACTCTGCGGGTTCCTGGGATGTTAGCCAGTGGTCGCGTCCTTGAGCCGTTATAAAAACCTCAGGAGATTCTTTCGCTACGCCAGTGTGCATACCCAATATTATGGGTCGCCTTCGGTTTAGCTGGGGTCTCCGCCTTGAATCTCAACGGTTCAGGGCAAACCAACAGCGGCATCTCCGGGAACATTAATTTTGCCAATCGACGATGTAGGCATGACCAACCAGCCCACGCTACGCGCCCGCTACCGATCCTTGCGTCAGCGCTTGGACGGCCCCTCCCGCAGCCGCAAGAATCAGCGCATTAACCAGCGTCTTGAAGATCTGGCGGTGCTAAAAACNGGCCAACGTATTGCAGCCTATCTAGCAAGCCCCGAGGAGGCNGCGATTGATGCTTTTATCGAGTTCGCATGGCAGCGCCAGCANTCGATTTTCTTACCCTGTATCGACTCCGCGCGCGGCCAGATGACCTTTGTTCAGTATCACCCCGATGCCCCTTTGAAAAAAAACCGCTTCGGCTTGCTGGAGCCAGCAGACCGAACGGATATAGTCCAAGCCAGCGAGCTTAACTGCGCCTTGGTACCCTTGGTGGCCTTCGATGGACTCGGCAATCGGCTTGGCATGGGCGGCGGCTATTACGATCGATTTTTTGCTGAACCCACCGGGCGGCCCATTATGATCGGCATTGCCTTCAGCGAGCAGCAGACAACAACTCCATTGCCTTACGAGCAATGGGACGTACCAATGGATATGGTGGTAACGGATTTGACCACCCAGCAGTTCACTAGGTAAGACGGCATGGCGATAAGACAGATTTTACGTATGGGTCATCCAAATTTGCGCCGGGTAGCCCAGCCCGTTGACATAACGCATATCGACAGCCCGGACATGCAGCTTCTAATACGGGATATGGTGGATACCCTTGCGGACTCGGGTGGCATAGGGCTGGCGGCACCACAAATTGACGAGGATCTGCGCGTGGCCATCATCGAAATTCCTGGAGGACCCACCCGCTACGGTGACATAGAAGCCATGCCGCTAACGGTATTTTTCAACCCGGTTATCGAAGTGCTTGACGATCAGCGCAAGGGCTTTTGGGAAGGTTGCTTATCAGTACCTGGGCTGCGCGGTTTCGTCGAACGGCCACAGCATATACGGGTAACTTACACCAGCGCCGCCAAACAGACTGAAATACTCGAACTAAAAGGTTTCCTAGCTACTGTGATGCAGCACGAATTCGATCATCTCGACGGCAGGCTATACGTTGACCGAATAACCGACACCACCCTGCTGGCATTTGAGGATGAATGGCTAAAGCACAATAACGCCACCTGACGCTGCTACTGCAGGAACATTTTATAAGCCGGATTATCTTGCTCCGACCAAAAACGGTAACCAATCTCTTTTAGGTACTTATTCAAGGCCGCCTGATCTTTTTTCGACGCCGCAAAACCGACTAATACCCGCCCCCAGGCCGAACCATGATTACGATAATGGAATAGGCTGATGTTCCAATGCTGCCCGAGGCCGGTCAAAAACTGCAATAAGGCACCGGGGCGCTCGGGAAACTCAAAACGGTACAACAGCTCGTCGATGCCTTCTGGACTTCTGCCACCCACCATGTGGCGCACGTGCAACTTAGCCGCTTCGTTATCGGTCATATCAAGCACGGTATAGTTCTTTTCCTGTAGGCTCTGAACTACAGCTGCTCGATCTGCCTGAGAATCCACACCAAGACCGACATAGATGTGCGCGCTGCCCGCGTCGGCAAAGCGGTAATTGAATTCGGTAATTGCCCGACGCCCCAATGCCTTACAAAAACGCAGGAAGCTTCCCGCACGCTCATCAATCTTCGCCGCCAAAATCGCTTCACGCTCTTCACCCACCTCTGCGCGCTCGGAGATGTGCCTAAGGCGATCGAAATTAACATTGGCACCGCTGACGATGGCGACCGCCGAGTTGATACCCGTCACCTGGGCCAGATAGCGCTTCATTCCTGCAATGGCCAGCGCGCCAGCAGGCTCCGAAACACAGCGTGTGTCCTCAAAAACATCTTTAATGGCCGCACAAATTTCGTCGGTATTGACCACTACCACGTCGTCGACGTGGTGCTTGGCAATCTTGAACGGTGCTGCACCCACTTGAGCAACGCTGACTCCGTCGGCAAATAGATCCAAAGTGTCTGCGGGCAAGCGCACGCGCTTACCGGCCTGTCGCGCCGCGTATAAACACGCCGACCCTTCGGCTTCCACGCCAATGATCTTAGTTTTGGGACGCAGATATTTGACATAGGCCGCGATACCCGCAATTAGGCCACCACCGCCAACAGGGACAAAAATCGCGTCTAGCTCTCCAGGGTACTGATTGACGATCTCCATACCGATGGTGCCTTGGCCAGCTATGACATCAACATCGTCATAAGGTGGCACGTAAACCATACCCTCAGCAGCTGCCAATTCAGTGGCATGAGCGGAGGCTTGGTCATAGCTGTCGCCATGTAAAATCACTTTCGCCCCGCGCGCACGAACCGCATTCACCTTAATACTCGGGGTATTGCGACCCATCACAATGGTCGCTTTGATGCCTAAACGCTGAGCGGCCATAGCGACCCCTTGAGCATGATTGCCAGCAGATGCAGTAATGACCCCACACGCGAGCTGGTCAGCAGATAATTGGCTGATCTTGTTATACGCTCCGCGCAGCTTGAAGCTGAATACTGGCTGCAAGTCTTCACGCTTTAGACGCACATCGACACCAAGACGGCGACTTAGGGTCGCAGCTCGGGTTAGTGGTGTCTCATCAGCGACTTCATAAACTCGCGATGACAAAATTTTCTTTACATAGGTCTCTAACATGTCACCATTTTCCAACTTATCGCCTGTAGGAACCAGTCATTAGCGAACTAAAATCAGATGCTGTTGATCCCGCCCACCAGCAGAAAGTAAAAGCGGCGGCGGCCGCGATCAAAAAAATTGCGCCATTGCTCTCAAGCAAGAGCATCGTCGGCGTCGGAACAGGCTCCACAACCAATTGTTTTA
The DNA here is from genome assembly GCA_002690405.1 of Gammaproteobacteria bacterium. Lineage (GTDB taxonomy): Bacteria > Pseudomonadota > Gammaproteobacteria > Pseudomonadales > Azotimanducaceae > UBA4421. Next base: position 56,349 of record NZEI01000053.1, read on the forward strand.
TCGATCAATTGGCGGCAATAAAACACACCTTTGACGCTGCGGTTTCCTCAAGCGACGCCTCAACNGAGCGCCTGCAGCAACTCGGCATTCCCGTACTCGATCTTAATGCCGCGCCCACCGTTGATGTTTACGTGGATGGCGCCGATGAGTTGAACGATGCAAAACAGTTAATCAAAGGTGGCGGCGCGGCTCTGACCAGAGAAAAAATTGTCGCCAGTGCCGCGGAGCAATTTATTTGCATCGCTGACATCAGCAAACGGGTGACCCAACTGGGCGGCTTCCCGCTTCCGGTTGAAATCATACCTATGGCGCGCAGCGCCGTCGCTAGACAATTAGTCGCACTGGGTGGCCGCCCCGAATGGCGCGAAAACGTGGTAACGGATAACGGCAACTGGATACTTGATGTGCATGACATGCACATTGAACGGCCCGAAGAAATGGAGTCCAGCATCAATGATATACCGGGAGTGGTATGCAATGGCTTATTCGCGCTGGCACCAGCGGATAGCATTCTGCTGGCTACCCCTGATGAAATTATTGAGATTGACTAGCTTTTCGCCGCGGCTAGAGCATCGTCGACGGGCAATAACTTATTCGGATTGAAAATTTCATGGGGATCAAATAGTCCCTTTAAGCCGCGCATCAATGCGATTTCTTCTGGACTACGAGAAAAGTCTAAGAAGTCTCGCTTCAACAAACCAACCCCATGCTCTGCAGAGATACTGCCGCGCCGCTCAGCCACCAGAGCAAAGATTTTTGGACTCATGGCATGCCCGTGATGAAAAAACTCTTCAACGCTCATATGTTCTGGGCGCAAGATATTCAGGTGCAAATTGCCATCGCCAATATGCCCGTACCAGCACACTTCGAAGTCGGGGAAACTATTGGCCACGTAGTTATCGACATCCGCTAGGAATTCCGGCACGTCGCTAATACGAACCGATAAGTCATTCTTATACGGCGTATAAGGTGCAATGGCTTCAGATATACCCTCACGCAATTGCCACAGCGCAGCGGCCTGGCTTGCCGATTGACTCACCACTCCATCAGTCACCCACCCAGCTTCCATACACGCCGCAAAAGCAGCTTCCGCCGCACTGTTGGCAGATTCATCAAACTCCACAAGAGCATAAAACGCTTCGGGCTGGCTCAACGGTGCCGGCAAACTGCGATGGTCGCGGACCTTTTGTAAGGCAACGTCAGAGAAAAATTCGAATGCCGAAAGAGTCAGACCGGCATTAAAGGTCTGCAGNATTTTCAATANATCACCCACGTTNGGCACGCCCATGACCATNACCACCTGGGGTTCCGGCATTGCGGTNAGTTGCACATCAAGCTCTGCCAACAAGCCCAGAGTGCCTTCGGCACCNANCATTAAATGNCGAAAGTCGTAGCCCGTGGCNTTNTTTACCAGGCCCGCGTTGCAATCNAATAAGGCACCGGTTCCGGTGACAACTTTTAGACCCGCAATCCAATCCCGAGTGAGGCCATAACGAATGACTTTGATGCCNCCCGCATTNGTCGATACGTTGCCGCCTATTTGGCTCGAGCCAGAGGAGGCAAAATCCACAGGATAGAAAAGGCCCTGTTGCTCTGCGAAATCCTGCAAATTGGCGGTGATCAGTCCCGGTTGGCAAGTGACAATGCGATCCTGCTCTGAGAAATCGAGAATCTTGTTCATACGGTCAAATGACACCACCACTTCACCATTGCTCGCCACCGCACCACCAGAGAGCCCGGTTCGACCGCCACTGGGCACTAACTTCACGCCCGCGGAAATGGCATAGCGTACGAGTTCCTGAAGCTGCTCAATGGTTTCCGGGAATACCACCGCACTGGGCGCTACCGTAAAACCATTGGTCCAATCCTTGCCCCAATGTTGCAGGCTGTCTTGATCCGTGCGGATCTGCTTATTACTGAGGATCTCTGCAAGCACTACTCACCTCCTGAGACTGAACATGAGCCAATTCACCATTGACACTCACTATCTAACCAAGCCCATATCTGTTGTTGCACCGCGTCTANTTCATTGACTAAGTGGTGCCTTGCGCNAGGTAGGGTAAGCATACTGGCGCCTTGATAACGGCGACTTAAAACCGGCAGATCATGTCGGTAACTGACCGTTTTATCCGCATAACCCTGCACAATCTTGGCCTCCACCTTACTGCCTGGGTAGGCCTCGAACTGGGTAAACCAATCCACCATAGCCTGCACCCACGCCACCGGCAGCNTGTCTGCTTGAAANGGNTCTTTGGCCAAAAATTCGTTGAACTCCGGTTGCATATTACTGCGCATATCCCGGGGNCTNNCCGTGATCCAGCGCTTAACTAATGCAAAATACCATTGCAGTATTGGCCAACCGTAGGGGCGCACCAATGGCGCCAACAAGATAAATTCGCCGNTAGGGCAGAGCTGTTGTTGCTGCTCGTACTCCATCAGCAGCGCNCCACCCATGCTCTGACCAATCCAATGACTGGGTTCACAGCCAATAATGTCATCAGCCAGNGTGTGAATGCATGCCANAACGTCAACGTAGCTTTGAAATCGATCAATGGTCGCGGGTTGGCCAGTAGACAGGCCGTGGCCGAGATGATCGAAAATCAACACCCCTACACCACGACGCAACAATTGTTGGATCAAGTGCCCGTACAAACCAGCGTGGTCATAATAACCATGACTGACCAAGGCCCATCGTCCATTATGGCTATCAGCTGGCCGAAAGGTCTGCACTGCCACGCGCTCTCCGGCTACCCCAACAATGCCCATGGTGGCTTCGGCGGCCGCAAAGTTGAGCCCATAGAACGCGTAATACTCTGCTAATGCTAGACCATCTGCCTGACTATAGTGCCCATCATCCACGGGATAACAGGCCAGCGCAGCCAAAAGATTGGCGTCATTGAATGGGCTCTGACCGCGCGTTTCTGTCACGTCACTGGTTCTGCGTGGTTATTGAATCACCTGATTCAGCGCCCCAGACGAATATTGATCCTGCATGGCGTCAAGGGAATGAGGTTTGAGTTTTTGTGCCTGACCCTCGGTGCCGAAGGCCTTATAGCGGTCAATCACCACTGCCTTCATAGCCTCTGTGGACGCAGTGAGATATTTACGCGGATCAAACTCGGATTTGTTGCTCGCCAGAAATTTACGAATCGCCGCTGTAGACGCAAGACGCAGGTCGGTATCGATATTTACTTTGCGCACCCCATGTTTGATGCCATGCTGAATTTCGGCAACCGGCACACCATAGGTTTCGGGAATTTCGCCACCGTATTGATTAATTTCTGCAAGCAATTCCTGGGGCACCGACGAACTGCCGTGCATTACAAGGTGAGTATTGGGTAAGCGGCTATGAATGGCTTTCACCTGCTCTATTGCCAAAATATCCCCTGTAGGCGGCCGGCTGAATTTGTAGGCGCCGTGAGAAGTACCAATGGCAATCGCCAGAGCGTCCACTCCAGTTTTCTGCACAAAATCTGCGGCTTGCTCCGGATCCGTAAGCATCTGCTCCATGGATAAAACACCTTCCGCCCCGACCCCGTCTTCTTCACCAGCAGTGCCGGATTCCAATGACCCGAGACAGCCCAGCTCGCCCTCAACCGAGACACCGCAAGCATGGGCCATGTCAACGACTCTGCGGGTTACGTCGACGTTGTAATCGTATTCGGCGGGTGTTTTTTGATCTTCCAGTAGCGACCCGTCCATCATTACCGAGCTGAAGCCTAGTTGAATCGAGCGCTGGCATACCGCGGGCGAAGCACCGTGATCTTGATGCATAACCACTGGAATATCAGGAAACTCTTCGATCGCTGCAAGGATCAGGTGCCGCAAAAATGTTGGCCCCGCGTATTTTCTTGCGCCGGCTGAAGCTTGCACAATCACCGGCGACTGGGTCTCGTCAGCGCCCTCCATGATGGCGCGCATCTGCTCTAAGTTATTCACATTGAATGCCGGTACGCCGTAATCATTTTCCGCAGCGTGGTCTAGCAATTGACGCATACTGATTAGAGCCATGATGTTCTCCTGCTCATTAATTTTATTGTAGCGAGTTTAGCCATCGGCTTACTCTATGCCGCGCTGCGCCAGTACATCTACCGCAGGCAATACCTTGCCCTCGACAAATTCTAAAAACGCGCCGCCGCCCGTGGAAATATAAGAAACACCCTCAGTAACAGCATATTTGTCGATTGCCGCTAATGTATCGCCACCTCCGGCGATGGAAAAGCCTTGGCTTTGCGCCACGGCCTCGGCCAAAACTCTGGTGCCTTCACCAAACTGATCGAACTCGAATACTCCCACCGGACCGTTCCATAAGATTGTTTTAGCGTCCAGTAGTTGTTGCGCCCAAGCACGCGCCGTCGCTGGACCAATATCTAAAATCATTTCATCCGCCGCCACGTCACTTATGTTGCGCACCTGAGCCACAGCAGCTGCGGCGAATTCTTTACTGACAATGACATCCTCGGGCAATGGCACCGTTACTTTTTGCATAATACGCTTAGCCGTATCGATTAGATCAGGCTCATGCAGTGACTGACCTACCGAGTATCCTGCAGCCGCAATAAATGTATTGGCAATTCCGCCGCCCACCAATATCTGCTGAGCAATGCCCGCCAGAGACTCTAATACTTCCAGTTTAGTGGATACTTTGGCACCACCAACAATCGCCAACATGGGCGCCTTGGGCGCAGCCAAAGCATCCTGTAACGCTGTAAGTTCCGCCTGCAGCAACAGCCCAGCACATGCGACTGGTGCAAATTTCGCAATGCCATGAGTCGAGGCGTGAGCGCGGTGGGCGGTACCAAAGGCATCCATCACGAAGACATCACATTGGTCCGCCAGCCGTTGGGCCAGATTGGTATCGTTGGCTTTTTCGCCTGAGAAAAAGCGAATGTTCTCGAGCAGCGCTAAGCCTTGGTTGTCAGCGCAATCCTCGATGCTGTGAATCAGCGGCACATCGGTTTGCAATAATTCTGCTAGCCGATTTGCCACAGGTTGTAGCGAAAATTCTGCATCGACCTGGCCTTCGGTCGGGCGTCCGAGATGTGACATGACAGTTACCCTGGCGCCACTGGCCAGCGCCTGTTTTATGGTCGGCAGCGACGCAACAATGCGCGCGTCACTGGTCACCACCCCCGCCTGCACTG
>NZEI01000054.1 GCA_002690405.1 Gammaproteobacteria bacterium
CGCAACCGCTTTAAAATGTAGGTGGGTTTTTGCCTGCGCCTTCGGGTTGGTGGGGCGCTTGGCGGGTACCTACCTCGGAATGCCGGTAGCCGAAGTTTTGCGCTAATTCCTGTTTAGAACTGTGCGGCGATAACTCGCCAACGGCCAGATAATTGCCTTGCTCCATGGCCAGCCGCTGCCCCACTAAGCGGTCGCCGTTCCATGCACCCTCGATGCCGCCGAGGCCGGTGGGCATAGCGCCCAGTCGGTACAGTAATTTATCTGATGCGTTTTCTAAGATACTGCTGTGGGCAGAGAATAAATGCAGCTCTTGCTGGCGCATAAAGGGTTTGATGCTGTTCATGACTAGGACTGTGCGTGCGGCGTCTGAGCGGTTAACGCCGGTGCCATGCAGTAGTCGGCCTTCAAAGATCATTACGGTGCCGGCAGGGGCGCTGAGGTTGATCGCTGGTGGCAGGGGAGTATCGATGGGTTGGCCTGTACCTGGCGCGCTGAGTAATTTGTGGGAACCTGGAACCACTAAAGTGCCGCCATTGTGCGGACCCATATTGTCGAGAATAAACATGGTGTTGCAGGTATAGGGTGCGGCCATATCCTGAAACGGCGCGATGGCCTGATCCTGGTGCAGCGCCTGGGGCAGATTATGTTTGTTGGTGATTATGGCGATAAAGGATGACATCAAGAAGCGCTCGCCAATGCTTTCGCTCACCAAACGCTCGATTACGTGAGCGGCCTGCACACCGTCGGTATTGTGTTCCACGCAGTGTAGAAATTGCTCGCCCTTGTTGATGAGGCAGTGCACAAATTGCGTAGTGGTTAATTTCTCGCCTGGTACTGGTTCTGTGCCCATCCACGACGCGATACCGGCTTTACGCTCACCAGCAGCTTGGTCGCGCACACGTGCACTCATGCGCTGCAATTGGGTCGGTGACAATGCTTGGTCGATCAGACAATAACCCCATTCTGCTAGGTCCCTGCGTAGCTGGTTAATGTCTCTTTCGGGTTTGGGGAGATCTTTGTCGCGCCAATAGTCTGCGGCGGCGCCATCGGTATTGTAGTACAGCTGTGGGTTGTCTAAATCCAGTCCGGGTGCCGGGCTGTTTGCTGGAGCATCGCTGGCTTTGTGGCTAAAGCCGTGATCGGCAGACTGGTGAAAGTCCCTGCGCGCCAAGCTGCGGTAGGGCTCCTTGCTGGTAACGACGGCTTGATAAAGATGAGTGTCGTCGCTGGCCCGGTCGATGTACTCGCGACTGAATTCTTCTGGGATTGCCATAGCTCTCTCCCGACGGTCAATAAGGACTGAGGCTTACCGTTCCTGACCGTCGAATATGTTAACTACTTGTATTTGCTCGGGCTGCAAACCTTCGTTCAGTGATCCTGAGCGGAAACCGCCCAGATCGAGCGTGACGAAGCGATAGCCCAGTGCTTTGATGCGCTGCTGGAGCGTCGCGTGATGTTCTGCCGCAAGTGCGAATTCGGCAGGCAGCACCTCGAGGCGTGCCACATCGCCATGATGGCGTACCCGGAACTGAGAAAAGCCGAGTTCTGCCAGAATGTCTTCGGCGGCTTCAACCTGAGCTAACAATTCTTGATTGATCGCGGTGCCGTAGGGAAAGCGGCTGGACAAGCAGGCGGCCTGGGGCTTGTCGGCATTTTCTAGCCCAAGGGCGGTGGCTAGGGCACGGATATCAGCCTTGTGAAAGCCGCTTTCGACCAAGGGCGAGCGCACGTTGTGGTTCTCTGCGGCCACCAGTCCGGGGCGGTGGTCGCCGAGGTCATCTAGGTTGGTGCCGTTAGCAATGACCGCCACGCCTCGAGCCTCAGCGATTTGTTGCAGTTCGGTATACAGCGAGGTTTTGCAGTGAAAGCAGCGATTGGTTGGATTGGCCCGATAATCGGCTTTGTTCAGTTCGTCGGTGACTATGACCTCATGGGCGATGCCCCAATCGTCGCTCAGGCGTTTCGAGAGTGCCAAGTCGGTACGTTTAAGGCTGGCTGAACCCGAGGTGACCGCGAGTGCCTTGGTACCCAAAACTTGCCCGGCCACATAGGCTACCAACGAACTGTCTATGCCGCCGGAGAAGGCTACAATGACCGTTTCGTAGCTGGCAATAATGTCCTGCAGATGTTGGTACTTTTGGCTCAGTTCTGGGGTCATGCTTTATTCCAGTCGATTGATGCGGTTGGCCAAAAAGCCGGCACCAAAGCCGTTATCAATGTTTACAACTGAAATGCCTGACGCGCAACTGGTAAGCATACCTAGCAGCGCGGCAACACCGTCAAAGGCAGCGCCGTAGCCGACACTGGTGGGTACCGCGATGACAGGTTTATCTACTAAGCCACCAACGACGCTGGGCAGTGCTCCTTCCATGCCCGCCACCACGATTAGCACTTTAGCGGTACGCAGTTCATCAATCCGTGCCAGTAGCCGGTGTAATCCAGCCACTCCCACATCGTTGATGCGCATAACTGGATTGCCATAAAACTCGGCGGTGAGTGCCGCTTCCTCAGCCACTGCCATATCCGATGTGCCCGCAGTGACGACCGCTATAGTGGACGTTTGCGGCTCCGGTGCTGTGGCGTGCCAGGTCAGCAACTGCGCGTGGCTATGGTATTGCGCATCTGCGGGTAGATTGGTCAGGGTGGCATAGGCTTCGGCGCTGAGGCGAGTGGCTAAAACGCTGCTGCCTCGGGCGCGCATATGCGCAAAGATCTCGGCGATTTGTTCTGGCGTTTTACCAGCAGCATAAATGACTTCGGCGCTGCCTGTGCGTTGCTCGCGATGATTGTCCACCACGGTATGACCGAGGTCGCTGAAGTAATGTTCGCGAATTTGCGCTTCGGCTTCGGCGATCGACAGATCACCGCCTTGTAATTGGTTGAGGATGCTATCGATGCTCATGACTGTGGCGACGCGCTCGACTTAGGCGTCGTTAACGATACCCTGACTGCGCAGTTCGGTGATTTCCTCTGCACTGAAACCCGCGTTCTCTAGGACTTGTTGCGTGTGTTCACCGAGCAACGGCGAGGGTCCCTGTGGCTTCACATCGGCAGTGGAGAAGCGCATTGGGATATTTACTGTGGTGTAGTCGCCCAGTTGCGGATGGCTAATGGTCGGGAACATACCCAACTCTTGAGCGTGTTGGTCTTGGGGTACTTCGTGTAGGCCCATTACCGGACCCCAGATCAGACCGGCGTCATCGAAAATTTTGCCCCACTCATCGCGACTCTTTGCTGCCAAAGCATTGTCGATTAAATCAATCAGTTCGCCCATGTTTTTATAGCGCGCCGACGGATCAACAAAGCGCGGGTCGTCAATAAGTTCTTCGCAGCCTAAACATTTGACCAATCGCGGCCAGTAGGCGGCGTCGGGCATCATATTGAAGACCACCCATTTGCCGTCGCCACAGGGAAAACGATTGGCGCAGATGGCGAGCATCTGGTGGCGTGGCCGGCGTCTTACCGGGGCGTGATCCATTGCGGTAACTGAATAATCCGTCGCCTGAGTCCATACCGCCGTTTCGTATAACGAGGTTTCTACAGCTTGGCCTTGGCCGGTTTTTTCCGCCATGCGCAATGCGCCGAGGATTGCTCCAACCATAGCTAGGCCTGTGGTGTGATCGCCCTGCGCGGGGCGGGCCATGGGGACTACCCCGTCATCTCCTTCGCGGGACGCATCGTATAGCCCGGAGCGGCCAAAGAAGGCTGTAACGTCATAGCCCGGACGCCATGCATCCGGGCCACTGGTGCCATAGCCGGTCAGGGTGGCGTGCACTAGCTTGGGGTTGATTTTGAACAGAGTCTCGGGTTCCAGGCCAAATTTCTGCTGTCGTGCGGTTAACAGATTGCACATAAAAATATCGGCTTTGGCGACCAATTTACGCACCAGATCTGCGCCCTCTGGTTGGTCTAAGGCCACGGCGATAGATTGCTTGCCGCGATTATCGACGTCGAATTGGAAGTCGTAATTTTTTAGCTCTTCGCTAAGGTCCGGATTTTTTACCGGTCGCCCCATGTCGCGCATGGGATCGCCGGTCAACGGCTCGATCTTGATTACGGTGGCGCCCATGTCAGCCAGCACGGCAGCGGCGCTGGGCGCAGCCATCCAGTTATCTATTTCTAACACAACAACGTCGTCGAGCGGTGCGGCCATTCTCCATTCCCCAAATTTCGCGGACTTGGATTACAACCAAGGCGTGACGGTTACGCAAGTCTTGTGTGCTGTAGAGCGAGGGTCAAACACCGCTTAGGGCACGGGAGTGGGATAAAACAGTCAGCACTCTGAAGCGAATTCAACAATATGCTGATGGCTGCGCCGGGGATACGGCCCCTGTGTTAATATGGGCTTTTAGTCTTTGGGTTACCTGGTGCAAAAGCCGAAACGGTTTCTGGGCTGGAGGATGGTTCTGGTCGCGTTTTCGGTGGACTTTGTAGCGGTCGGCTTTTTCTTCTATTCCTACGGTGTTTTCTTTAATGCGATTGCCAAAGAATTTGGCGACTCAGACCTGGGTGCTACGCTGGGTTCGCACCTTGGCGCTTCACTGGGCTTGACGATAACCCATGCGGTAGGAGCCATCGCCGCACCCCTAGTGGGCCGCGCGCTGGATCGTTTCCCACTGCGGCGGGTCATGGCAGCCGGTGCTTTATCCATGTCCTCCGGTTTTTTGTTGCTTTCCCAAGTGAACTCATTGCTGCAGTTCTACCTAGTCATTGGTGTGTTCATCGGCTTTGGTGCCAGCAGCATGGGGCATCTAGCCACCAGTAAGTTGGTCGCCAATTGGTTCGATAAACGTCGTGGTATGGCGTTGGGTATCGCCGCAGCCGGTGTTTCCCTGTCTGGAGTGGTGATGCCTAATGTCAGTGCCTACTTGGTCGAGGGCTTTGATTGGCGAACGGGCTTTTTGGTTTTTGGCTTGTTCACTATGTTCATCGTTGTGCCGTTGGTCTTACGGCTGGTTATTTCTCGGCCTGAGGATGTGGGCTTGCGGCCAGACGGTGCGTTGCCGCTGCCCGCGGGTAGTCCAGTTGTGCCAGCGCCGCGCATTGGTATGCGTGATGTGATCAGAGAACGGAATTTCTGGGTGATTGTGGCCGCGTTCTCTTTGCTATTTTGCTCTATGAGCGCAACGTTGACCCATATGATTCCGCGATTGGTTGAACTCGGGATCAGTCTTGCAGACGCCGCTAAGGTTATGTCGGTGTGTGCGGGTATTGGTGTCTTTGGCAAGCTTGGCTTTGGCTGGATTGCCGATCGGCAGCCGGTGCGTAGGGTGGTGGTGCTGGTAATTATTCTTCAGTTCCTAGGTCAGTTTTTGATGTTTACCAATGACGGGTTGTTGTTATTCACCGTTGGCGCCGCGATTTTTGGTTTGGGCGTTGGTGGTGTTATTCCCATGCAAGGCGCCATTGTTGGCGCGACCTTTGGTCGTGAACGTTTTGGCGCGGTGCTAGGCTTGATGCGACCGGCAATGTTTCCAATTCAAATCATAGGGGTGCCTTTCGCTGGCTGGGTCTACGATGTTTATAGTTCTTATGACCCCGCCTTTATGGTGTTTTTGTGTCTCTACGTTGGGTCGGCTGTGGCGATCTCATTTTATCGTGCGGCGCCGAAAGCGGTTGCGGCCTAGTAGAAGTATGTTTTCAACAGGTCCAACTGCAGTGCGCCGCTGAACTGGCAGCGTAAATTTAATGCCTCGCTCAGTACCTGTTCTGCGATATAGGGCTCAAAACTGCTGCGGTTGAATGGTGCGATATCGGTAAATTCCAGTTCAATAGAATAGCCTTGATTTACCGGCAACACCGTGACGGTGCTTTGAGGAATGACTTCTTGTAACTCTGCGAGTAAGGCGCTCTTACTGTCGCGGCTGGGGATGACCCCCCGTGCCAGGTACTTTAGCGTACAACCGGTTTTAGCCACGTCTGTCTCTCTGTGTTTGGGTCTAGTGCAGCGCAGTGTGCCTATGCTTTGCTGCACTGAAAAGAAAAAGCCGCATAATCGCGCAAACTAGGGATTGCGGTGGCGAAACTTAGCTTGGCTGTTCGGCAAGGATGGTCGGTGGCTTAGCAAACCAAAAGCATAGTCCGCCGGCTAAAGAACACAGCGCCATAATAGTGAAGGCTAGCTCGTAGTTGCCATAGAGGTCGTATAATACTCCGCAAGCAATGGGTCCTATGGTCATGCCGATCATGACGATAAGTGACGAGATGCCCATTATGGTGCCAAACGACTTGGGGCCGAAATAGTCGGCGCGCAGGGCCACCATCAAAGGCCCGCGAATGCCCCAAGCAAAGCCATGGAATAGGGCAAAGCCAAGAATCCAAATCGGGCTGCTGGCATAGGTCACCATGAGCAAGCCGACGCAATGACCGGCCATGCAAAGCACGCAAATAAAACTTTTTTCATAGCGGTCGCCAAGAATACCGCCCAGCAGCAAGCCGCCCATTTGTATGCCGGTCATTAGTGCAAACGCCAGGCCGGCCTGCACCGGCGTATAGCCTAAGCCATTTGTCAGGTGTGGNATTANGTGAGCCAGCATCGACGATACGGTCAGCAGCGACAAACCGTGGCCNATGGAAATCAGCCAAAAAGANGGCTCTCGCACGGCTTGGCNCCAAGACAGACTGACNTGTGGCACAAACCNTATTGTGGCCTCGGCGGCCGCNCTATCAGTGTTATTGCTGATGCCGTCCGGTACCTCGCCATAGTCTTCAGGTCGGTGGCGAATTAATGCNACCATGGGCAAGCCNAAGGCCANNACGGCGATGCCGGAATACAGTGCCATGGCGCGCCAACCAAAAAACTCTAAACCCAGTACGACCAGTGGCACGCACAGACCACCGATGGAGAAACCGAATTGTGACCAGGCNATGGCTTTGGCGCGGTGTTGGTCGAACCAACTGACAATGGCCACCATCAAGGTCGCAAAACCGCCAAGACTCGAACCCAGAGCGATAAGAATGAAGGCGATAAAGTAGCTGGNAATGCTCTGCACTTGGCTGAACAAGAAGAAACCNANACCAAAAATCACAGTGCCAATGATAAGGATTAAACGTGGGCCATAGCGGTCTACGAGCCAGCCTTGGAGGGGTCCGAGCAGGCCACTTTCCAACCGCGTTAGGGCAAATGCCAGGGACAGTATCGACATGCTCCAGCCGAATTCTTCCTGCAGATGCAGGGTATAGGCGCCGTAGGAGTGCATCCAGGTCATGGCCGCGAGCCATTGCACGCCGGCGCAGGCAAGTACGATCCACCAGCCGTAGAACACCTTGCCATTGGGACGAAANAGGGCATTCNTCCTGGCTTTAACCGTCGATAGTTTTTGCANCATCGCCGCATCATACGTTATGCGTCNCNCCGCTGTTATAGTGACAGGAGTTTTTGCCCTAACGCGTCATGGAAAAATGAAATACCCGTCCGCTGCAAACCCCAATAGCGTGCGCCAGGCTCTGGTGTTGTCTGGTGGTGGTGCCCGTGCGGCCTACCAAGTNGGATGCCTACGTCATATTGCCAAAGCGATTCCAGAGTATCGGCCNAAAATTCTTACTGGGGTATCTGCTGGGGCTATTAATGCGGCACAGCTGGCGGCCTATCGAGGTGATTGGTCGGATGCAGTGGAGCGATTGTGCGAGCTGTGGCTGAGCCTNGAGACTAACAAGGTCTACCATGCTGATTTTCGTCACGTATCGCGGCGGGTATTGCATTGGGGGCTGCGCGTACTCAGTGGCGGTCGGCTGGGCCGGGGAGATGTGCGCGGTATGGTGGACAGCGCGCCGCTGCAGCAATTTTTGCATACCCATCTGTTAGAAGAAGACGGCTGCATTGTGGGTATAAACGAAAATCTGCAGGAAGCAGTGATTGATGCTGTGGCGATTATTACCACTAACTATGCCAGCGGCCGTTCTGAGGCGTGGGTACAAAGCGTAAACGAAAATCTGTGGCAAAAGGGCCAATTAACCAGTAAGTCGGCAGAACTTACGGTACCGCACATTCTTGCCTCAGCGGCGCTACCTATGTTTTTTCCAGCGATATCTCTGAATGGGCAATGGCACGGCGACGGTGGTATTCGCTTGAGCGCGCCATTATCGCCGGCTATGCATTTGGGCGCCGAGCGTATTCTCGCGGTATCGCCCCGTGCCGCTGAGGGTNGTCAGAGCGATTCGGTGAGTGAACCGTATCCGTCGCCCGCGCAAATTGCCGGGGTGTTGTTGAATTCAGTATTTCTCGATTTATTAGACTTCGACGCGCTGCAGATGCAGCGTATTAATGACCTGCTGGCACAAATACCACCTGCCCAGTGGGACGGTTTTAGACCCGTAGATGTGATGGTGCTGCGTCCCAAAGAAGATCTGGGTGAGCTGGCTCGCGCCCATGAGTTGGAGTTGCCAAAAGCATTCCGGTTTTTTGGTCAGGGCTTGGGCAATAAACGCGAGCCCAGCGCGGACGCGCTAAGTATGGTGATGTTTGAACCTGAGTATCTGCGTTTATTGATGCGCTTGGGTGAACAAGATACCGCNGTTCGCAGCGAAGAAATACGCGATTTTTTGCTCGCTTAGCCCAACGGAGAAAATGATGACTGATGTCACGGCCATTTATAATTATGTGCCAATTAATGACTCTATCGCCTCGTCTGGTCAGCCTCAGCGCGAGCAATTTCAGGCGATCAAGAGCGCAGGTTTTGCTGTAGTGCTTAATCTGGCTCTGGCCAGTTCTGAAGGCGCAGTTACCGACGAAGATGCGGTGGTAACGGAATTAGGNATGACCTATCTGCATATCCCGGTAGATTTTGCCAACCCCACTGTCGCCGATGTGCAAACATTCTTTGGTCTNATGCGTGGATTACAGGGGCGCANAGTTTGGGTGCACTGTCAGGTAAATGCTCGNGTCTCGGCCTTTCTTTANCTCTANCTGCGCTATGAACTTGGTCTTAGCGACGAGGATGCTAGCGGTCCTGTGCTTNATGCTTGGCTNCCGCAAATGGATGATACCTGGCGCGAATTTTTGGCNCTGACAAAGGAACAAATCAGCTGAACGAGGCTCAGTTCATTAAGCAATTCGCGTAATAGGTTACGGTGCCCGGCCAATCCGAGAATACGCCGCTTACCCCAATCTCTTGGGCAAGTACCTCTAAGGTTTCAAGCATTAGCCCGGGAGTGTCGCCATAAACAGCTTTGGTGGCTCGGGCCGATTCAAACGTCCAGGTGATTATTTTCAGTCCCGACGCCTTCGCGGCTTTGGCAAAAGCGGTGGGCTCTACCTGCCCCTTCGAGTTTTGTTGCACCAACATAGGTATCGGCGGTGCAATTATATGTAAGCCCTCCGCCTGCAAAGACTGCAACTCTGCGAAAGAGAGTGGCACAAGTTGTCGCTGTCGCGGCACTAGCCAAATTGTTTGCTGAGCGTATTGCGGGTGGTTTTCGATCCAGTATCTGACGTCGTTGATATTGAACGATTGGGGGTAAACCTGTTTTGTTGGTATGCCTGCNTGTTGGTATTCGGTCAGTAATTTTTTGGCATAGTCCTGCTGGCTNAAGCCANTGAATGGCATAGGTACTTCTGGGCGCTTCAGTTCCGGCGTAAAGGCCGTACCGAGATCGCGGATTAGTTCGATGCTGTCGCGATGACTCATTACTGTGCCGCATTGATTCGGTTGATCNATNACCGGGCTGTCTAACGGAGCCAGAAATNCGTCAACACTGGTCGCTTGGCTGTTCTTAACGTCAGGGCGCGCACACAGGGTTTTAAACTCCGCCAGGGTGATGTCACTGGTACAGCATTGGGCGCTGGCCGGTGCGCCTTGTTGGGCTGGAGTGAATGGCTGTCGGCAGGTGTTGGCCAGCTCAGTTTGCAGAATATTGGTCGAACTGGCCAAATCGCATTGGGAGTGTCTGCATACCAACTCTAGGTCTTTAGTAAAGGTAACATCGCACTCAATAATACCTGCGCCCATGTTGGCGGCTGCGACATAACCCTCNCGACTGTGCTCAGGGTAGCCTAATGGAGCGCCGCGATGGGCGATGGCAAACTCGGTTGGGTAGAAAGGCCCGCTGGCACAGTTTAGCAACTGGTCTTTGAGAGCGCCGGCGGGTAAGTCGGCAGCGAGAGTTAGCGCTCGATTGGTTGGGTCGANTTCGGCCTGGGCAGCGCCTGCTGCGAGCATTAGCATGGCTAAAAGACTAAAGTGGCGGTGCTTCACCGGCATCTCCCCTGTGCAGTGTGCAACATAGAAAGTCACAGGCTACCACGCNGGCGCTGAGGGGTTTCTGTGAAGTTGCTACAAGTTCGGTTCGGCGAACCATCTGGTAAGTAAGGCGCAACCCTATGAAAACCCTAGTGCTACAAAGTGCTNCAGATCAACGNCCCGAATGGATGCAGCGCTGTCTCGCCAGTGCGCAAAGTTGGGCGGCATTAGCCCATTACGAATACCGTTTTCTGGGCGATGAATTGTTCGAGTTTGTGCCAGCTTGGTATCTGGATAAATGCGGCGAAAAGTTACCGGTAGCNACAGATCTNGCGCGGCTGCTGTGGATGCAGCAATTGTTGNGCGAGAAGGCGGCGGACTGTGTTATTTGGTTGGATGCGGATGTCTTGGTATTCGCCCCACACTTGCGTATAGCGCCCCGGACGACTTGTCTTTTCGGTTATGAATACTGGGTGCAACGCAAACGCGGCAAAACCGGTTTTGAGGTGCGCGGCAATGTGCACAATGCGGTGGCAGCATTNCGTCAAGATTGTCCGATCTTGCCGTTTTTAATTGAGGTAATTCAAAGGCTTATGCGGCGCGCGGATCCCCAGCACATAGCGCCCCAGATGATGGGGCCTAAGTTANTGAGTCATCTGCACAATACGGTGGACTTTGAACTCGCTCGGGCGGTCGGTGCGGTATCGCCNGAGATGNTGCGCGAACTGGCTGATACACCCGGTGACGCCATGCAGTTATGGTCTTCGCGTGTGCAAGAGCCNATGCTAGCGGCTAACTTGGCCGCCTCNACGACGGTTGAGCTTGCTGCAGAACCAGCGNCCGTTGAGGCCTCTTTGCATGCAGCGATCGATGCATTGCTGTCCTGCGCTGACGGGTTTATCGGTGCTGAGTCCTTGGTCAAGTCTTGAACAACCGTTGCAGCTTCCATAGGGTTAGGCCCCAGTTTTTATCTACAACAGGAGCTCTCCATGTCTAACCCTGCACTGGAAAATGCGATTACTACACTGAATGCCAAAATTGGTCAGCCCTCTGAACCTACGGACTGGTTTGAAATCACTCAGGATCGGGTTAACGGCTTTGCCGATGCAACCTTGGACCAACAGTGGATTCATACTGACCCAGAGCGTGCTAAAGCGGGACCCTTTGGTGCGCCAATTGCTCATGGTCAGCTGACCATGTCGCTGATGAGTTTTTTGCCGGGTGGTGAAGGCGTTGGTTTGCCGGCGCTTGACGGTATGAAAATGGGCATCAACTATGGCTGGAACAAAGTACGATTTATGTCGCCAGTACAAGTTGGCGCAAAAATTCGCACCCGCGGCAAACTGGTCAGCGTTGAAGAAAAGGGTGGCATGCTCGAAGTCATCAACGAAATGACGGTGGAAATCGACGGCACTGACAAGCCGGCGTGCGTTGCGGAAAGCGTGTTGCGCATCGTTTTCTAACCCACTCCTAGAACGGAGGTCGTTATGCATATAGGGGTTTGCGTTGCGTCACACATTAACGACGTGGGCTATGTGGTTCGGGCTGAAGAATTAGGTTACAGCCATGCGTGGATGGCGGATTCCCAGATGCTTTGGTCCGATTGCTTTGCCACTCTTGCGTTGGTGGCAGATCGAACGTCACGTATAAATATCGGTACTGGTGTTGCGATCTCCGGTACTCGCCCAGCGCCGGTAAATGCTGCAGGCATAGCGACCATAAACGCGTTGGCGCCCGGGCGAACGTTTTTTGGCGTTGGCGCGGGCAATACCGCCATGCGGGTTATGGGACTACCGCCTCAGCGTATTGCGGAATTCGAAACTTATTTGCAGACCCTCGCGCCTTTGCTCAAAGGTGAAGAAGCCTGGTATCAATATGCTGAGCAGAATTTGCCTATTCGGCACATCATGCCGGATCGCGGGTTTGTTAACTTTGCAGATGAAATCCCACTGTACGTGTCGGGGTTTGGCCCTAAATCCCTAGCACTGGCAGGACATTATGGCCACGGTGCTGTATTAGGAGCGGCAAATCCTAGTGCCATGCTCGGGACATGGCACATGCTGGCTGAGGGTGCTCGTGCTGCGGGGCGCGACCTGCGCTCGCCGGACAACCCAAACGGGGAAGAGTTTTATACTACGGCGTTGACCACCATGGTGCTGCTGGAACCCGGAGAAGCGGTAGATTCGCCCCGGGTTAAAGCTCAATGTGGCGCTATGGCTATGGCATCTGTGCACTATGCGTACGATCAATTTCGTAATTTCGGTCATCAGCCGCCGCACTTTGCCAGCGGTATCTGGGAGGACTATACGGCGTTGATGGAAAGTTATCCGCCGGAGCGACGTCACCAGCGGATCCATGCAGGGCATAATTGTTGGGTGGTCGAGGAAGAAGAGCGGTTCTTAACACCTGAAGTGCTCTCTGCAGCCAGTATGATTGGCACGCGGGATGAGTTGCTGGAACAGCTCCAGCAGTTAGCTGATGCAGGATTAGATCAGGTGATGATACTGCCGAATTTTGACACCCGCTTCGACGTCCTAGAGCAGGTTGGTTCAGAGATTATTGGAAATTTATAATTGCGGGTCATTGACCGCAGTTTTGATGCAGAATAGGCGCCCGCTGCAAGTCAGACGCCGAACTGGCTGCGGAAAACTACAGTGCCAAGGTAACCGCCGGAAAACATGTTTACTTATCTAAATCCTGATGTCCGCAAACGTCTTATAGCTGACGGTAAATTGGTGCGTGTGAACTCCGAGGGCCAGCTGATCGATGTGGCGACGCCTGAATCACCCGGTGAACTGGCGATCAATCTATTGGGGCCAATTCCTTTGCCGATGAGCCTGCCGGGGGTAAAAACCACGGTGCAATGGTATGCCGCTGTACGCAGTACCGAACTCAAGCAGGTCGAGTCCTTGGCAGCTGATTTAAATGCTCGAGGTGGCCAACACTTATTTTCCCATCTGGTATCGCCGTTGGCGGTTAACAGCGTTTTGGTGGTTGGTGAACCGAGCGCTAATCCGCTGGTACGGGTGCATTCAAATTGTTTAACCGGTGATGTGTTTGGCTCCGAGCGTTGTGAATGCGGGCCGCAACTTAGTTCGGCTATTGCGCGCATCAGCGAAGATTCGGCAGGGGGTTATCTGGTTTATATGGCGGGTCATGAGGGCCGTGGTATTGGTCTCTGGGCCAAAGCGGCAACCTACCTTTTACAGGATGCTGGCGAGGATACCTATCAGGCCAATCGCTCGCTGGGTTTGCCGGATGACTCTCGGGATTTCACTGACGCAGGAATTTTACTCAAGTACTTTATCGGCGATGCAGGGTTCCGCTTACTTACCAATAATCCGAAAAAAATAAATGATCTTGCGGAGCTTGGCCTTACCCGGGTCGAAGCGGTTAAGCACGTTATTGGGGTCAGTGATTGGAATAAACGTTATCTGAATGCCAAGCGCGATTGGGGTCATAAGCTCAGCGACGAAGACATCGAATGATTAGGCTGAGTGTGCTGGGCCTGTGCCTGCTTTGCGCAGCGCAATACGCATTAGCTGACAGCGCGCCATTGAAGATAAATCAGATTCAATTTGTTGGCAGCCACAACAGCTATAAGCAGGCCATGTCGCCGCTGATTTTTAAGGCCTTGCATCTACTGGATGCCAAAACGGCGGAAAGCCTAGAGTACTGGCACGTACCGTTGGCGCAGCAGTTGGATCTTGGCCTACGCAAGCTCGAGATCGACCTGTTTTATGACCCTGAAGAGGGCTCGTTTCCTGTAGGGCACGCCCAAGTCATTGATATGAATAGTCACTGCCACACACTGTTGCTGTGTTTGCAGGAGGTTCGCGCGTGGTCGGAAAAGCATCCGCGGCATGCGCCTATTTGGATCAGCTTTAATTTGAAAGACCAGGTGATTACGGGGTTGCCCGACCCTGAGCCCTTCACCCCTAGAGCACTTGACCTACTTGATGAGCAATTACGCCGAGCTTTAGAGAGTCGGTTAATCCAGCCTGCAGATGTGCAGGGGCTGAATTGGCCGACATTGGAGCAAGCGCGCGGTAAGTTGCTGTTGATTCTTGATCAGGGCGGTAGCAAGCGCGATTGGTATTACGACAATTGGCAAAGCCGCCCCATGTTTACTAACGCGCCAGAAGGGCATCCGGCGGCCGGAGTGATGATCATCAATGATCCGATAGAGGACTTCGCACGCATTCAAAGATTGGTCCGGGCAGGGTATTTGGTGCGTACCCGTGCCGATGCCAATACGTTTGAGGCCCGGGTGAATGATACTCGACGACGCGAGCAAGCCTTTGCCAGCGGCGCCCAAGCCATTAGCACCGACTATTATCTGCCAGCGACCCACTTTGGTAACGACTATCGCGTTGTCATTGAGGGCGGTATCCGCTGCAATCCGGTACTGCTGTCAGAAAGCTGTGTGGTAGCCGAATAGCCTTCAAGCGTCTGCTTGCCCAGAAGGGTGTGCCAGCTTAGAATTAATGACGTACATTAAAAATACCGGTGAGCGAGAGGGCGAGGTAATGAAAAAATTACTCATAACTTTGGCGGTTGTCATCGTCTTAGGCACAGGTGCTTATGCCGGATTGACTAATTTACGTGGGGGCCAAGACTTTTTGCTGGAGCAGGCGCTCCAGGCGCAGATGGCCAGCACGCTCAAGCCCTATGACTTTGAGGGCCTAGAGGTCATGGTGTGCGGCAGTTCATCGCCGTTACCCGACCCGACCCGTGCCCAGGCGTGCATTATGGTGCGCGCGGGCAACCAGATGTTCGTGGTTGATTCTGGGTCCGGCTCAAACACCGTAATGCAAGCGAATGGCGCACCCTATCGATTGATGCGTGGGCTGCTGCTGACACATTTTCACTCGGACCACATTTCCGGCATCGGCGATATGAACCTGGCGTCTTGGGTTGCCGGGCGACCGGAGCCCATGCTGGTGATCGGACCGCAGGGTGTTGAACAGGTGGTTGCGGGTTACAACATGGCGTTTGAGCTCGATCGCGGTTACCGCACCTTGCATCATGGCGAAGAACTTATGCCCGCGGCTCTTGGGCTTATCGCCGCGCGTACCATTCAACCCGGTGTGATACATGATGAGGATGGTTTAACGATTACTGCATTTGAAGTTGACCATTCGCCCATTAAGCCGGCATTTGGCTATCGCTTCGATTATATGGGCCGTTCCGTGGTGGTGAGCGGCGACACTATTGTGACCAAGGGGCTTGAACAAGCGGCCACCAATGTAGACTTGTTGCTGACGGATGCCCTGTCGCACAAGCTCATTCATAGTTTAGCAAAGGCCGCGGCGGCGGCAGGCGCCGACAAGCAAGCGCAAGTGTTGCGTGATGTGCTCGACTATCACGTGGACACCCGCAATCTTGATGGTATGGCGAAACGCGCGAACATTCGGCAGGTGGCGCTCTACCATCTGGTGCCGCCGACGCGTAATACGCTAATGGAAAAGATTTTTACCCGGGACATTGAAACCGACGTAGTCATGACCTTCGACGGCATGCGTTTCTGGTTGCCGTCCGATAGCACAGAAATTCGTATCGACTAATCTTGCCGAGTTGCTTGGGTACTAGTTAACTTGGTGCGTTCGAAGGCGTCGTCTGCGATAAAAACCAAAGGCCACAAGCGCCACCACAACGCAAACTAAGGCGATCAGATAGCCGCCAAAGCGGTCCCGTACTAGGCGCGCGAACATCACTTGCTGCGGATCGAAATCCTCTGCCACGGGCAGCACGCCATGTTCCACGACGAATTGTTCATATAGTGCTTGCATGCGCGCGAAGCGCTGCGGATGTAGTTCCCTGAGATCCTGAGTTTCGCCAGGATCGGTGGCGATGTTATAGAGATGCCATACGCCGTCGCCGATGGGTGGGCGGTTATAGACAATCTTATGATCACCCAAAAACAGCGCTCGGTGGCCGTTCAGTTCATAGCCTATGGCGTCATCGTCGCCGTAGATACGCTCGGCCTGACCCTGTAACAGCGGCACCATACTGCGCCCAACGATCGGCTCCACCTCTCTACTGTTGTAGCGCCCGTTTGGCTGGGGGACGCCAGTCAACTGTAAAATTGTGGGAACGATGTCGGTAGCGTAACTAAAAGCATCGATAATGCTGTTGGGGTCGGATAAGTTTAGCGGCTCACCAGCGATTATAAGAGGGACCCGTAGACCGCCTTCGCCAACATAAAATTTGTAATAGCCGAGGGGTGATGCCGCAGCGCTCGCGAAGTTCGGACCTATGGTGCCATAGCTGCCCTTTAACCCTAGAGTTTCATAATCGTCGTTATAGTCCATCAGGCTGAGCATAAGGTTATTGGCCGGAGCTGACTCCACGCCTGCACCGCTGCCCTCGCTACCATTATCCGAAGCGAATATAAAAATGGTGTTTTCATAATGGCCGGTGTCCTTTAGGTGCTGTATTAACCGGCCGGTGTGAAAGTCCATGGCTTCTACCATGGCGGCATAGACCTCCATACGTTTGGCTTGGTAACGCTTGGTCTCCGGTTCAAGGTTTTGCCATGATTCGGTGCTGGCCATGGGTTCCATGGCGCTATTCTCAGGCACTAGTCCCAATGCTTGTGCAGCTTCATATCGTTTAGTGCGTAGCACTTCCCAGCCGTCGTCATATACGCCTTTGTAGCGGTCGATAAATGACTGGGGTGCCTGTACTGGAATGTGTACGGCTTGAAAGGGGAGGTAGGCAAAAAATGGTGCCTCGGAGCTTGGGTTGCTGTCGATAAATTCTATAATTTTGTCGACCAAGAATCGCGATGAATAGAAATCGTCAGGCAAGTTAAAGCGCTCGCCGTCGGCGAACCAGTTTGCTTGCTCGTAGATTGGCAGATAGGGTTTCTGTTCCCAGTTATCTGCGCCTGAATCCGCTAGTGCAGTAGTGCGATCAAAACCACGGGCGCTGGGCAGAAGTTCTGGGCTATGGCCTAAGTGCCATTTGCCGGCCATGTAGGTGTGGTAGCCAGCATCGCGGAGTAATGTGGCGACGGTAACCGTATCGGTGCTCAACGTACCCTGGTATGCCGGTGATTCGCGAAACTCATCGGGAATCATTTCGATGATATTGCCCACACCCGCACGATGATTGTTAACTCCGGTCATTAGCATAGCCCGAGTAGGCGCGCAGTTAGCGGCCACATGGAAGTTGCTGAAGCGGACACCGCGGCGAGCTAGGTTGTCCAACGCGGGTGTGCTGATCTCGCTGCCGTAACTGGCCAAGTCGCTGAAGCCCAGATCATCAGCCAGCAGCAATACGATATTCGGCCGCTGGGTTTGGCTTGCTGTGTCTTGTTCTGTTGCTGCATTGAGCGACGGCGCGCTGCTTGCCATAACAAAACAGCTGACCAACCACAGTAGAGGGATGCGCATGGTCATTATCCTTAATGCTTGGGCTTACGTATTGGGCTTCTGTCGGGCCTGCTCTGCTTGCCGCCAGACCCGGATAAAATTACCGCCCCAAATTTTTTCGATATCGGTATCACTGTAGCCCCGTTGGATCAGGCCTACGGTAACGTTTAGCGCGTCGCTTGCATCCTGATAGCCGTCGATGCCGCTGCCGTGGTTAAAGTCTGTACCGATGCCGACGTGATCAACCCCGATGCGTTCAGCCACATAGTCCAGATGGTTGAGCATGGTGTCTAAGTTGATTGGTCCTAGCAGGCTGCGCACTGCGGTTAGAAACTCGGTCTTAACTGCTGGGTCGTTGATTTCCCAATACAGTTCGAAAGGATATAGGTAGTTCTCGTCAATGCCCGCTTTGCGCCGCACAGCGCGTATTGCTGCGTCTAACTCTGGATCTGATGAATCGAAGAGATAGCCAGCGAAGGGGGCAACATGCACCACGCCGCCCGTCGCTGCGATGGCATCAAGTTCCTCATCAGATAAGTTTCGACTGACGTTGGTCAACGCCCAAGCGTTGGAGTGGCTGGCGATAACTGGTGTTTTTGAGACGGTCATAGCCTGCAACGCCGCCTGCTTCGACAGTTGCGAGATATCGACAATGCCACCGAGAGCGTTAATGCGCTGAATAGCGCTGCGCCCGAGATTCGACAGTCCGCCGTGTTCGGCATCTGGTTCACGGCTGCCAAGTTCTGCGTCGAAAAGGGGGCGAGATGAATCAGCAAATAAGTTGTGGCCCATATGGGTCAGAGCAAAAACTCGCACGCCTGCTGCGAAGAAGTGGTCGACAGCGCTTACTTCGGTACCAAGAATTAAGGCGTTTTGCAGGCCTAGAATCACCCCGCGCTGGCCGGCCCTATGGGCTTCGAGCAGCGCTGTGGTGGTAGTTGCCAAAGTGACCTGATTGGCTGGGTCAGCCGCTAAATCCACCATGGCACTGAGTTCGCTTTCGGCAATAGCGCGGGCCTCGGCATAGCCGGCAGCTGTGCGTGGCTTGGGTCCTACCGCTGCCGCCATTACCACAGCGTCGAGACTACCGGCGCGCATTTTCTCGGGGGCGACTTTTGACAGACCGTCAGGGCCAACATAAGCGGATGGTCGTCCAGGAATCTCAATATCTGCATGGGCGTCTATGGTCAGTATGCGCTCATGCAAGGACGCGGCTTTAGCTAACAGGTTAGTGTTCTGATCGGCCCAACCTAATGAACTGAAAAAGAGGATAGTTGCGGTAATTAGGGCTTTGTTCATGAACTCTCTCGTTTGCGAATTTAACTGTAACAACCTCGAATACATCTGCCTACATACACCCAGACATGGTTTAGCTCAGCGCCGGCGTGACGGCGCCAACTGTACTGGTAAATTCGTCGAGCGATTTTCTTTTGATGTCCGGCACCCGGCAGTTGGCCGCTGGATAACCGACAACCAGTAATAGGAAAGCTTTTTCGGTTTTCGGTCGCTGAAAAATATCGTTCATAAATTTCATTGGACTAGGTGTGTGAGTAAGTGTTGCCAAGCCAGATTGATGCAGTGCGCTAATTAACAGTCCGCAGGCCAGTCCTGTGGATTCTGCAGGGTAGTAATGCTTGTGTTTGTTGCCGGCAGCATCAAAGTGAAACTTCTGCTGAAACACACCAATTAACACCGGTGCAACTTCCAAAAACGGCTTGTCCGCGTCGGTGCCCAAGGGTGCTAATGCTTGTAGCCACTCGTCGCTGGCACGATGGTTGTAGAAATTGCGTTCTTCCTCTTCAGCGAGGGCGCGCAAACGGCTTTTAACTTCAGGATCCGTGGTTATTGCGAAGTGCCAAGGTTGTAGGTTGGCACCGCTGGGCGCCGTGCCTGCGGCGAGCAGTGCGTTGCGAATAACCTGTTCTGGTACCGGTTGGTTGCTGAAGTGACGCACGCTGCGGCGCGTGCGCATGGCGGTGTAGAACTTAGCGCTGGCATCTACCATAGCGGTGTGGCTCTGGGGTTGGTAAGAAAAGGGTATTTCTTGAATAGCCATAAACTGCGCGCCGCTGCGTGGATAAGGATTGCGACACTACCGGAAATCTAGGTCCTGCTGCCAGATTTTCGTAAAGTTTTCAGAGGTTGCACTTGTTTTGGGCTTGGCAGTTGCAGCGCCGGTGTTTTGCCAATATATGTCGCAGACAGCGACCAAAGCCTCGCCTGCTGTGGAGGTTATCCAAGGCCTGGGAGCATGTTTGCCATTACTATCGGCGCTGAATTTCGAAAACGCCCTTTTCCGAGACCGAATCGGTTTCGTAGCGCAAAAAATCCTTAGTATAGGCTGCGCCTTTCACCCGAATGAGTTCCTGGATTGCCGATGTGATCATTACTTCAGCGATGTCGGCCTCATCCAGGCTCAGCGCCTTACCTTGTTCGTATCCGCTGNTTAGCAGCTCTTTNGCTAGGGCATATTTGCTCATNAACTTATCCTAATTGTNGGTGCGCTGGTGACGTNCGACGGCGGCGNCGATGGTACTCTAAGCCNCAACCCTGTGGAATCTATTGTTTGGATTAATTCCTCGGCAGTAAATCTGCAGCNAATGGTTTGCGCCGTCTGGGCGNNCGAGCTGGATAGTTGTCGGCCAGATAAGTAAGAATTTGATCTTCCGTTTGCGTGTCCAGTTGCCAAAGATTTTGCCGTTCCTGCATCCAGCGTATGGTTTCAAGCCAGATTTGTCGGTCGCCGCGATTGCTAGTGACCAATTGCAAGGAATGGCAGCCACCGCAATGCGCCGCCACCAGTTGCCAAGCGCCCTCTTTGATTAAGCCAGTTTGCTCGTCCACAGCGGCGACAGCTGCCGACATGGCGCAAAACATTAATAAAGCAGTAATAGACCGCCGCACGTTCAGACCACTGCCACTGCAATGCGGTGGCTCGCATTGTTCAGGTAGCCCTTAGGGTTCCAGCCGGGCACCACGATCGGCTGGTCGTGGCCCTGATCGTCGGTAGCCCTTGCCCAAATTTCGAAGTAGCCTGATTGCGGAAAGCTTACCTTGGTTGACCACTGTTGCCAGGCCAAGCGATTAGCTGGTGGCTGCAGGTTGCAGGGCTGCCAAGTGGCCCCAAAGTCGATGGAAATTGCCATAGCGCTCACCTTGCGATCACCGGCCCAAGCATGTCCGCGTAAATTCAATGGTTCGGTAACTTTGTGTTGAATGCCTGACTTGGGGAAGGTGATTAACGACTTCACTGGCATGGACTGAATAATACACATTTGCGTGTCGGGTACCTTGGTGCCGGGTGCTACAGGTGCGCAGGGCACCCGATAAGCGCTGCCGGTCATTTTGGCGCCGTCGTGGATGCGGTCTCGAATAAGGATTTCGTTCAGCCATTTGCCAGATGCGGAGGCCGGCCAGCCGCCGCATACGAGACGCAATGGATAGCCGTGCAGTGGCGGGATATCTGCACCATTTAGCGCCCAGGCGATCAGAGTTTCGTCCTCCAGTGCCTTATGCATGGGTACCCCGCGGGAGATCGGTCGTAGCTTTGGGTCGCCGCTGAGATGACTGTCAGCACTGTTGTACCCAATATAGACGGCGTCGTCTTTGATGCCGCAGTGTTGCAGCACATCGCGCAGGCGCACGCCGGTCCACTGCGCGCAGCTTACTGCCCCAGTGCTCCATTGATTGCCCCGTGCGGGCGGAAAGAATTCACTGCGGCCATTGCCGCCGCATTCCAACTGTAATTGGTAGCTATGGTGTTGGAACTTTTTCTGCAAGTCGCCCAGCGAGAATACTCCGGGTCGTGCGCAGGATTCGCCGCCGATGCGCAACGTCCAGTTAGCGACCTGTTCGGCTGTCAGTTGCGGTGGTATGCCATTGTTGCGGACAAACATTTTTGCCGCGGGGGTTATGGCATCGTCCAGCAGGTGTGCTGGAGTTTCCGCGTTGATGGGGCGGTCGTTGAGCACCACTAGCCCGGGTTTGTGGGGGATTACTGACCCCGCGGCTGGGTTGGCAAGTGCCACCGGTGCCATGCCGGCGGGCAGCAAGGATAGATAGGGAATGCGCATGCCCAGTAGCGCGCTAAATGAGCTGACACTGGTGGCTCGTAAGAATTGTCGCCGGTCAANACNGCTTTGTTCAGTCGATTTCATAGACCCTCTCCNNTGCCTGTGGCCTATTCTAGATTGCTCCAGTAGGCCTGGCGAACGCCNTCAACTGGTCTATGGTATAACTTATGCCAGCCCNNGGCAGGGGCCATTTTTCTATTGTTGGGAGAGAGCAAAGGATGTCGGATTTGCAGCAATTTCGTGCGGACACTAGAGCTTGGCTGGACGAAAATTGTCCGCCATCCATGCGCACGCGCATGGTTGCGGGCGAGGATGTTGGCGGTGGCAGCAAGCGCCGCAGTTCTAATCCAGAAGCCTATTTATGGTTGGAACGTATGGCTGCTAGGGGCTGGACGGTGCCGACCTGGCCGCAGGAATACGGTGGCGCTGGCCTAAGCAAAGAAGAGTTTGTGGTGTTATTGGATGAGTTGCAGCGCATTAAGGCGCGGCCCCCGTTAGGTGGAATGGGTGTGTCCATGATAGGACCGACTTTGCTGGAATACGGCACTGAGGAACAGAAGCTCGAGCACTTGCCGGCTATTGCCCGAGGTGAGGTGGCATGGTGCCAAGGCTACAGTGAGCCAGGNGCCGGTTCTGATCTCGCGGGATTGCAGAGTTATGCCGAAGATCAGGGCGACCACTTTGTTTTAAACGGCGCGAAGATTTGGACCTCCGGCGCAAATTATGCCGATTGGATGTTTTGTTTGGTGCGTACCGATCGTGATGCGCCGAAACACGAAGGCATCAGTTTCGTGGTGTTTTCAATGGACAGCGCGGGCGTAAGCACCCGGCCAATTGAAATGATTAATGGCGGCTCGCCGTTTTGCCAGACTTTTTTCGACAATGTGCGNATTCCGAAAACGAATCTGATTGGCAAACTGAATAAGGGTTGGACTGTGGGCAAGCGTTTGTTGCAGCACGAACGTTCCGGACTCGCGGCNTTAGCCAGCGCGGATACAGCAGGCCCCATGCAGCGCATCAAACCTGCGTTACCAATGGCGCAAATGCTCCAACAGTATAACCAAGAGGCAGGGCAGAGTGATGCTAGGCTGCGCCGTGACTTGATCGATATCGAAATGTTACGACGTAGCTTTGTGCTGACCCAGCAGCGCGCGGTNGCNGAAGCCGAGGCCGATACGCCCGGGGCAGCCACCTCGATTTTTAAATATGTCGAAGCGAATTATGTGAAAGCTCAGCTCGAAGCGCAGCTGCGGGTGCGCGGCACCCAGGGGGTGGGTTGGCAGGGTGAGGCCTTTACTGACGAGGAAATTTCAATGTGCCGTTTGTGGTTGGAAGCGAAGTCAATTTCAATCGCCGGTGGGTCCAANGAAGTACAACTAAATATTATTGCGAAGCGGGTTCTAGGATTACCTGACTAGCTGAGCACAGCATTTNATAGTTGCAGGAGTGAGGGGATGACAGAAGTAATTACAGGGCCGATTTGGGCCGCACGAAATTGGTCGGCGGATGAAGGCGAGGGCAGCATTCACGACGATGCTACGGCTGCAAAGCTGGGGTTTCGTGGTGGCACCGTAGCTGGGGATATTCATATGAATCAATTCCCCCCGGTGTTGGTGAAAATCTTTGGCAACGAATGGTTTGAGCGCGGTAATTTATCCCTCAACTTCAAAAACGCCACCGTCGATTTAGAGAAAGTCCAAGTGTTCGTTGAACAACCTGCATCTGGTGCTGCATCGACGAAAGTGTGGATGGAGCGCGAAGACGGTATGTTAGTTGCTACGGGCACCGCCTCCCTTGGAGAGCATGTCAGTACCGAATTGCGCAACAAAGACTATCGGCCCTGTGACCCATCGGAACTGCGCATATTGCATCGTTTGCATGCGGGGTTATCGCTGGGTGAATACGATGTGCATACCGCTCCGACCAGACAGTTTGAGCGCTTTGATGCAAACCTCATCAGTGATCCATTGGACTGGTATCGTCACGAATCGCCTTGGGGTGAACCGGTCGCCGCGCCAGCGACCGTGCTGGAGTTTTTGTGGGCCTACCCCATGCAGGGTATGCGACCCTATCTAGGCGAAATGGTTGGCCTATTCGGTGCCATGGAGATTGCTTTCCATAACGGCCCGCTGCTTATGAACCGTGATTATCATCTTGTTAGTAAGGTGTTGTGTGTGGGTCAAAGTCCGCAAACAGAATATGTCTGGTATGAAACGGAAGCGTTTGACCCACAGGGTGCGAAGGTCGCGACCTTGTTGATGCAGTCGCGTTGTATGAAGGCCTCTTCGCCAGCCTACGCGGACTAGTCGTTGCATAAATTAATGCTCTCCATTAGGTTATGGCGACGGGAGGGCTTATGACACGCATGCGATGGATCTGGTTAAGTAGTGGGCTGCTGTATGTACTATTTTTCAGTTGGTATACGTCTTTTGGCGGGCCGCTGACTGAGGAGGAAATCGGCAAGTATCTCGAGCACTTTGATCAGCGCGGTGTGCAGCCAGAGCAGCGGATTATGCTTGAGCGCTTTATGCGCGCTGATACTGGTGATGACTTTGTTGTGCTCAATGCGATTGATTTGTACGAAACGCCACTGCAGATTGAGGGGGTTGAACCCGACGACAGTAGCAGTGATGTTCTCGATAAATATATGGAGTTTATGTACCCCGCCTTATTCGCGCGGGCGAGCCATCCAGTAATCTTTGGTGAGGCGGCGAATACTGCCATCGACTTAATGAATGCACCGGGAATGGAGCATTGGACCCAAGGGGCGATGATGCGCTACCGCAGCCGCCGGGATTTTTTCGACATTACCTCCAACCCAGCCTTTTCCGGCTCCCACGATTTTAAGGTGGCGGCATTGCGCAAAACCATAGCATTTCCGATAGATCCATGGTTTCAGCTGGGTGACCCGCGTTTAGTGGTGGCGTTGTTGCTAGGGTTGCTAGCCATGGGCCTTAGTTGGCGCGAGGCGGCAACGGGCGCTCGTGTCCCCAAGGATGATGCGAGCTGATGATTTAGTGCTAGTGCTGCTCTAGGTTNGCAGATTCTGCATTAATGACACAAATTGCGCTGCGTCATGGGCAATGGCGTCTATCGATTTGCCTGCCTTATAGAGGGAGCCGCCGAGGCCAAATCCATTGACCCCAGCTTGCCAGTAAGTCTGAGCGTTAGCGGTGGTGATGCCGCCAACGGCTAGAACTGGCACCTCCGCAGGCAATACGGACTTCCAGCTTTTGATCACCGNGGGGGTAAGCATTTCCGCGGGGAACGCTTTTACCCCGTGAGCACCTGCTTTGAGCGCGGTAAATACCTCGCTCGGGGTTGCGGCACCCGGCAGGCTCACTGCATCTCTAGCAACGCTGGCGCGAACGACGTCTGGGTCGGTGTTCGGCGACACGATAATCTGGCCGCCGGCGTCGCAGACCGCCTCCACCTCAGCTGGGTCCAAAACAGTTCCGGCACCTACTAACATGCGATCACCGAAGGTTGATGCGATTTGCTCGATGCTGCGTATGGGATCCGGCGAGTTCAGTGGCACCTCGACAATCCGAAAGCCCGCCTGATACAGCACGCCTACAACATCTGTAGCCTCAGCCGAGGTGATGCCCCGAAGTATTGCTATAAGCGGCATTTCTTCTAGATATGATTGCAGTAATGGGTGCACGTCGGATTCCTAATTTGGTAGGCGTTGCATAATGGCCAATGCGCCAAGTATTGTCGCGGCCTCGCTATCGATGCAGACGGCTTCAAAGCCGCGATGGCGCAACGCCGACTGATATCTTTGCGCTAATGAGTGTGAACCAATAATACCGATGCTACTGGCGGGTGCCGTGGCCATTTCNGAGAGTTCGTGGCCGATGATCAGGCCGGATAAATAGCTCTCGCCTGTTGCACCCGTATGCTCGCCGCTGAGATTGCGCGAGCGCACGCTAAATAGATGGTGTAAAAATCCTCCGGGTCNTGTGGCATGGTCGATGCCAGCAAGAAATGCAGTATCGCTCCAATTCGCTTCAGGGTCGATGGAGTGAGCAAGAATAGACTGTTGGCTCAACAGCTCAAATAATTCGCCACTCATTGTGGTGGAGAATGAACCTAATTCGTCGGGTTTGAATGGCAGCCACTTATTATGTGTGCCAGGAAAGCATAATAGCTCGGGTTCCATGCGGTGCTGATTTAGCCACTGTTGGGCGCCAAAGTATTGGACTTCTTCGCCGCGCATCACGTCAAAACTACCCGCTGTACCGGTCCCGGAAACGCCCGGAACAATCCATGNCGGACAAGGGGTAAATTCATTAATCAGTTGGCTGTGTTGGGCGAGCTGAGCTATAGATNTTGGACCAGGCAGGTGGGGTACGTGTTGCCAGCCGTTGGGACTACCTACCATGCCGCTCATCAAAGTGGTCAATGTGCCATGTTGCTGCAGCCANTGCGCAATATGTCCAATCAGCACGTCGGCAAAGGGACTCTCGATATTGTTTAAGCCATCGGCACTGTCGATACGCTCAAGACATTGGCCATGTGGATCTACGAGGTAGGCGCGAAAATTGCTGGTACCCCAATCCACAACGATGGACAGATTTTTTGTTGGACTCATAAGTTGCTTTGGCGCGGTAAAAGATCAGTTTACGCGCGCTCTAAGCGAACTGACTAGGGTATTGTTTGATATGCGCCTGGAGTTTGTTTGGAGAAAGACATGACAATGCTCGAACGAGGGCAGGATTTAGGCATTAACTATAAGGTTGATAAGGTCGATGGCGCCGCTGGGGCCACATGGCTGTTATTTAATGGCGCAACGTTGCCTCTGGAGTTTTGGGATCCAGTGGTTCGGGTGCTGGCTGCACAAGATACTGTGGTGCGGTTCGATCAACGCAATGCTGGTGCTACTCGGGCACAGGGACCTTTCTCTTTGCTTGATACAGCTGCTGACGCTGCGGCTGTGCTAGAGCATTTGGGAATACAGTCAGCCGTTGTGGTCGGTCATGCTTGGGGTGGTCGTGTGGCTCAGGTATTTGCTCGGGATTATCCGCACTTATGTGATGGGCTAGTCATATGTGGTACTGGAGGCCATGTGCCAGCGACAGCGTCTGACGAGTCGTTGGCCGAGATGCGGGAAGCTGGGCGCGTGGGTGATAAGGACACATGGTCGCGATTGGTGGAGCAAATTTATTGCGCTCGGGGCTTCGCGGCGCGTCATCCTGATGAGTTTGCTGACCTACTTAGCACTATGTGGCCGCCCAGCAGGCGCTCAGCGCGATGGGATCCGCGCATTGCGCCCAGCGCCAGTTATTGGGGGTTATCGCTGTTGCCGACGTTGTTAATTTACGGTGCACAGGATCAGTTTGGAACGCCCGAAAACGCTGACGATTTGCAGAGTCGGTTGGCAGATGTTCGCAGGCTAGACATCGTCAACGCCGGGCACTTTGTTATTCGCGAGGCCGCTCAACAGGTGGCTCAGGCGCTACAGGATTTTGCACGAGACCTGACCCAAGGGTGATCTGACTATTCACTACTGGAAAGCGCTAGCGATTCCTACGGCGTAATCGCGCTCACACAGGATCCAGACGCAGAATATCCCGGGGCGGTGGAAACCCCATCAAGAAGCGTACGGGAAATCGCAAGGGGTGCTCGGCGGCCACTTGGTCAAATTCAGCCCCGCTGATCGGTACGGCGATATAGCTGCCCTCACTGTCGTCTATGCGTGCTGTAACCGCAGGATTACTGCGTGCGCGATGGTACCAGCCACGAGTCCAATGATGCGCAGAGACATAAATTTTGCCATTGGTTTCAAAGCGCGCCAGCATTCGGCTGTCTGCTTTGCCGTCTGCATCCGTGGTTGTTAGTAGTAGCATTGGGATGCCTGACTCTGCAAAGGAAGGTTGATATAGGCCCAGATAGCCGGTCTCAAAAACCACTACGAAGCCGATATAAATAGCGAGCACCGCGCCCAGTCTTTTAAGTGTCTTCATGGGGTGTTCTATGTTGTGGCCATCGATACAAAATCTAATGAAATAGATTAATAGCGTAAAGCGGGTTCAAAATTTATTTCAATGCGTATGATGCAGCGCTGGCGTTTCACTTGGTTGGCTAATCTGATCACCTTTGCGATACAGCGGAACTCATGACTGAACAAACAAAAAAGCTAACGAAATCCGCAGCAGTTCGCGGCGGTTGGATTGTTGTGATCATCATCGCGTTAGCGGCGGCGGTCGGACAGTCCTTTGGGCGTTTTAGTTTTGGTGTGTTGTTGCCTGCTGTTCGCGATGATTTAGGCATCACCAATACGTTGGCCGGCATTCTGGGGGCCACTAATGTCGGCGCTTATTTGCTGGGTACACTGATCGTTGCTTGGGCGACCAGTCGCTACCGGCTGATTAGCGTGTTGCGTACGGGCCTGGTGCTTGCAACTCTGGGGTTGCTGATTGCTGGCGCTACCAAGGGCGCATGGGTTTTAGCCTTGGGATTATTTATTGCAGGCATTGGTGGTGCGTTTTTGTGGATTCCGGCGCCAGTGATTGCAGCCGATGCGATGCCGGCCAAACGGCGCCCTGTTGCGGTGGCTCTGATGAGTTCGGGCATCGGGCTCGGTGTGGTATTTGTCAGCGTGCTGAGTGGCGATTTACGGGCGGCTCAAGGTGATAGTGCGTGGTCTAGCGTGTATCAGATTCAATTCGCTATTGGCATGGTGCTATTGGTGCTGACCCTATTAATGGTTCGCCATCAGCAAGCGGCCCCAAGCGGTGGCAGTGGTCTTGGCGGGTTTGCGGCGCTGCAGCGGATGCCAGGCTGGTTGCCGTTACTTGTGGCCTATTCAGCCTTCGGCTTTATGTACCTGCTGGTAATGGGTTTTCTGACCACTAGGTTAGAAGACGACAACGGTTGGTCGACAGACGATGCGTCATTGGCTTTTTCGTTAATGGGTTGCGCCATGATTTTTGGTGGACCCTTGCTCACAGCATTAGCTCAGCGTCTTGGCGTGCGGCGGACGCTGGCGTTGGCGTTTGGTCTCTGGCCATTGCTGGTCTTAGTGGTACTGTCGGGTTTTCCAGCTTTGACATTAAGCGCGTGTTTTGGGCTTGGCTTACTGTTTGCGGCTGTGCCGACGTTGGTCACGCTCTTTGTTGTGCAAAATACCACTGCCGAAGACTACGGCCCGAGTTTTGCCGCGGCGACTCTGAGCTTTGGTATTGCCCAGACTATTGCGCCGCCGATTGGCGGCTTTATTGCCGATCAAAGCGGCACATTTTTCTATGTATTTCTGCTGTCTGGCGCTGTCAGTCTTATCGGCATGGTGGCCTCGCTGGGCCTTCCGCAAACGTCAGCGCAGTAACGAAAAACAGTCAGCTATGCCGCTGCGAAGCAGCCCCTTAGTTGGGCGCTGCAAATCCCTCGCGTAACACTGGTTTGACTTCCGCGACCTGTAGCAAGGATTCGACGCAATCTCGTATCGACTCGTCTAACGGTCGAAACTCGATTCCGATAGCGTTACGAATGCGATCGTTGCGTAACTCGCATTGCGCCCAGATCTCACGCATCTCTTGTTCGCGTGCTTGGATGCGCTCGGGAAATGGGTCGGTTACCTCAGGGGTGGCGTGGCCTAGTTCCGGTAACAGCCGGTCGATGGATGCGCAGACATCTTCGACATTTCGAGTGTCAGTAGACCAAGCAATAAAGCGATCGCCGTTTTCAATGTCGACGTTTTCGAGTAACCGGATGTGACATTCGGCGTCATCGCGCACATCCACTGTCATCCACGGGCGATAGGCGCCATTTTGGTAGTATTTCCCTAACAACATCATTTCGATGTTGTGCTGCCAAGGACCTTTTTCTTTTTGATGGGCCGAAAGTATGGGTCCGACGTTGTCCGCAGGGCAGATGCGAATGCAGTCCCAACTGCCATTGGCCGCCGCAGCTTCGGTGAACATTCGCTCCAGCGTGACTTTGCCAATGGAGTAACCTTGCCCGCGTTCTGGTGTGCGTTTCGGGCTTGCTTCGTCTGGATATCGGTCCTCATAAAATACCGGGCGGCGCACCAGCTCTTTTAAGTCAGCCTCAGAGATGATCGCGGCAATGCTCGAGGTCACGATGACGCGATTGACCGAATTAGACCGATTAACACTGTCAATAACGTGGGCGCAGACGCCGCGCATATATTCGTCGTCATCGTAGTCGGAGACATGAGAAACATGGCAAACGCCTTGGCAACCGGCGAATACTGTATCGAAACAGCCCGCTTGATCGAGATCGGCGGAATGTAAGGTTAGGCGCCCAGAGGCAAAGCCTGGCATGGCTTTTAGGAAGTCTGTTTTACTCGCATCATTGACGTCGCGTACACAAGCCCGTACGCGATAGCCTTTGTCGAGTAATCCGCGTACGACCCAGCCGCCGATGAATCCTGCGCTGCCGGTAACGGCGACGGTACTGCCCTTTGGAATTGGTGGCATGATGTTCTCCCCTATAAACGCTGACCCATTTAAGGCCAATTTAATTTGATAATAAAGCGTGCTTATGCAAATTCGGCGGTGCCTATGTCGTTGCGCCTTGGCGTCGCTTCCAAGCCAGGTACACGATCTCCGGAATGCCCAGCAGATTGACCAGTAAAAAAACGATAAACCAACCTTTCTCATTTGATTGGGCGGCCAACCAACANGCTTTATAGGTCCAGTAAGCTTCCCATGCGATCAGTACAAGCAGTAGTAAAATCATTTTGGTCGTGCCCTCAGTCAGTTCGCTGTGTCGGCAGAATCATACGCTGCCGCAGATTGAGCTTAAGCGGGATTTTCCCGAACACCAAAGAAAAGCGTAAACTTTTGGTGTTTGTCATACCAAAGCGACTTGGAGAGGGTGCGTTGTTCAATATTTTTGATGGCCGTTTACTCGGCGTCGGTTGTCGGCAGCTGTGAGTAGTTCTGCAGAACAGCGTGCCTTGCAGGCGCTGCAACAGGGGCGCATTGCCGAAGCCTGTCAGTTATTTGCCAGCATTGCGCCATCGTTACGCACGCGCAAGTCACTGTTTGCTGCTGCGGTAGCCTTTGCCTCTGGATCGCGCTTTGCCGAGGCTCTAGGTATGTTGCAGAGACTGGATGGTGGCCAACAACCGGATGTGGAATCGTTGAATCTGCGCGCTGATATTTGCGTGCAGATGGGCCGTAATCGTGATGCGGCGGCAATCTACAGTGAATTGTTGCAACGCGGTCAAACAGACGATGCCTTGCATTACAAACTGGCCCAAGCCCTGTTTGGTGCTGGGGCAGTCGAACCTGCGCAAGAGGCCTTAGAGCCGGCGTTGCGCGCCAAGACTGGGCAGACACGGACTCAAGCCAAACTGCTCAAGGCGCGTTGTGAGGCTGCGCTTGGGCATCTCGATCAGGCGCAAGTACAACTCGAGAAATTGCAAAAGAACGGTCAGTTAAAAGATGTAGCCCAGTACCGGCTGGCTCGGCTCGCGTTGCATCGGGGCGATTATGCAAAGGCAGAAAAATTGCTAGCGGCCTTCTTGCGTAAGCAGCCAAATTCCGAACCTGCTCATCAAGCCATGTTGTTAAGTCATATATACAGTGGCAAAACTGCCCAGGCACAGGCGACGATTAAGCAGTTGCCTGAACGTGCCAATGACGTTGAGACGCTTGCGATTGCCGGTGACTACGTTCACGAAATGGGTTTGGGTGACGTCTTTGAGTATTGGCAGCGCGCGTGGGTACATCGCCATGATCCTGCAGTTTATCGTGCGTATATGACGCGACTGATAGCTCGACGGGACATCGAGGGTGTTCGGGTATTACTCGACGAATATGCCGCCGCGCACCGTCGTGATGGCCTGTGGGAGTGGGGGCAGATGAATTGGCTGCGCCTGACCGGTGATCACCAAGGGATTGTCGATCTTGCTGGGGCATCGAATATGTCTGAGTTACACCATGAATCCTCGTGCTTAGCCCACTTTGCGCTGGGGCGTTACGATAAAGCTCTGAGTGATGCCATGGCGTTGAATAATCAGTTTCCTAGTGATCAGTATTTTATTGCTATGTTGCTGACCGCCTTACGCTGTCTAGACGATCCGCGCTACGGGCAGCTAGTGAACTACGATGCCATGCTGTATGAGGTGGATTTAAAAGATTTGGATGCGGAAGCTGGTGGCGCGATTGATTGGACGGCACTGGCCGGCGAGGTGGCGGCTCTGCATAAGATGCAGGATTCGCCCATGTTGCAATCAGTTAAGTCGGGTACCCAATCGCCGGGGAATTTATTTACCGCTAATCGGCAGGGCGCAATTGTGCAGTTGGGCCGGTTGATTGAGCGTCAGGCACAGCGGGTTTTTGCTCAGGTGAGTGAACTGAATCAGCCCCAAGAGCATCCGCTGCGTATGTTCCGTCCGCAGCGACCGATGATGCACGCCAGTTGGTCAATTCAGGCTGCAGCAGCGACTTATCATGAGTCCCATGTGCACTCCAAGGGTTGGTTCAGCGGCACGTGTTATCTAGACGTTCCATCGGTGCTCTCGAATGACAGC
This sequence comes from Gammaproteobacteria bacterium, assembly GCA_002690405.1. Classification (GTDB taxonomy): domain Bacteria; phylum Pseudomonadota; class Gammaproteobacteria; order Pseudomonadales; family Azotimanducaceae; genus UBA4421. Next base: position 32,135 of record NZEI01000054.1, read on the forward strand.
GCCGATGGTCAGTTAGTGTTTGGTGAGCCGCCTTTCGAGACTAAGGATAAACTGACAGCTGAAGCGCAAGTGCTGCCAGAAGTGGGCAAATTGGTCCTGTTTCCAAGTTACTTTTGGCACGGAACTCGTTCGTTTACGGGTTCCGAGCGTCGGCTCGTGGCTGCCTTTGACTTTGGTGCCCCAGATTGTTTTGTTTAAGTGCAAAACGTGTTCTGATCGATGCTGGGGATAGAGGAATACAGCCATACGNTGCATAAAGGGAGAGCACGTATTGGATCTGTACAGCTATGCGCGGTAACGACCTGCNAGGCGGACGCAGCATAGTTTGCTAACGAATCGGCACTGACTACGCAGGAGGAGCGGTATGAAGCCATTAGAGGGGATCACAGTATTAGAATTTTCTACCATGATCACGGCGTCCTTTGCGGCCATGATGATGGCCGAACAGGGTGCGCGGGTAATTAAAGTAGAGCCTATGAATGTCGGCGACCCGATGCGCTATATCGGCGCCAACAAAGGCGGTATATCGTCGCTATTTGCCAACTGCAATCGTGGCAAACAGTCTATTCGCGTCAATTTGAAAGAGCAGGCGGGCCAGGAACTTATTCGCGAGTTGGTGGCTGAGGTTGATATTTTTATCCATAACTTTAGGCCGGGGGTTATGGATAAGTTAAATCTTGGCAGTGACGCACTGCGGGAATTGAATCCGCGGTTAATTTACGCGGCGATCTCTGGGTTCGGCAAAGAAGGTCCGCTAGGCCGAGCGCCTGCCTATGATCCTATTATTCAAGCCCATGCCGGATTAACGGCTACTCAGGGTAAGGGTGGCGAGCCGGCATTTTTTCGAACCCTAATCTGCGACAAAATTACTGCCTACACCGCATGTCAGGCTGTTACTTGCGCGTTATATGTGCGGGAAAAGACCGGGGTTGGGCAGCACATTGATCTGTCGATGCTCGACGCCGGGCTGTTTTTTGTCTTCCCCGATGGATTTCAAAATCACACTTTGCTTGATGCCGACCATGAACCGGGACCGTTACTGATTGATCTANTGTACGAGCTTACCCTTACTAAGGATGGTGCGGTCACAATTTCTGCAGGCACCGATGAGATGCAAATGCGCTCGCTTATCGCGATAGGTATGGAGCATTTGCTGGCGGACGAGCGCTTCAATTCCTTTGAGAAGTTGGTCGCGAACCTAGAAGAGTTCAAAGCCTTGGTGGCCTCGGCGTATTTGCAATTCACGACCGACGAAATNATCGCAAAGCTGAAAGCGGCCGATGTGCCGTGCGCGCGCTGCCTGGATCATGATGAAGTACTGGCGCAGGAGCAGTTGGGAGCAAATGATTCGATTGGGGTAATTGATCACCCCATTATGGGCAGCATGCGGGTGGTTAAGTCGCCGGCTCGTTTTGCCGGTGAACGCCTTGAACCCTCGCGCCCGAGTCCAGATCATGGTGAGCATACTGCAGAGGTGTTGCGGGAATTTGCTGTTGCCGAAGAGCGTATTTCGGCAATGACTGAACAAGGCATNGTAGCNTAGGAGCAACGCTACGGGGCCTTTGCTCCTATGTGAGCAAGACTTTTAGAGAGGTGCGCAGGAGACTGCGCGGGAAAATCGANCGAGTAATTTTGGTCGTGAATTTAGTGGGGGAGATACAGCGTGTTGTTAAGAATTTTNGGTCTGCTTACCTTGGTAGCGGCATTACTCGGCTGTGCGGACGCCGAAAATGAGCGCGATGCTCAGGGCACTGATTTGCAGTATGACGTTGAAATACGCTGGACTAGCTTCGGCATTCCCCATGTAAAGGCGGATGATTGGGCCAGCCTTGGTTATGGCTTTGCCTATGCCACTGCTACCGACGCGGTATGTGTCATTGCTAAAGACGTGCAGATGGTTAACGGCAATCTATCTGCACATTTCGGCAGCGACAGTGGCAATCTGCAAAGTGATATTTTTCATAAAGCCATTCTCACTGACGCAAAACTTGCTGACTATGATGCGCAGCAAAGCGCACGCGCCAAACAGATGAATGCGGGCTANGCCGCGGGATATAACCGTTTTCTGCAGGATCATAAAGATNCGCTGCCGCAAAGTTGTGCAGGTGCTGATTGGGTGCGGCCGATTACCGAAAAGGATCTNGTGCGCCTCGCTGTCGGCGTGGGTATTCGTTACGGTCTCGGGCGCTTTCAGAAGCAAATTGCGGAGGCCTCTCCGGATACGCAACAGGCAGAGTTGGCCCGAGCTGAGTGGGCGCTGCCGACAGGTATCGGTAGCAACGCTGTAGCCATTGGGCGTGACTTAAGTGCCAGTGGTCGTGGTTTGCTTTTAGGTAACCCGCATTACCCATGGCATGGCGCATCGCGCTTCCACATGATTCATCTCACCATTCCCGGCGAGTTGGATGTTATGGGCGCGAGTCTATTGACCACCAATAGAGTGGCGCTTGGATTTAACAATGATATTGCTTGGACCCATACGGTCTCCACAGCCAAGCGCTTTACCCTTTACCGTCTGGTGCTGAATCCGCAAAACCCCTACGAGTATCTTTATGACGGCGCCTATCGGCCCATTGAAAAACGCTCGGTAACGGTCAGTGTGCGTGGTGACGATGGCCAATTGACAACTGAACAGCACCAAACCTACTTCACGCACTACGGACCCGTGGTGGAATCTGCTGCCCTAGGCTGGAAAGACGGCGCCGCCTTCGCCATCCGTGATGCGGTGATCGATAATTACCTTACGGCAGAGACTTACGATGCATTGGCTAAGGCAACGTCGACTGCGGAAATAGAAGCAGCGATCAGTCAGCAAGGTGTTTATTGGACCAATACCATCGCAGCAGACCGGGATGGTAATGCCTTTTATGCGGACATCAGCGGCACGCCGAATATTGACGAAGCGTTGCTGCAGCGTTGTCAGATTCCATTACCGGAATCTATGAGCTATTTGATTTTGTTGCGCGGCGAGGATTCTAGCTGCGAATGGTATGACGATCCCAGCTCGCGTGTGGCGGGGACTCTGCCGGCGCAGAAAATGCCGCGGGTTACGCGCTCAGACTACGTATCCAATTCCAATGATAGCTATTGGTTAAGTAATGCAGATGCGCCGCTTGAAGGGTATTCGCCGATTATCGGCGCAGAGCGCACGGCGCGCAGTTTGCGCACCCGAGCGGGCTTGACCCAGCTGGCGGAATTACGTGGGCAAAAGCAAAAACTGGCGCTCGAAGACTTGCAGAGCATGCTTTATAACCAGCGCAATTATGGTGCCGAGCTGCTGCTCGATGACGTATTGCGCGTTTGCGAGGGCGATGCGGAATTACAGGATGTTTGTGCTGCGCTGCAGAACTGGGATCGCACAATGCATGTGGGTGCCCAGGGTGGCCATGTTTGGCGCGAATTTTGGCGCGACGCACGAGAGATTGATGGTCTGTACGCCAAAAATTTTGACCTTGCCGATCCCGTGGGTACGCCAGCCGGTATCAATCTTGAAAATGCCGAGGTGCAAGCCCAAGTGAAACAGGCTCTGCTGGCGGCTGCGCAGCGCCTGGCAGATGCGAATATCCCCCTGGATGCTGAGTTGGGTTCGATTCAGTACGCGCAGCGCAATGGCGTAAACATTCCGATCCCAGGCGGTGAAGGCTGGGCAGGCATGTTCAGTATGATTCGCACCAACTTGCAGCCGGATAAAGGCTACGCGCGAATTTTTCATGGCAATAGCTACATTCAAACCGTCGGCTGGGATGCTGCGGGTGCACTCAAGGCCCAGGGCATGCTCACTTATAGTCAGTCGCCCGAACCGGATTCGCCGCATTATAAAGACCTAACCGAACTGTATTCCGCCGAGCAGTGGATCGATTTGCCTTTTACCGATGCGCAGATTAGCGCGGATCCGCAACTGCGCACGTTGGTGTTGCGTCAGTGAACTAGCCACACCGTAAATTTGCCGGGGGGACTACTATGCAGAAAAGGGTGCCAGGAGCTGATGCGCCATTTGAAATTTCTTGGGATAACTTAGGTGTTGCCCATGTCTGGGCTCAAACCATAGCCGATGCTTATCGTGGCATGGGTTACGCCGCCGGATACGAGCGTTTGTGGCAGATTCATCTGAGCTGTGCCTACGCTAATGGTGAGGCTGCGGCGCTGTTGGGTGAACGTTTTGTTACCCAAGATGCGTTGCAGCGTGCCTTTAATGTAAATGGTTTGTCGCCAAGACCTGCAAGCCCGGGTGATTGGGTGGCTAGTGCATATCTAGACGGACTGAATGCATATGTCAGTTCACTGGACGAAATACCGCCGGAATTTGCCCATGCGGGTGCGCAACCGCGGCTATTTACACTGGACGATATTGCCGCCCGGTATCGTTTTACTTCTTGGTTCCAGCACAAGAGCTGGAGCGAAAAAATACTCCTAGGGCGCTTGATGGCCACCCATGGTGTGGAATGCTTTCATGATCATGTGCTGCACTTTTCCGATGCAGATCGGCAACAGATTCAATTGCTCCAAGATCCGCTGCAAAATATTGATCCACGTCTTGTTGAGCTGGCTTATCCAGAGGTTGCAGTGCCGGATGTCTCTGGCAGCAATAACTGGGCGGTAACAGCGGATAGGTCCGTCAGCGGTTATCCGATACTGGCGACGGACCCTCACCAGCCGCACTCGATCCCTAACACTTTTTTCTACGTGCATTTGCATGCTGGAGATTGGGATGCCTTTGGCGCGGCATTTCCAGGCGTGCCATATTTCATGATGGGTTTTACCAACCAACTAGCTTGGGGTCTGACCACGGGCTTTGTTGATTGTTACGACGTCTTTGTCGAACAGTTGGCACAAAATCAATACCGCACCGCTGATGGTTGGCAGCCGATCGAACAGAGAACCGAAATTATCGGCGTGAAAGGTGGTGAGCAGCGCGAAGTGAACATTCGCAGTACCCAGCACGGGGTATTGCTTGAACCACTTATGCACGAACTGGGTCGGGTAGATAAGGCACCTACAGACTTTCAAACGAGTCTGTATTGGTCGCTGCGTGACGTGCCGACTTCTGCCGGAGCATTAGCATTGTTGCCAACAGCACGCTCTGCAGAGGAGTTTGGCGAACTGTTGTTTGAAAATAATGTGTGCCCACTGGTGAATAACATCATCTGCGTCGACAAGGCCAATAACCTGCAGCGTTACATCGCGACCACGACCCCTGTGCGCCGCGGTGTTACCGGTTCGGTGCCCTTGGCTGGCTGGCAGCAAGCCCATGACTTTGGTCTCTCCAGTGCCGCCCAGTTAGTTGTCGAGCGCAACCCTGAAAGTGGCGTCAGTCTGACCGCAAATAATGACACCATGGGCGAAGATGGTGACTTTTATATCCACAATTTCCCAACACACAGTGCGCGAGCAGACCGGATCCGCGAACTATTGGCGCAAAAGTCCAAGTTTAGTGTTACCGACTTTTGTCAGATGCAACTTGACCTCACTGACCTGCGCGCGGGTCAGGTGCTCCCTGATCTGTTAGCTATCTTACGTCGCAGCGACGCGGCCGATGTGCAGCTAGCCGTGCAACTTCTCGAGGCATGGGACCAGCGCGCCACAGTGGATTCCCCAGCGGCATGCCTTTATTACCCATTCCTAGATCGATTCTGGGCCGGTAAATTTATGGGTGCAGCGCTACAGGACGATCTCTTCAAACTGTTACCGGCAGCCGCTCCAGGGCTTAACCGATTCGATATTGGCACGTTTACTCGGGCTGATTCGCCTTGGATAGCTCATGAAGGATTGTTGACCAAAACCATTTGCGCGGAAATGGCCGAAGTCGTAAGACGTGTGAAGAAGAGTCTTGGTCCTGACCCTGGGCAGTGGCGTTGGGGCAATCTACATAAAGTTACTTTTGGCCATCGACTGCAGAAACATAGCCCATGGAATGCCATGGGTGTTGGCCCTGATGAAATCGGCGGCAGTGCCACGACTTTGGCTATGGCCATGCACATGGGCAAAGGTCCTGGCGTTGCAAGCAATGGCAGTGATGATATTGCCTGTCGGGTTTATCATGGACCGGCCTATCGGTTGGTGGTGGATTTGGCAGACACCAGCCAAGCGCAGTTTGTAATTGCTGGCGGTAACGGTGGCCGGGCAGACTCGCCCATGGCTTCCAACCACTATGCAGCATGGTTGGCGGGTGATTACTTCACCTTGAAGCTCAAGCGTGAAGAAGTCGACGCCANAGAGACTTGGGAATTAGCNCCNTAGGCTGTGCATAGGCCTCAANCTAGGCAGCAGCGAATGTCCCGCGCNANGGGCAAAGTGCTATTTGTCGATCGGCTTTTCTCGATCGACCAGCGCACTCAGAGTTTTCTCTTCACCGCTCAGACCTAAGGATGCATCCAGCGCTTTGAGTCGAGCGCCAATTCGCGCAGCGGTGCCACCGATAATCCGCGAGTGNAATCGATGCGCCACCACGGCGCCCACTAAGGCCACCGTGCCTAAGGTGCCAAACATCACCGCATAGCCGATAGCGCCGGGGAAACTGTCGAGAATGTAGCCCCACAACAGATAGGCGAAGGACGACGGCAAATAAATCATAAATGCNGCCACAGCGATGGCTGATCCGGAAAAGCGTTGGGGTAGACCCATTTCGCCAAACGGCGCGAAATANAGGGCGCGCATAAAAAAGAACAGTACTGAGAGCAGAATCATAAGCCCCATTGCGGCCCAAGCGCCGCCGTTAATCAGGGTCAGTGTTACCGTCACGGCAGCGACAATCGCTACCCCCATTAAACCTAGGCGCAGACCACCGCTGGCCCCGCCTAAATAGCGATCGGCAATAAAGCCAGAGGGTAAGGCAATACTGATGCGCCCTCCGGAGGTAGAGACAATGCCAAAAATGGAAATAGCCAATAACGGCAGGGCGTGCAAATCCTGCAGGTAGGTGAGAAAGAATGGCATGGAGGTATAAGCGAGATAGACGCTAAAGCCAGCAAAGCCCGCCAGCCACACCTCTGGCAGGCGCAGGGTCATTGCCATGCCTGCGAATACTTCGCGATTAGCGGCTTGGGGGTTGTTGCTGGATTTCAGTAAGGTTGCTGTAGGCAGCATNAACCAGGCGATGACGCCAAGAATGATCATTATGCCGGCGTTNACCATAAAGGCGATTTCAAGTCCCAACAGGCTATAGCCAAGGAACGCATAGAGTCCCACGGTGAGCGTGTTTTGCAGCAGTTCAATGCCACCGCGGCCGCCTTCAAGCAGGCCAAAGATTTTGCCTTGGTTACTGTCTGACGTGGACCTGCGGACACTGGTCAAGATTGCAGGCCAGAATGCGCCCTCGCACCATAGCGACAGCATTACGAAGAGAAAGCATAGGGTGGCAAANTCGTCGGTTTGACCNAAAAAGAAGGTGGTGATGCCACCCAGTACCATATTTACNGGAATCAGTACCCGCGGTGANAAACGATCTTGCGCCCAAGCCAANGCCAGATAAAAGATGTTATGCACAATGCCGTAGATCGACATTAGCAAGCCGAATTGGGTTTTTGAGATTTGCCATAGCTCTAACATCTGCGGCAGCAANGCGCCTTTCATGGCGAGTACAGAAAATGCGAATTGCGAACACAGCACGAGGACAATGAAATTTGCCACGACCCGCTTTGATGAAAATAGCGGTTGNCCGTCATTGCCAAGAAATAATTTCACTGGCTACTGAGGATCATGGGTTTGGGGTGTTGGTGGTAGCACTGAGGCGATGGCCAAGGAGGGCCAAGCCGACCAGTATTGTGCCAATGGCCATGCTCGTAACATTGGATGGAGGGTTATCCAGTACCCAATTCAATTCGGGTAAGGCAATGGCGAGNCCGCCTAGGGCGAAAAACCAACGTGTCCANANNAAATTCAAGCTGCCNAGTCCAGCGAGATAGCCTTGCAGTCCGGCGCAGATCAGCCACGCTCCCAGCAATGCCTCTGTGAAGGCTTGCAGAGACACGTACCAGGGGCCCTGCAAAATAAAGGCGGCATCGAGTACGAAAATAAACGGAATAATGTAGATAACGCTNCCCATGCGCATGGCTGCGAAACCGGTTTTCAGCGGATTGGATTCGGCGATAGAGGCAGCAGCGTANGCGCCTAGCGCAACCGGGGGTGTGATGTAAGACAGCATCGCCCAATACAAGATAAANAAATGCACACTCAAGGGGTCGAGGTTTTGGCTGACTAACGCCGGCGCAAGCACCACGGCTAAAAAGATATATGCGGCGGTTACAGTCATGCCGATACCCAGTACAAAACTGGTCGCAGCGCCCATAAACAACAGCAGACCAATATCGTCCCCGGCAAGGCTGAGCAAATCATTGACTAAGGTGCCGCTGAGCCCGGTCAGTGACAGCGAGCCGACNATTAAACCAACTCCNGCCAACACCACCACCAGTTCNATCAGTAATTTNCCCACGGCATACATCAGATCCACAGCGGCGCTCAGGTCCANACGATGTGTCCGAGAAAATTGATTCAGTACCAGCAAGGCTGCAGTGGCGTAGTACGGGGCAATGGATTCGCGCTGTAAAAAGATCAACAAAAAAATCAGCAATGCAAAGGCGCCCAAGTAGAACCAACCTTCGGCTAGGGTTTTACGCAATTTTGGTGTGTCTTCAGCAGCTAAGCCGGTGACATTCTCGCGCCCAGCATAGGCATCGATTTGCAGGTATAAGCTGGCGAAGTAGAGTATTGCTGGCAATGCCGCGGCGGTCGCTACGTCGATGTATGCGATATCCAAGAGAGTCGCCATAACGAAAGCGGTAGAGCCCATGATTGGTGGCAATAAAACGCCGCCGGTAGAGGCGCAGGCCTCCACGCCGCCTGCAATATGCGGGGCCATGCCAGANTTGCGCATGGCCGGAATCGTCAGTTGGCCGGTGGTGAGCACATTGGTGACAACGCTGCCGCTCATGGATCCCATCAAGCCGCTAGAAACGATGGCTACCTTGGCCGGCCCGCCCCGTTGTCGCCCCAACAGAGCGAAGGCTAGATTAAGGAAAAATTGGCCCCCGCCGCTGTGTTGTAGAACCACCCCGAAAACTACGAAACCGATCACTAGTTCGGCAAAGGCGCGGAATGGCAGACCAAAGACACTCTCGATAGACAGAAAGTGGTAGGACGCAGTCTCTGCCCAGCTTGAGGGTAGGCCGTTAAGGGGGCCGGGCAGATATTCGGTAATGACCGGTAGTATGGAAAATGCCCCGGCGATGATGCACAGCGGCCAGCCTGCAGCGCGTCTCAATGCCTCTAGGATAATGAGCCATAGTGCCATTGCGCCGTAGACAGCGAGCTCTGGCGCGGCAAATTCCCAGGCCTCGTCTAAGGCCTGCTCGGCGGTTAAGAAAAAGCCGAACAAAATTCCGATGCTGATGGCGATTAATGGCCAGTCTATCCAGGGTCTGCTGGGGAAGGTTAGAAATGCCCAGGGTGCTAATAGTGCGGTTAAGGCATAAAAGTATTGGGTTTCAATGCCGATGAGACTCTGTAGCCATTGCTGATTGCCAAATAGGCGCAAAGTATCCATGGCGAGCAGTAGTGCCAGAGTGGCTAGAGTGGCCACTAGGCCGCGGATGGCAGGATGCGGTGTTGCTTGCATTATTGGTATATGAACAAGTGTTCCCGGCCGCTTAACGCCAGATTGGGTCGAAGCCTGCGGCGTCCAGTGCTGCCGCTCGGCGAACCATCCATGCGGCGCTAAAGTCGTCTGGATCCTCGGCCCGGTGTGCTTGCCATGCTGTTGCCAATACGTTTTGGCGCTGGATCAAGCGGCTATTGTGAGCGTCGTCAGCCTCACTCCATACGCCAATGGATTTAAAATAGCGCACGGCTCCCTCATGAAATGGCACCACCCACTGAAAATTTTGTCGTTCCATAGCCCAGCCGATGCTGCCAGGATCGGCGTTCTTGTACTCTTCATAATGAATGTGGATAGCCTTGGCTAGGTCATGGACCAGTTGTTCGTCCTGACCTGCTAGCGTGATCAGCATTGGGTAAGGGTAGGTTGCGCCCTCATGGGGGTTGTCTTCGGAGATGGCAGCGCCGCGGGTAGCCATATGTTTTTGCATGAACGGTACTACACCGTCCATGCGCTGCCAGCAGCCAGCATCATCGTGTGGTGCGGGAGGCCAAAAGATGCCGCGTGGCGATGCCTCGAGCTTGCGTGTTGGGCCGGATACGGTTGTGGCATAAGCCGCGTCAACTTGCCCATTTACAATCCCTGTCCACATCGCGTTATAGCCGGGAAAGTCCACCCGTTCTACATCGTCCCAGGTCAGCCCGCCGCAGGCGAGAAATGCCTCGGTAGTGACATTGAGGGCTGGCGCGCCGCGCACGTAAGGGACGCGTTTACCGCGCAAATCGGCATAGCTTTTAATGCCCAAGTCGTTCGCTACCCCCAGTGCTTGGTTGCTGTCGCCGTGGGATGCCATAACTAATCGCAATCGCATCGGCCCCCAGGTCTTGCCGGCAAATTGAAATACACCCTCCTGACCAAAGTAGGTGGCCACGCCGTTGGCTGAAAATTGCACTCGCCCGCGTTGTAGGGGTAGCAGACGTGAAACGTCGTTTTTGCCGGGCAATACGCGCAAATTAACGTTGTAATTATCTTTCAGAGCCTTGCCGATGCCGACTGCTTGATTGTAACCGGTAGTGCCAAGGTTATAGGCGCTCCAGGACATGGTGCGCGGAAACTCTGGCGCAAAGTTCGAGTCGGCGCTGTGCGCCTGCATAACAAAGCCTAGGAGCGCGACTGTGAACAGTCGCGAGTAATTCCCTAAAGTCATTAAAACCCTCGCAAACCAGAGAAAGAAACAGCGGTAGGTGATCCCCCGCCTGCGGCAATGTAGGTTGTGCTCGTTAGTGGGTCAAGGGATCAAGTGGACTGACATGATAACGGCACATTCGATTGGCGTTCGCAGTTAAGATTTACCGCTGCACTTTGCCCANGAAAGATCGCAAAAAAGCGGCAGTTGGGTTGTCGGGTGCGACCATAACGCTGCAAACTCGCAATTTGCGCGCAGCTAAATTTTGCACACTTGGAGACGCAGTAGCATGGGTCGATTGCAGCGAGATCATAGTCCAGATACGACACCGGTAAGTACCTTCACCCAAGTCCTTTATCGGCATGGAGCACTGATGGGCAGTGTCGCGATGGTGCTCGTGGTGGTTCAGGGTGGAATGGCGCTAGATGCCTCGTTGGCTGGCGTTTGGCAACGACCTGNGACATTTCTGTTGGCCACGCTGGTGATACTGGCAGGCTTTGTCGGTTATTTAAAATGGCGTGACTACGCTTTTGTGGGCACACAATGGCTATGGATTGGCTATTTACTGTATATCTCGGTGGTTGAAGAAATCGCATTTAGATTGTACTTACCGGTTGTACTGGAGTCGCACAGTGGCTGGGTTGCGGGGGTGTTGCTGAGTAACCTGATTTTTGGTGCGATTCATTACTATACATTGCGTTGGAAGTTCAGCCATTGTGTGGTGGCCGCGCTGGGCGGAATAGGCCTAAGTAGACTGTTAGCCCAGTCAGGGGATCTTGGTGTCATTATACTCGTGCACTTCGTGGCCACCTTTCTCAATACGCCAAGGCCGCCAGATGCGTCCGCTCGCGTGAACAATCTCTAGCGGGCATTTTCTTTGCAAAAGGGATGGCATAGTAAGAGACATGGCTGCAAGAGGGATGGCAGTAAGAACTGCAAGAGGGATGGCAGTATGAACCGACGGGAATTTATCTTCGCCAGTGCCGCCTCGACCCTAGTTATTAGCGGTGGCTGTAGTGCATCGCCGCCGTCCCGTACTGCAGTGATCGCTGCACCAGCGGGAAAACTACAAGGTCATGTGATCGATGGCGTGCAGCGTTTTTTAGGCGTTCCTTATGCGCAGCCGCCCTTTGGTGAGCGGCGTTGGCGCGCGCCGCTGCGGCGCCCGCAATGGTCGGGTGTTCTGCAGGCCACAGACTATGGTCAGATTTGTCCGCAGACAGGAGGAATGCTGTCTAATTCTCTCCTTGAGGGTGAAGATTGCCTGAACCTGAATATTTGGACCCCCGATCCCGGAGCGCGGGACCTGCCAGTTATGGTTTGGGCGCATGGCGGCGGGCAGATCTCAGGTAGCGGCGCTAATGAACTCTATGATGGCGGTCATTTTGCTCGTGAGGGTGTGGTATTGGTGACCTGCAACCGCCGCTTGGGTGCTGAAGGATTTCTGTATTTGGAAGAGTTATTTGGTGAGGGTATTGGTCCCGGCAACCTTGGGATGCAAGACCTGATCTGTGTATTGCAGTGGGTTGCGGACAATATTCAAGCCTTTGGTGGCGATCCGAATAATGTCACTTTGTTTGGAGAATCTGGTGGTGCTGCGGCAACCCAAGCCACCATTGCCACCCCTGGCTGCGTGGGGCTGGTGCACAAGGCCATCCTCCAAAGCGGCGGCCACGCAGTCCAGCGACCAGCCACCGCAACTGCAATTGCCCGTCATGTGACAGAACGACTGAACATACAAGCCGGTGATCTGGACGCTCTACGTCAGGTGCCATGGCAGCAATTTGTTGCCTTATACCCGGATCTTGAAACGCGCACTGATTGGGCGCAGCCGCAGATTTATCTGCCCGTAATCAATAAGCATATGCCCACTCATCCGGTGGATGCGCCGCATGCTGGGATAGGACTGGACATTGATTATTTGATCGGCAGTTGCCGCGATGAGATCAATCTATTTTCGCTATTTGTGGAACTTGAGGGCAGCCAGTTTGAGCGTCGAGCTCGGCAGGTGGTAGCTGCCGCGGGCGCAAGTTGGTCTGATGTTTTGGCCGGCTACGCACAATCGCGTCCGCAGTTGGATGCGTCGGAGTGTTTCAAAGCTGCGCTTGGCGATATGTGGTTTCGGGTGCCGAGTTTGCGCATTGCCGACGGGCATCAGCGTTATTCGGCACGTGGTACTTATGTATATGTGTTTGAGTGGTCATCACCGCTGCTTGGTGCAGCCCATGCCTTGGATCTTATGGTATTTGGTAACGGTCTGGCTTTGCCGTTTCTGGCGGGTTTTAAGGACTATGCCGATACCGCAGAGTTTATGCGTAAGGCTTGGGTGGCGTTCGCTAAGTCAGGAAACCCACAAGTGGCGGGGCATAGATGGCCGCCATACGGACAGCAAAATTCGACCCTGAGTATTAATCAGACCCCGGCGCTAATTGCCCAGCCCTATCGACAACAATTGCAAATGCTCGAGCCTGTGCTTGAGCGCAATTGGCTGCAGGCAGGCCTCTAGCAGCATCTTAAGTGGCAGTTCGAGTCAACGAACTGCCAATAATATCTGCTTACTTTGTTGATAAGCATCCGCCGCGCGCTCAGCAATTTGTTGTTCGGTACAACTGCCCAGAGGATGTTGCAGCAACGCGAACGGATAGTCGGGCAGGCCGAGCATGCGCGCTATGTTTTTCGCAGTGACCTCAAAAGGTGTGGTGCACAACACCACAGCGGGTTTACCGAACTGTTCGTAAATAATGCCGTCATGCAAACTGCACGTCGAACAGGATCCTCAGTCGCCATTGGCCGTGATCATAAAATCACTGCGCGCTGCCAACGCGGCGATGACGCCATCCTCCGCTGGTGCACTGGCATTGGTCTTGAACACCATGTCGTCGACTATTTCGCATTGATCGTGGAAACGGAAAAGTTCCGCCGTTTGCAGCAACAGTGGGCGCGCGTTGGCCTTACCATTACATAGCAATCCGATGCGCATGTTTTGCAACGACGTTAAACGTGGCGCAAGTTTATGGTTCTGGGTTGGGCTGGGTGCGGTTGGGTCAAATAATTGCATAAGTTATTCCTGCACTGGGTTGAATTAATGTGGCGTGCAATCAGCAATCGATGCAAACGCCGATGGCTTCACTTTGCATCATCGATGCACGCGTGCGGCTCCATGATGGAATGAAAGACGAATGACCACCCGCATCGCCGCCGCCCACCACCAGTAATATGTCGTCGGCGCTCAGGCCGCGGTGACAATCCTCTTGGGTTTGTAGGGCGTATTCACGGGGGCTGAATTTACCGATCCGGCGTAACGTCTCTTCGCTGCGCGAGGCATGCTCAAATAAAAACTCGCGGGTGTCGGATTTACTGAAGTTGCTGTTAGCGACGATTTCTGCGTGTTCCGGAGACAAAATTACCGCGCTCTGGCCGATGCTAATGCAGCCGCAGTTGGCCATGGCGTCAGCAATAGTTTCCAGCACGGCTTCAGCGGTCTGGCCGCCATGGTTTTCGACATTGACGAAACCGCCGCCAGCGAAAACGGTCACGGTGCTTATTTCAGCGGCATAGCCCAATTCTTGATTTAGGCATTGCCACGGTGTTTTGTCTGCACGCTCGGCGATGCAAAAACTGTACTTTCCAGGGTTTCCTTGAGTGGACTTATCGGCAATGCCCGGTGTCATGCGGAAGATATTTAGAATGATCAGCCGTACCGCGCGACCAATCGTCGCGTTAGCTCTGTTGCCTGGTCCAAATAGGTTTACCCCAGCGTTCATGCCGATGTCATCGACAATTGGACCGCTAACCACTAGTAGTGGTGCCGAGCCACCAGTGCTGGCCGTGCTGCCATGGAAGTTAAAGGGCTTTTTGGCCATAGCCTCAAAAGCAGCAACCACCACGGGGAAATACTCGGGTAAGCAACCGGCCATGACCGCATTAACAGCAGCCCCGTGCAAGGTTAAATCGATTTGCGTAGCGGGATGATGGGCGATCACGGTTTCCGCGGGGCGTCCCTCCATTTGCAGCATAGCTGCAACGCGGCTGGCTTCCGGCGGCACCACTGGTAAGCCGTCGGTCCAACCTTGCTCGTAGCAATAATCAATGGCGTCAAGCACATCGTCAGCGACCTCGTGTTTGGTGGTTAATCCATTCATAGCTTCCCCTTATGAGCGATAACGGCCGGTAGTCACAGCATAACCAACTCNAGGAAGCCCGAGCAATTGGCAGCTACTGGCCGCTCAGAGTCCTATAACTGACAATTGTTGGTTGTAGATTGATATGCCTATCGCGAAACTTTTAAGGCAACACCAGTGCTCAGTGAAGTGGTATTGTCGACTGGTATAAGAAAAACCTCTGCCGCATCCAGATTGGCGTGGCAGCAAACTGCAATGGGGGGCACAGTAATGACAGAGTTCGTCCGTACTGCGGAGGAAAATTTTCAGAATTTGCAGGACTTTACTTACGCACCTAATTATCACCTGTGGCAAGACTTGCGTATGCATTATGTGGACGAGGGACCGAAAGATGCCCCGGTCATGCTGCTTATGCATGGCATGCCCACCTGGTCCTACCTCTATCGCAATGTTATTCCTGGCTTGGTGAAAGCTGGCTATCGATGCATAGCACCAGACCACCTTGGGTTTGGTCGTTCCGATAAACCCACGGATTTGCACTGGTATACCGTCGCGCGCCATACCGAAGTACTTACTTCGCTGATTGTTGAATTGGATCTTCGCAACATATCCCTAGTGTGCCAGGACTGGGGAGGACCGACTGGTTTAGCGCAGGCGGCAATGATGCCGGAACGTTTCGACCATTTAGTGATTATGAATACTTGGCTGCACCATCCTGAATACGAATACTCTGAGGGTATCCGGCGCTGGAATGCGGGTTGGCATGCTGGAGGTAATTTCCATCGATCAGAACCAGACCTAGGTTTGATGATGGTTATGTCTGCGGGGTTAATGTCTAGAGAACAGTATGTGCCGGCCTTTATGCAGGGTCAGGATCCGCAGTTGAGTGGGTCCGCAGAGATGATGTATCGAGGTTTTGCTGCGCCCTACAAAGGTCTTCCGGATGCCGGATATAACGGCTTCCGACGCTTTCCCTTGTCGATTCCTTTTGACAATTATCACAACGGCAACGGCGCTGCCCAAACCCTGCATTACCAAACCCTTTTGCAGTGGCGCAAAGGCTGTCATTTCATATGGGGTTGTGCAGATGATGTATTCGTAGAGGACTGGGGGCGCGAATGGGCGCGACAGATGAATGCACCTTTTGATGCCATTGCTGACGCGGGCCATTTCCCGCAGAACACTCACGGCGAGCAGCTTGTTGAGTTGATATTGCAGGGCCGGAGTTAGTGCAGGATATGGCTAAAGTGGCGTTACCAGATTGGCTGAAGCCTCAAGCGTTGATCAATGGCGGTTGGGTACCTGCCTATGACGGCAGCTGTTTTGACGTGGTGAATCCTGCAACTCAACAGGTCATTGCCAAGGTCGCTGAGTGCGGTGCTGGTGAGACAGCGGCGGCGATCGACGCTGCCAGCAATGCCCAAGCCGACTGGGCACGGCGGCCGGCGAAGGATAAGGCNCTGCTGTTGCGCCGGTGGTTTGATGCGGTCATGGCGCATCAGGAGCCGCTGGCGCGGTTACTGACCCTTGAGCAGGGCAAGTCGTTGGTCGAGGCCAGAGGTGAAATCGCCTACGGTGCCAGCTATATCGAGTGGTTTGCCGAAGAAGCAAAGCGCATATACGGGGATACGATCCCAGCGCCGGGCGTTGATAAACGTATCATTACCCTAAAACAACCTGTTGGGGTTGTTGCGTGCATTACGCCCTGGAATTTTCCCAACGCGATGTTGGCGCGCAAAATTGCACCAGCTTTGGCGGCGGGTTGCACCGTGGTTTGCAAGCCTGCGAATGAGACGCCGTTGTCGGCATTTGCATTGGCCCATCTTGCTCAGCAGGCCGGTATTCCGGATGGTGTGATTAATGTGCTGTGCGGTAAGACCGAAGAGATTGGTCGAGCACTTACCAGCAGCACTAAGGTACGTAAGTTAACGTTCACGGGATCTACCCGAGTAGGTAAGTTGTTGGCTGCAGACTGCGCCGCTACGATGAAACGCACCACCATGGAGCTGGGGGGGAATGCCCCATTCATTGTATTTGCTGATGCGGACATAGACGCAGCGGTAGCTGGCGCGGTTGCATCGAAATACCGGAATGCAGGGCAGACCTGTATCTGTGCCAACCGTATCTTAGTACAAGACGAAATTTATGATGAATTTGCAGCCAAGCTGACTCGTCAAGCGAAGGCATTTGTCCTGGGTGATGGCAGCGATGAACAGGTCACGATGGGGCCGCTGATCCATCAAGGCGCAGCAGCGAAAGTTGCCGATTTGGTAAGTGATGCTGTGGCTCAGGGTGCTCGTTTGCAGCATGGATGTGGGTCTTCTGAACTCGGCTCTGGCTTTGTTGAGCCGGGCGTTCTGATCGATGTAACGCCGCAAATGCGTATTGCCCAAGAGGAAATTTTCGGACCTGTAGCGCCGTTGTTGCGTTTCAGTTCGGAAGTCGAAGCCATTGATTTGGCCAATGCTACCCAAGCGGGTTTAGCCGCGTATTTCTATACCACTGATGCTACCCGAATGGTGCGGGTCGCCGAGGCACTGGAATACGGAATTGTCGGCATAAACGAAGGCGTCGTATCGAATGAAATGGCGCCGTTCGGGGGAGTTAAAGAGTCGGGTAATGGCCGGGAGGGCTCGCGTTACGGGCTTGATGATTATCTGGAAATCAAATATCTCTGCCTTGGGGGTATTGGTTCCGCTTAAGCTGCGCCAAGCTGTTTGCCGCTTGGGGAGTTAGATCGGCGGCGTGTTGAAAATATAAGGGAGAGGTGAATGGATATTGGGTTTGCACCACACTACGAGACATTCCGCGACGAAGTTCGGCGCTTTCTTGATGACAACCTAACGGATGACCTGCGTGATGCGCAGCGTTTTTGTCCCGGGATATTCCTAGACTACGAGCACAATATTGTTTGGCATCGGATTTTGCATAAGCAAGGTTGGATTGCGCCTAGCTGGCCTCAGGAATACGGCGGCACGGGGTGGGATTTGATCCAACGTTATATCTGGTCCATCGAGAAAGCGCAGGCCCACGCGCCGGATACGGCACCCATGGGATTGGGTATGTGCGGCCCGATGCTGATTGGCTGCGGTACTAAGGCGCAGCAACAAGAATATTTGCCGCGCATTCTCTCTGGTGAAGATTACTGGTGTCAGGGATATTCAGAACCCGGCTCTGGGTCCGACCTGGCGAGCCTGAAATTGCGTGCGACCACAGATGGCGATGACTTTGTTTTGAATGGCAGCAAAATCTGGACATCCCATGCCCATTACGCCAATAAAATGTTTCTCCTTGTGCGCAGCGATGACAGCGGCAAACCACAAGAGGGTATTACGTTTTTGTTAATGGATATGGACAGCCCCGGTGTTCGAGTTGAACCCATTGTCTTTGCCTCTGGAAGCCATGAAGTAAATCAGGTGTTTTTCGATGACGTTCGTGTACCGAAGATTAATATCGTCGGTGCAGAGAACAAGGGTTGGCAGGTTGCAAAGTATTTATTGGAGTTTGAGCGTGGCGGCTCTACTGGTGGTAATGCGGCGCGTAAAGTGGCCCTGCAGCGGGTGCGAAAGCTGGCCGAATCCATTGCATTGGATGGCGGTACAGTGGCGGAGGATCCATCCTTTAAGCGCCGCTTGGAAGAGGCTGAAGTACAGTTAGAAGCAATTCAATACACAGAATTCAGGTTGATGGCGTCGTTATCAAAAGGCCAGAATCCAGGGCCTGAGTCATCAGTAATGAAGGCATTAGCCGCTAAGGTACAGCAGCAGATTAGCGAACTAGCAGTCATTGCTACGGGTCACTATGCAGGCGTGCACCAGCCCGAGGCGCGCGCTGTAGGCAGCAACGTGCCGATGGTCGGCCCGGAGCCGGGTGCCATGGCATTTACTAATTATTTTAACTTCCGCGCCACCTCCATCGCGGGCGGTAGTGACGAAGTACAGAGAAATATCATGGCGAAGTTGGTGCTTGGATTATGAGTCATCCATTCAGTGTCGGCGCGATTGCAGAGGCCGAAGCGTTGGTGGCGCAGATGACCTTGGCGGAAAAAGCTGATTTTTGTTCCGGCCAGGACTTTTGGCACCTAGCGGACCTGCCGCGCCTGGATATCGAAAAAATAATGGTTACTGATGGTCCTCATGGACTACGTAAACAGGCACAACAGGCGGATCATCTCGGCGCTCATCGTAGCGTTGCAGCCACATGTTTTCCTACTGCATCAGCGCTGGCCAGTTCATGGGATTTAGAGCTTATTGAACGCGTCGGCGAAGCATTAGGGCAAACCTGCGTGGATGAGGATGTCAGTGTGTTGCTGGGTCCAGGACTAAACATCAAGCGTAATCCCCTGTGTGGGCGAAATTTTGAATACTTCTCCGAGGATCCGTTCCTCAATGGCCACGTTGCAGGCAGCCTGGTGCGCGGTATTCAGTCCCAGGGGGTGGGTGCCTGCCTCAAGCACTTTGCGGTGAATAACCAAGAGCGTGGACGCATGTATATGGATGCAGTGGTTGATGATCGAACCCTGCGTGAAATCTACCTAAGGGGCTTTGAAATAGCGGTAAAGACTGCTCGGCCATGGACAGTGATGTGTGCATACAACCGTCTGAATGGCGTTTATTGCAGTGAACACGATTGGTTGTTGAATAAGGTGCTGCGTGAAGAATGGGGTTTCGATGGTTTGGTAATGACAGATTGGGGTGCCGCCAATGACCGCGTGCAGGGTGTTAAAAGTGGCCTCGACTTAGAAATGCCGAACAGCGGAGGCATAACGGATAAGTTAGTAGCCGCTGCTGTAGCGGCAGGTGAACTGGATGAATCCGTATTAGATCAGGTGGTTGTCCGTAATGTGGCCTTAAGTCTGTCGGCACGAGATCGCCAGCAGCCATCAATTGCGNCGGACCCGAGAGCCCAGCATGAACTCGCTCGGGATACGGCTGCCCAATGNTGCGTGTTGCTAAAGAATAGCGAGCAAATATTGCCGCTGGCGGCTACTCAGGAGCTTGCTCTGATCGGAGCGTTTGCAGAAAAGCCTAGGTTTCAGGGCGCGGGTAGCTCCCAAGTCCGCCCGACTCAGATTGATACTTTGGCGGCGGCTTTGGCAGAGTACACAGAATCGGTGACCTATGCCGCCGGTTATGACCCTATTCACAGTGAGCCCGATCAGGACCTTATCGACGAAGCTGTGCGAGTCGCGAGTGCGGCAGAAGTGGCCGTGGTTTTTGCCGGACTCCCCGGCATTTATGAATCCGAAGGTTTTGACCGAGAGCATATGCGCTTACCTGCGCAACACGATGCATTAATCGAAGCCGTGGCGGCGGCCAATCCGCGCACGGTAGTTGTGCTGGCCAATGGCGCGCCGGTAGAGATGCCTTGGGTGGAGCAGGTCAGTGCAATATTAGAGNCTTATCTAGGCGGGCAAGCNGCTGGGGGTGGAATCGCTGATGTATTGATGGGCAAGCATAATCCCAGTGGCAAGTTGGCTGAGACCTTTGCGGAGCGGTTGGCAGACATTCCGTCGCAACCCTGGTTTCCCGGTGCGAACCGGCAGATGCAATACCGAGAGGGTCTTTATATCGGCTACCGCTATTTCGATACTGCTCGCAGGCCGGTGTTGTTTCCCTTCGGCCACGGTCTGAGCTACAGCCGTTTTGAACTCCCCCAGGCGATTCTGTCAAACGACACACTAACGGCTCAGGGTAGCGTTAAGTTAACGGTAGAAGTGCAAAATACCGGGGCCATGGCAGGGGCCGAGGTCGTTCAGGTCTATCGTCATAGTAAGAGCAGCACCGTGCACCGCCCTGAACAGGAGCTGTGCGGCTTTGCCAAAGTGCACTTAGAAGCGGGTGCTACCGGCTCGGTAGAAATACAGCTATTGGCCGACAGTTTTCAAATTTTCGACCACGGCACACAAAGTTGGGTATTAGAGGCCGGTGCAGTGGAGTTGCGCATTGGAGTATCCAGCCGCGATATCCGGCTCACGAAAATGCTCAATATAGCGTCAGTTGATGTGCCCAGCGATTTGGCCGCCGGTGTGCCTGGCCCAGAATTTCTGCCAGCGGATGCGCCTCTTGGTATAGCAGTATCCGACCTGGCTTTTNCGCAAATGTTGAATGCCCCGATTCCTGCACCCGAGAGTCCACGCCCTTTCCATCGCAACTCCTCGGTGGGCGAATTAGGTGCTACATGGCTGGGTGCAAAATTACAGGCAAAGCTTACGNATGCATTCTTAGGTGGCATGGGCTTGGAGAAAGCCGATCAGACAACGCGTAAGATGTTTACCGAGATGGCAGAAAANATGCCGTTGCGTGCGATCGTGTTGTTTCAACGCGGCAAGGTCAGCTTCGCGCAGCTTGACTGTCTGCTAGCCCTGCTAAATGGCCATTATTTTGCAGCTGTGCGGCAGGCTTGGAGCCTCTGGCGCGCGGATGCCGACAGGTGAATACGTTTTAATCAATATCTTTGNGGAGAGCAAAATATGCCTGCACATAACTATGCGGTTTCACCAGCGGATGGGCCGATAGCGGTAACTGGTGCGAGCGGTTACATCGGTTCGTGGATTGTTCAGGACTGTATGGAGCAAGGATACGAGGTGCGCGCTTGTGTCCGTGATGCCAACAATCCTNCTAAGACNGCCCACCTGCTGGAGCTNAACAACGACGGTATGCGCGGGCAAGTGTCATTGTACGAAGCGGATCTATTTAAGCCCGGCAGCTACGACGAAGCGTTCAGCGGCTGTGCGGCGGTAATTCATGCGGGTGCAACGGTGGGATTTAATCGAGAGACACCCCAGGAGGTCTATGACGGCTGCTTTAAAGAGAACGCCCATGTGATCGAATCGGTAAAGCGTTCTGGCAGCGTTAAACGGTTCGTTTTTACCTCCTCCTTTGCTGCGGTGGGGCATCCGCGTCCTGAAGGCTATGTNTTTACCGAAAAAGACTGGTGCGGGGATAACGTTGAGGCATACAAGGGTCGTTGGAGTGAGGAGCAAATAGCAAAAGATCGTGACATTGCCTATGCCATGGCGAAGGCCAATACTGAAAAGCTTATTTACGCCGAAGCGGAAGCCACAGGCAGTTTTGAGGCGCTGGCGATTTTACCCCTGCATGTCATAGGACCATTGATTGCCAGCAATAACGACCAACCTTGGAGTTGGCAAAATCACATCAGGCGCATGATGCAAGGTAAACCCTATAAAGGCGGGCGCGAAGGCCGTATGTTGTGGAACTGTGTGGATGTGCGAGACGTCGCTCGGGCCCATCGGTTATGTATGGAAACCACTGTTGGCAGCAATGGCAGTCGTTATATTTTGGCAGCTGCCGATCGTGGGGGAGAGTTATTCACTTGGCAGTTACAAGCATTGTTGGAATCTCTGTATCCAATGGTTGACGATATCGGCGGTGAGCCGATGCAAGGCGAAACTGGCGATGTTCCAGCCAAGCCGACCTATGACGCGCCGCGCGCTTATTGTCTGTTGGCCAAGCAAGAGCTTGGCCTGGAGACCTTCGATTTAGAAACCACTGTCAGAGATACCGTGGATTCGTACTATGCGGTGGGTTTATTAGGTGACGCAACCGGCTGACTAGATTAGGTCCTGATCTGCGACCCAGTTGCCGTGGGCGCCATAGGGCACTGGGTAGGGTAGTTCGATACTGGCCACTGGGGCCGCGGAAAAATTGTCGGCATCAATGATGATGAGTTTGGACTTATTCTTGTGCTCGTTATGCACGAGGCACAGCACCCAGCCGTCGTTTTCGGCCTCGGAGGAAGGCACTTGAGCATAAACGGGTTCAGCGCCACGAGTACCGTCGCCCAAGAAGTGCTCGTTGCAGTTACCGCTGGTTAAATCATATTGGTACAGCTTTGGACCGTAGATCGGCTCTTCGCTGTTGCCCTCGCCATCCAGCGCCATGAGGTAGCCAAATTGGCTAGCTTTGCCAACGAAGCGGTCATTGACCCGGCCAAAGTCGCCGGGGCGATCGTCAACTTTTTCCTCGGTAACCTGTCCAGTAGCCAGATTTATCTGCCAGCGATGCAGGCGTGATACTTCAGAGAAATCCCCTGAGTCTGCGCCGAATGCTGAGTCTTGCTTGGATACGAATAGGGTAATGACATCGCCCTGTTCCCAGGCGTTGACTTGATGAAAGACGTAGCACGGGTTGATTTCAAACCAACGAATATCGCTCGCGCTGCCGGTACGCGGCATAACGCCGAGGCGCGCCTGGTTTTCGCGCTTGAAGCGAAAGGGGATGCCGCTGGCCAGCAGATCCAGATCAAAGGCCAAGGGCAGATCCATAAAAATCACGTAATTTTCGGTGATGTTGAAGTCATGCATCATCACCATTTCTGGCAGTTCAATACCCTCTAATTGCTTTAACTTGCCGTCTGCGCCTACGCGAATATATTGCAAAAACGGTTGTTCAAAAGAAAAGTAACTGAACGCTAACAGTTCGCCGGTAACCGGGCAGACCTTGGGATGTGCGGTCATGGAGCAAGGCAACGCGTCATCAAAGTTTTCGCAGCCGATGGTGTTGAGTTCACCATCAATCGCCCAAGGCCAATGAGCCTCTTCTAAGCACAAGATTTTTTTGTTGTGAGCCATAACATGGGTATTACCCTTGCCACGGCGCAGATCACCGATACCGCCCATGGGATCGGTCAGTGGATCGGTAATGTCCGGGGTCTGCACAAAGCGGTTACGGTACCACTCGGCATTACCGTTCTGCAGTCGGATGCCGTGTACCATGCCATCACCGAGAAACCAGTGGTCGCCAGTGCCTGACGCAGGATTAGGTCCGGTGCGCAGATATACGCCATTTAGTTCCGGTGGAATAGTGCCTTCAACCTTGAGTTCCGTACTGGTGTGCTCTTGCTGTGTCGGCGCCCAATTGCCGCGCAAAAACCAGGCTGTGCTTTGGTCGTTCATGCTCGCTCCCCAACGATGTTCTGGGAACATATTGATGCGATACGTGTGGGAATGCCAGCGCCCAATGCCGGCATCAGGCGTGGTTTTTTACAAACTCCCCAGATCGCAGCCGCGTTTTTGCAATATAGGTTTTAGCTCTCGATANGCTGNNGGNGTNTTACTCAGNGGNATGTGNGGGTACAGNTGATGCACGATGTGGTACTGCATACCTAAGGACAAGAGGTTGCCTAGNCGACTTTTNAATGCCCGAGTGNCTCTATAGCGNCCCTNNTGNTTGCCNGGGTGATGNGGCGCCCAGCTCAAATAGTATTGAATGTAGGTTTCTCCAATGTNTNTTGGCAGCCACCACAGCANGGCGGCTTCCAGNGCNTAGCCNCTCCACGCCATGNNGATNAAAAANCCAAGGTACACNANNNCATANACCAAAGCGTCGATNATNTCNTTATCCTTACCCACNCGTTGCAGCGCGTCTGTGTAGCTTTGNNTGGCGTTNGAGCCNGGNTGGCGNNNNTTNATGCTNTTAACCAAAAAATCNAAATCACTNGGTGCATGCACTGGNTAATCGGGATCCAACTGCGGATNGTTGGTATGGGCGTGNTGCTCCATATGGGTATCGCGTAGCACTCGATAGGGCTGNACCANNGGAATAACTGANANATGGCCGACTAATTCNTTTAGCCATCGCAGAGGTTGGCCGCGGCGAGCGATGATATTGTGCTGGGCTTCGTGGGATGGCAGGTAACAAAGAGCGACATTAATCGAGGCGATAATGAAGCCTAGCCATAGGGGCATGATGTTGAAAAGCACCAGCGGCCACAGGGACAACCAAACGGCCAAATTGCAAAACGCCCAGGCTACTGCGCCCCAAGGCACTATGCGCATGTATTTGGCGGCGATCTGGCGTTCCGCTTCATCCAAAGCGGCGGTATCGATGGTTTCTGAGTATTCGATTTCGCTCATGGCTTTATCCAAAACCAAGAGCCACGTATTTGCGCCGCTAACCCCAAACCGCCGCCGACGATAAAACCTATCCACAGCGGGTTTATATCGGCTGTAGATACACCGAGGGCGACCAGAGATTGAGCGATTAGGGGCGCCAAAAATGCTAAACCAAAGACCAGTGGTGAGAACAATAAACCCAATAGTTTCATGTGGTAGATGCCTTTGTGGCAGAGCGTTGCAGGTTAGTATAGTTTCTAGGGCTGGAGCTGGCCATAAATGAGAGCTGGGATTGCTGGGGAAATATGCGATGAAAGTGCTTGATGCGCGTTGGTTTCGAGTGCTGGCGATTTTCGTCTTGCTGTTGGTGCTATTGGGCTTAAACCTGAACCGGTTAATCGTGTTGATCGATAAACGCTATTACGAGCCTACCTATCGCGGCTGTATCACCGTTATGGGGTGGATCGCAGAGGATGTGACTCAGTTAGAGCGGCAAATCGTGTGCAACATTACTATGGTAAGAATCATCGCGGACGCTGAAAGAGCGCTGGCCGCAGAGGCTACACCCGACGATGAAAAAGAGCCTTCAGCGTGAATTCGACGACCGTCGGCAATAAAGAGCCTTCAGCGTGAATTCGACGACCGTCGGCAACAGAGCCTTCAGCGTGAATTCGACGACCGTCGGCAATAGAGAGCCTTCAGCGCAACTGGGGCAATAGCCGGCAATAAAGAGCCTTCAGCGTGAATTGGACGACCGTCGGCAACAGAGCCCTCAGCGTAACTTGGACGACCGTCGGCAATAGAGAGCCTTCAGCGCAACTGGGGCAATAGCCGGCAATAAAGAGCCTTCAGCGTGAATTCGACGACCGTCGGCAACAGAGCCTTCAGCGCAACTGGGGCAATAGCCAGGAAACAAGAGCCTTCAGCCTAATCGTGTGGTTACTTGTTGATTGAGACTCTAACGGTGGCTGGATTCCAGCAACATTTTGGCAAGGGCCTCGCCACTTAAATAAGCGCCTTCAGCACCGATCCCTAAACACCAATCGCCGGCCACAGCCAGGCCCAGATCAGAGTCAAATAGGTAAGGCCGCCCCAGGGCGCGGCCGGTATGTGCGTATCGCCACCTGTGAACGGCGCAGTGTAAGAGTTGTCCCATGTCGGTGGTGATGTCCTGCAATGATGCCATCAAAGTTGCTTGCACATCGGTAGGGTTATCCTCCTCATGCTTTTGACTCCAGGCCACCGCAGCTTCGACCACGTAATGGTAGTCTGCTGGGCCAAGTGCGCGCTCTGGTTTTGAATGCTCGGCGCTTATGCGGCGAATCACATCATGGGTCGGGCGCAGTTCTTGGGTGGTGATTATTGGCAGGGCAGTGACCAGCATCATCACCCATGCCGGTGTCATGTGGACATCCGCTAATGCCTTAATTATTGGCGTATCCAGAGTTTTGATAAGGGCTTGAGTTTGTGGGCATGGTGCAGTGATAACTAAGTTGGCATAAGGGCCATGCTCGCTGCCATGCTGGTCAACTAGGGACCACCCTGTGGCGCGCCGCTCGATTGACTGGATTTGACAGCCGCGTTGAACGTTTAGCGGCTCAGCAAGTTCTTTCGCCAGTTGATTAACGCCAAGTTCCGGTAGGTAGTGTCGGGCAGTGTTGTCGCAATCCCAAGCGGGATAGTGATGAAATCTCTCGCACCACTGCGCAGTCTCGCCGTGCAAACTGGGTGCGCCATGATCGAAACGCCATTGCTCGTGGCGTCGCGTTGCAAGACGGCCACCGACACCGCGGCCCTTATCAAAAAGTTCAACGGTGATCCCTGCAGGTTGCAAAACTTCAGCGCAGCGAAGGCCGCAAATACCAGCGCCAATGATGGCGAGATCGGACATGGAGTAATCCGCAAGCTATGAAGTCGGTAGGGTATTCAATAGGGGGTCAAAGGTTTGTGACGACCGCGGTGTCGATTTTGTGTCTGAGTTCCCGTCATTAAAGGTGTTTTAGCGGTTGATAAACTAGCGCAAAAGCCTCTAGGAACTGAACGATTTGTTATCATTTACAGCCGCGCAGCCTGGCGATTTGAACACAGTGAATGGGTTGATCGTGGATGCAATTGGCGTA
Source organism: Gammaproteobacteria bacterium (assembly GCA_002690405.1). Classification (GTDB taxonomy): domain Bacteria; phylum Pseudomonadota; class Gammaproteobacteria; order Pseudomonadales; family Azotimanducaceae; genus UBA4421. Next base: position 59,010 of record NZEI01000054.1, read on the forward strand.
TGGCCGATTTCGGCGCGGTTGAGCCGACTTGTAGCCTTGCCGCTGAGTTACGATGCTGTTGATTTTCAAGATTTTGAAATGGTCTTGTGTTATAAAGCCGCCGCGGAAATCGGGGTTGCCGTATGGCAGCCGGACGCATCAATACAGGGGGACGATAATAACCAAGCAGCATTACTGCACGGGTTGTATGTTGCACCCGGTGCGCAAGGCCAAGGCATCGGTCGGGCGTTAGTAAAAGAGATTGCGCAGCGAGCCAAGCGGTGCCAAAGAGATACTCTATATGTGCGTGCTGAACGGTTCGCCGTAGAGTTCTTCCGGCGCTTAGGCGCGCGTCAGTTGAGTTCGCATGAAGGCCCGGAAGCGGGTCCCCAGGCTTACCCTCATCGCTTTGTGATGACGGTGGCTGATGCGGTTAGCGCCTAGCGTAGCCGTGGGATTGTGCTTTGGTACAAAGCGCTGAAGAAAAACATAACTCTGAGGAAAACAAGAAGATGGCAAAGAGTGGCCGTAGTGGTCTGAAGAAAAACCTGTTTGCAGTCTGTGCTGTAGTGGCGTACGCGCTTATTGGGTCTGCATCTGGGGCCTGGGCAGACGAAGAAGGTGCAGAATTGGCATGGAAGTATCACTGTGTAACTTGTCATGGAGACACCGGCGTAGCGAGCTCTGATCGCTATCCGAATATTGCCGGCCAAAACGTGGGCTACTTGGTAAGCCGCCTGAACTATTTTCGCGAAGGCCAAGAGCCGGGCAATCAAATGAATGCTCAGGCAGTTCTTCTGAGCGATGAAGAAATACAAAGGTTGGCTGAATATTTCAGCCGCCAAGCGAATTGAGGTTGGCCGTGAATACATTGAAAAAGTTTCTTCAGTTGGCGTCTATTGGCGTCGTATTTTTGTTGGGCGCATGCTCTGATGACCCTGTTGACGGCGCGGCCCTGGCAGCGGAGAAAGGCTGTATCGCCTGTCATGGGCAAGACGGTAAGGCGATCGCAGATATTTATCCGAACTTGAATGGGCAATGGGAGCGCTACTTGCGTTTGCAATTGCAGGCTTACCGTTCGGAGAAGCGAGTTAATGCCGTGATGTACGGCATGGCGAAGGATCTTACAGACGAAGAGATTCGCATTCTTGCGGCCCACTACGGGAAATAAAATCTCCTTTTGAGAGCGCATTGAGGACATGACTGCGCAAGGTAATCGTGTCCTCCATATTGTTCTCGTCACAGCGTTGGCTTTGGCTGGCTGCGACTCTAAAGACTCGAGTAGTGTCACTCAGGATACCGGCTTAGCGATCGGACAAGCGGAGTACGTGGGTTCCGGGCAGTGTGCAGATTGTCACGCCAAGGCGTGGCAACAGTGGCAGGGCTCTCACCATCAGTTGGCTATGGCGGAGCCTACCGAAGCCACTGTGCTTGGTGACTTTGCTGATGCTGAATTGCTGCATGGTAAGCATCGCAGTTTATTTAAAACTTCCGATCGCGCCTTCATTGTTGCTACCACAGACGGTGCGGAAGGACCCCCGGATCTAAATCAGCTGCAGGTGCGCTATACATTCGGTGTGGCGCCATTGCAGCAGTATCTTGTGGATGTGGGCGGTGGTCGGCTGCAGGCGCTGCCCATGGTCTGGGACAGTCGCACAACGCCGGTGCCGAGCGATTCGGTGCCTCATCAAGGCGGCTGGTATCATCTTAATCCCTCTGCAGATGCGGTAGATAATCCAGAACATTGGCGTCGCGGTGGTCAAAACTGGAACCATATGTGCGCAGACTGTCACTCCACCGCTGTGCGCAAGAACTATTCCCCGGCAACAGATACCTTCGCAACCGAATTTGCAGAGGTCAGTGTCGGTTGCGAGGCATGCCATGGTCCGGGGAGCTTGCATGCGCAGCAGCCGACGCAAGTGTCCTTGCCGACACTTAAGGAAGCAGGGCAACAATTAAATACCTGCGCAACCTGCCATAGTCGGCGCACGCAACTTGCCGAAGGGTTCACGCCGCAGCATAACTACCTAGATCATTATTTACCGGCCCTGCTTGATGATGGCCTATACCATTCGGATGGGCAGATCCTAGATGAGGTCTATGTTTATGGCTCATTTGTGCAAAGCAAAATGCATCGGGCTGGCGTCGCTTGCAGTAACTGTCATGAGGCCCACTCCGCGCAACTAAAGATTACCGGCAACGGCGTCTGCACTCAGTGTCATAACGTCAAGGGTCGCGCAGATTTTCCGTCGCTGCGGCCGGCTGATTACGATACTGCAGAGCACCACTTTCATGATGAGAATACCCAGGCCGCGGCTTGTGTTTCTTGTCATATGCCCGAGCGTGTTTATATGGGTATTGACGGTCGTCGGGATCATAGTTTCCGTAAACCCCGCCCTGATCTGTCGGCGCGCACTCAGGCGCCCAATCCCTGCACTGACTGCCATCAAGAAAAGTCTGCGCAGTGGGCGGCTGATATCGTATCGGCGCATTATGGAACCGTAAGAACCCCCGAGACCGAGCATTTTGGTGTGGTGTTCGCTCAGGCGCGGGACGGTCAATTACGCGCCGAATCTGCCTTAGCGGTCATCGCCGCAGACTCTGAAGAGTCGGACATTGTGCGTGCCACGGCACTGTCGTTGCTGGCAGGCTATCAGCGCCAAATCAGCGCCGAAGCCATCGCTGCGGGATTGAATTCGGCCTCTGCTCTGCAGCGCATTGGTGCGGTTCGCGGTGCTGCACGGTGGTCTTTTGCTGAGCGTTGGCGACGTCTGCGGCGCCTCTTGCAAGATCCGATACTTGCTGTGCGCATTGAGGCGACCCAGGCGTTGCTGGAGGGAATGCGGCAGTTGCCGGTAAATGAGCGTGGACTTCTAAGTACCGCCGTAGACGAATATCTGGTGGTGCAGCAATTGCACCTAGATCGCCCGGGTGGGCGGACTAATCTGGCCAACGCTTACTTGCAGATGGGTGATTTAGCCCAAGCTCAGGAACAATTGCAGCAAGCGCTGGTGCTGAATCCAGATTGGGTACCTGGGATGGTTAACTTAGCGGATCTCTATCGTGCCCAGGGGCGCGATGCTGAGGCAGGTCCGCTGCTGCAACAGGCCTTGTTACGTGTGCCAGATAGCGCGGATGTATTGGTCGCCCGGGCGATGTGGTTGGTGCGTCAGGGTCAGCGCGAGGCAGCCGTGGGCTTGCTCGCTCAAGCCTATGCGCAACAACCCAATCAGCGCACTGCATATTTGTATGCAGTGGCCCTGCACTCAACCGGCAACAGTGCAATGGCATTCGGAGTAATCGAGGCGGTGATGGCATCCGGCCGGCGTTTCGAGCAAATGCTCAGTTTGGGTGCGAGTATTGCCCAGGAAATTGGTGATGCAGAGCGCTTAGATCGTTATCGCCGTGGTGTTGCGTCGCCCCTGTGAGCATGGTTTGCTCTAGCTAGCTCACTTCGAAAGTCGCGTAATGTATGACCCTAACTTGCCCTATCGCTCTGCCCGTGCGCCGGTTGCGGCAGCCAATTTAGTAGCAACCTCTCAGCCTCTAGCGGTGCAGGCGGGGCTGCGCGCCATGCAGCGGGGCGGCAATGCCGTAGATGCAGCACTTGCGGCAGCGATTACGCTTACAGTGGTAGAGCCGAATAATAACGGACTAGGCAGTGATGCCTTTTGCATACTGTGGGATGGTGCTGAGCTGGTTGGTCTCAATGCATCTGGTCGCTCACCCGCGGGTTGGACAGCTGAGCGCTTCCGCGATCTGCAAAAAATGCCCGAGTTGGGATGGGACAGTGTGACGGTTCCCGGGGCCGTCAGCAGCTGGGTGAAACTCAGTGATCGATACGGTCGACTGGCTTTTGCGGACTTGTTCGAATCGGCTATCGAGTACGCTGAAGGTGGGTTCTTGGTGGGTCCAGAAACAGCGTTCTATTGGCAATTACTAGAATCCCACTATGCAGGATTTGCTGCGTTCGCAGAGCACTTCCTTCCAGCACCTCGGGCGGGGCAATTGTTCAAGCGGCCGGATTTGGCGGGTTCATTGCGGTTGATCGCTGAAACCAAGGGCGCTGCTTTCTACCAAGGGCAATTGGCGGAGTCCATGGTGGCGGCGAGCGATGCTCAGGGGGGGTGTCTCGCGATGCAAGACTTGGCCGATCACACCGCTGAATGGGTGGCGCCGATTAGTCAGGCTTATAAGCATATCGAGCTGCATGAAATTCCACCAAATGGTCAGGGCTTGGCGGCGCAAATCGCATTGGGCATTTTACAACACCTTCCTGACCAGGCATTGGACTCGGCAGCGGAAGTGCACCAACAAATTGAGGCGATGAAGATCGCCACAGCAACCGCTGCTGGTCGTTTTGCCGATGCGGACGCCATGACCGTTAGTGTTGAGGAATTATTGGACGCAGCAAGTTTGCGCCAAACAGCAGCGTCAATCGGCACCCGCGCGATGGCCTTACCACCTGCGGTATTGCCGGTTGGGCACGATACGGTTTATCTCACCACGGCGGATGCCAGCGGCATGATGGTGTCGTTTATTCAGTCTAATTTTCGTGCCTTTGGCTCTGGCGTGGTTATTCCGGGGACCGGCATCGCCATGCAAAATAGGGGCAGTGGTTTTGTCCTTGACTCAGACCATGTCAATGCGGTGGGACCGAGCAAACGTCCTTTTCATACCATTATTCCAGGCTTTGTCACCGCTAATGGCCTGCCCGAGATGGCATTCGGCGTTATGGGTGGGCATATGCAGCACCAAGGCCATGTGCAGATGATTAACCGTGTGTTCGGTCACGGACAGAACCCTCAAGCCGCCAGCGACGCGCCGCGCTGGCATGTTTACGAGGATTTCAGTGTAGGTCTCGAGCCGGGCTTTGACGCCAAAGTTGCAGAGGAATTAGCGGCTCGTGGGCACAATGTGCGTTTCGATAAGCGCACGAGTACGTTTGGAGGTGCGCAATTGATACAGCGTCTGGCTGACGGCTATGTGGGTGGTTCTGACCATCGCAAAGAAGGCTTGGTCGCTGGGTTTTAGTGCGTCGCGATTGCCCTTCTAGCATTGCTTTCCCCGGCGCAGCGCATAGCTCAGGGTAGTTAAAACCCCCTATCGATGTGCCTCGCTAAGAGCCCACTGTCGCGCTACTCCACTAGGCAGTGCTCGTGCAGCAGTTGGCCCAACGCGGCGTAGCGGTTAATGTTCGCGGCTACTAGGGAGCAAGAGGCGGGTGCGCCAACAAATGAGGGAGTCGGTAAATTTCAGCGTTAAGCAATGTCGTCCATTGGCCGTATGGCTTGCGATAGTGTTAGCGCTGAGCGGGTGTGGTCAAGCTGACCGAACTTTGTCCATCGCAACGGGCGGTCCGGCCGGTCTTTACTATCCTTTTGGTGGCGGGATGGCCTCGGTTTGGTCGAAACAACTCAGCGACGTTAATGTCAAAGCCGAAGTCACCGGTGGTTCCATCACCAATGTAACCCAGGTGGCGCGCATGGAGAGTGATCTGGGTATTGCTATGGCCGATGTCACGACCGATGCATTTCTTGGCCAGGGTCTATTTGCGCAGGCCTTGCCGTTACGAGTGTTGTTTACCGCTTACCCCAATATCGTGCATATTTTGACCCTCGAGGGGAGCGGTATAACCACGGTTGCCGACCTGCGGGGTAAGCGCGTTGCCATGGGCGCTCAGGGGTCTGGTACCGCCGTCGCCGCAACCAATGTGCTCACTGGCCTTGGGGTGCAGCTCGATGACATTGCGCCTCGTTACCTGAGTTTTGCCGCCACTACAGCCGCACTCAAAGACGGCACCGTAGATGCTGGATTTATCGTTGGGGGTTTGGGTATTGCCGCAGTAACGGAATTGGCGGTCACTCGGCCTCTGCGTTTACTGAGTCTCAGTGCTGATGATTTGCAACAACTCGTCGATCAATTCCCGGCATACAGTGGCTATCGTATTCCCGCAGCCACCTATAACGGCATTGTCAGTGATACCACAGCGCTGGGTATTTGGAGCGCTGTAGTTGTGCATGAAAATATGCCCATAGATTTAGCTTTCCGGCTAACCTGTACCGTATACCAACAGCGTCAATCGTTGCTGCAGATTTCGCCCGTGGTGCAGGCCATGACACTAGAAAATATCCATCGGTTGCCGGCGGTGCCCCTGCATCCTGGAACCCAGTTGTACTTGCAAGATCCTGCTCAGTCCTGCGATTTAGCCAATGAGTAAGTCTGATTCTATAGAAGCAGTGGAGACCACCCCTAAGCGTTGGCCGCTACTGGTTACTGCAGTAGCAGCCCTGCTGTCGGTATTTCAGTTATGGCAGCCCGTAGCGGGTTTTGTGCCGCCAGGGGTTTTGCCGCTGGAAACGATATTGGGTATGCAGCCAGCGGTATATTTTCGTCCGGTGCACTTGTGTTGGATTTTGTGTTTAGGCTTTTGGGTGTACCCATTACGGGTGCGCGGTGCGGCGTTGCCGTGGCTCGATGTGCTGACAACGGTATTAGTATTGTGGGCTACTTGGCGCATTGTGCAGTTTGATTATGCGGCGATTGATCACTTACTGAATGGATTGGTCGCGGCGGATTTTCTCGCTGGGGTCATCATCGTGTCGGCAACTTTAGAGCTTGCGCGTCGATCTGTTGGACCAGTGATGGGCATTATTGGTTTGGTGTTCGTCCTATATGCCGCCTTTGGCAATGTGCTGCCTGATGTCTTGGCAACTCGCGGATTTAGTTTTGAGCGCATCGTGCGTTTTCAGGTGTTTACTGGTGCTGGCTTGTACGGCGCGCCCATTGGCATAGCCGCTGGCGCGGTATTTAGCTTCGTGTTGTTTGGTGCGTTTTTGCAGGTCACGGGCGCGGGGAAGATGCTTATCGATTTGTCCTTTGCCGCTGCGGGAAAGTCTCGCGGTGGCCCAGCCAAAGCCTCGGTAATGGCTTCTGCAGCGATGGGGTCAATTTCTGGCAGTGCGATTGCAAACACCGTTACCACGGGCTCGTTGACCATACCAATGATGAAAAAGCTCGGATACAAACCAGCACAAGCTGCGGGGATTGAGGCCGCAGCTTCTACTGGCGGGCAGATCATGCCCCCCATCATGGGAGCCGGGGCCTTTGTGATGGCAGAGTTCACGAAAACGCCTTATGGCGATATTGTGTGGATGGCTCTCGTGCCGGCGTTGTTGTATTTCACGTCGGTGTTGCTGTATGTGCACTTGATGGCCAGCAAGGCAGGTTTCAAAGGCGCCACTGAGCGACCTAAGGTGCTGCCGATTTTCCTCAACGGGCTGCACTTCTTTTTACCCTTAGCCTTAATCACGGTAATGTTGTTGCAGAACTATTCACCGCTGTTGGTTGGTGCTGCAGGCTGCGCGGCAGTGGTGGCTGCCAGCCTCTTGCGTTCGCATACGCGCATTGGTTTTGCTGAGATTGTTGCAGGGTTACGTCAGGGTGCCTTACTCGCGGTGCCGATTTCTGTAGCCTGCGCGGTGGCCGGAATTGTTGTGGGTACCATTGGCCAGACGGGTATCGGCCTACAGTTCACCGAGTCGGTGGTGTCATTGAGTGATGGCCGGCTCTGGTTAGCGCTGATATTGGTCGCGGTAGCAGCTCTGGTATTGGGCATGGGTCTGCCGGCAACGGCCGCCTACATCGTGTTGGCGGTGATGACCGGTCCTGCGTTACAGGAGCTTGGTTTGGCACTGATTACCGCGCATATGATTATCTTTTGGTTAGCGCAAAGCTCGAATGTGACGCCGCCCATCGCCTTAGCTGCTTTTGCCGGTGCGGGCATTGCCGGCGCTCAACCCATGGCCGCGGCAGTATCTGCCCTCAAGCTCGCTAACGGATTGTTTGTTATTCCGCTGATGATGGCGTACTCGCCGTTGTTGCTAACCGAGGCACAAGGCTGGCCCGTAGTGTTCGTTGCTGGAGCTGTGAGCCTGTTGCTTATTGTGGTTTTGGCAATGGCGCTAGAAGGTTTTCTGTGGACTACGGTGTCCAAATATCTGCGTATAGCTGGGTTAGTGTGCGCGGGGCTACTGGTGTGGCCCGATACATTAGTGCGAAGCCTAGGCGCGGTATTGGCGTTATTTTTGTTTGCTGTTAATTGGTTGCAGGCTCGACGCTCGCGCTGAAACTGTTCGGCTCCGATGCTACTGGCGCTGGGCTAACCATTGCTCGTGATGAATAAACTCGCCGTTTTCCCAGAACCCCCACTCGTTGCTCTTGGGTCCGGTGAGAATGAAGGTCCAAACCGGTTGTTGTCGCTCAAGTTGCACGATGTGCTGGTGTCGGGATGAGCGAAAGTGCGGGCGCCATGCGCTGACTCGCTGACTGCCCTTGGGGGTCAGCTCGGTGTAGCTGCGCAACGGCAGGGTAATAAACCACCATGGATGATCATGAAATGCACGGTCGTCGTCGCCTTTATGAAATTTATGCAGGCGCAAGGTAAAGCCGCACCAAATAATCCAGCGCTCTAGGTAGGCTTCTTCGTTATCGAAAACCAGATCATGGGTCCAGCCGAATGGCCACCGCCCAAGAGAAAAGATGTATTCCTGAAAAACCACTATTTGCCGTTTGCCGAGGGTATTGCCGAACCATGCAGGACGGCGAGTATACTCTGCAACATAGAAAAAACAGCAGTTAACAGGAATGCATATGCCAGTAATTACTCAGTCGCCGGATTTGGACAATGCCTTGGTCAACCCAGCAAATTGGGCGGACGAAAACTGGGTGCATGAGCAGTTCAGTTGGATGCGCGCGAATGAGCCGCTGAAGTATCTCAGCCCTGAAGGGTTCGATCCATTTTGGAACGTTACTCGATACGCCGACATCAAAGCCATCGAAGGCAATAAAGCAGTTTTTATAAATGATCCGCGCCCAACTCTAGGTCAAAAGATGATGACCGAGGTGCTGCAACAGATGACTGGCCGCAAACATCTGGTGCGATCGCTGGTGCAGATGGATGATCCAGATCATATGCGCTACCGGCGGCTGACCCAGGGTTGGTTTATGGGCAGCAACCTGCGCAACTTACAACAGCGAATAGATGAACTCGCAGTTCACTATGTCGATCGAATGGGGGAAATGGGCGGTGAATGTGACTTTGTGAAGGATGTGGCCATTTGGTTTCCGCTACGCGTCATCATGTCGATATTCGGTGTGCCGGAAGAAGACGAGCCGTTAATGCTGAAACTCACCCAGGAGTTATTCGGCAGCACCGATCCAGATGTGGCTCGGTCGTTTGACATGATGGACTTCATGGATGTGGTGCTGGATTTTGAAAAATACTTTGTTGAGTTAACCGAGGCGCGCAGAAACAAGCCTACTGACGATCTAGCCTCGCTGATCGCAAACTCCGAGATTGATGGCGAGCGTTTACCGCAACATGAAACCAACGGTTATTACATGATCATCGCCACGGCCGGGCATGACACCACCAGCGCCTCAACCGCCGGAGGTCTGTTGGCGTTGCTGGAAAGACCGGAAGAAATGGCCAAGCTGCGTGCCGATGTGGACGGTTTATTGCCCACGGCCATCGATGAAATGATTCGTTGGGTATCACCGGTTCGACATTTTATGCGTACCGCTACCGAAGATTGTGACATCGGTGGACAAACCATTCGCCAGGGCGAGTCGGCAATTCTTTGGTACCCCTCGGCAAATCGGGATGAAAGCGTATTCGACGCGCCATTTGATTTTCGCGTCGACCGTAAGGATGCCAAGCAAATCGCCTTTGGTTTTGGTGCTCATGTATGTCTCGGCCAGCACCTAGCACGTATGGAAATGGCGTCTCTGTATCGTGCATTACTGAACCGGGTAGAAGACATCGAACTCGCCGGCGAGCCTCAGTACACCCAATCCACCTTTGTTGGTGGTTTAAAGACTTTGCCGATTCGCTATCGGATGAAGTGATTACGATGCGCGTATCAGTGATCTGTGCGCGCCAATAGCCTTGTCGAGGCGCTGGTCATTCGGCAGCCATATAGGCATTAGCCCGAAATTGCTTTTCGCGACCGCTGGTTTCCTAGTGCTAGGGCTGCGTGCTACATTTTGGGGTTGAAGTCCCAAGGAGTGAGTCATGGCAGAAGCAGTGGATTATAAGCAGATAGGTAGTCGCCCGGTGCGCCCCGATGGCCTGGATAAGGTTACCGGTCGCGCGCAGTTCGGTGCGGATACAGTGTTGCCGAATATGATCCATGGCAAGGTCCTGCGCAGTCCTCACGCCCACGCAAAAATCCTCAGCGTTGATGTCAGCGCTGCGCTCGCGTTGCCCGGCGTATTCGCTGCGATCAGCGGCGCGGATTTTCCCGGCGGCGGCATCGAAGGTGAGGTCGGCGGTGAAGGTGGCGGCACGTTAGACGATGTGGCTAAGAATGTTATGGCGCGGGATAAAGTGCTGTATCACGGTCATGCGGTTGCGGCAGTGGCTGCGGCCACGCCGATGGCGGCAGAAGCGGCATTGGCGGCGATCAAGGTCGAGTATGAGCCCTTGGCACCGGTATTAGACGTGCTGCAGGCCATGCAACCTGATGCGACCCTAGTGGACGAAAACAATTACACCAAGCTGCCAGAAAAACCCGAGCATCCGAGTAATGTGGCGAATCAGGGGCGGCTTGAGCGTGGCAGTATTGAGGAAGGTTTTGCCGCTGCGGACGTGGTGGTGGAACGGGAATTTAAATGCCCGATGGCGCACCAGGGGTATATCGAACCTCAGGCATGCGTCGCCAGTATTGATGAGCAGGGCCGTGGCACGTTGTGGTGTTCCACTCAGGGGCACTTTGAATTTCGCGCTGCAACTTCAAAAATGCTGGGTAAGGACTTGTCGGATCTTAAGGTTGTTCCGAAAGAGATCGGTGGCGGTTTTGGCGGCAAAACGGTGGTATACCTTGAGCCGTTGGCGGTGCTGTTGTCGGAGAAATCCGGCCGACCAGTGAAAATGGCGCTAAATCGCGAGGAAGTATTTCGCGCCACGGGTCCCGCATCTGCCTCGGTGGCACGTATCAAGGTTGGGGCCAAACGGGACGGCACCATTACCGCCGCCCATGCATGGATAGCCTATGAAGCTGGCGCGTTTGCAGGGGCACCGTATATGCCGGGCGCGATGGCAGTCTTTGCGCCCTATCAATTAGAAAATTTCTTGGTTGAAACCTTTGATGTGCTGGTGAACAAGCCGAAGGTGGCAGCCTATCGTGCGCCGGGTGCACCTCAGTCTATGCATGCCTTTGAGTGTGCGCTGGACGAAATCGCTCAATTGTTGGATACCGATCCAATTGATCTGCGCTTACACAATGCGGCAGAGGAGGGTACCCAAGCACCCTATGGGCCGAAGTTTCCACCTATCGGGTTTAAGGCTTGTTTGGAGGCGGCAAAGTCGCACCCGAATTATCTTGCCCCGGTGCCAGAAGGTGCAGGCCGTGGTGTTGCAGCTGGGTTCTGGTTCAATGTGGGTCTGCAGTCCAGTGCCGAGGTGCACATTAATGAAAACGGCACCGTGATGGTCATAGAGGGCAGTCCCGATATTGGTGGCTCCCGGGCGTCAATGTGCCTGATGGCGGCGGAAACTCTGGGTATAGAGTACGAGCAGGTGCGTGCCCAAGTGGCAGATACAGACAGCACGGGTTTTTGTAATGTCACCGGTGGTAGTCGAACAACCTTTGCCACGGGTATGGCGGTCACCAGGGCCTGTGAAGATGTTATTGCAGAATGCAAAAAGCGCGCGGCCATGACCTGGGGGCTGGATGAGGATCAGGTGGAGTGGGAAGACGGACAGGCGGTACCTGGCCCTGGGGTTAATGCAGATGTTAAAGCGCTTTCTCTTGCTGATCTGGCCGGTAAGGCAGCTAAAACTGGTGGGCCTATCTTGGGTCGAGCGTCGCTCAATGCCCAAGGTGCTGGTGCGAGTTTTTCTGTGAACTTTGGCGATCTGCGAGTAGACCAAGAAACCGGCAAAGTCGATGTGTTGTCGTATACCGCAGTGCAGGATGCGGGCAAGGCTATTCACCCGGCATATGTTGAGGGGCAGATGCAGGGGGGGGCAGCTCAGGGACTCGGCTGGGCGCTGAATGAAGAATATATCTACAACGATGAAGGGGTGCTGGAAAATCCAGGATTCTTGGATTATCGGATACCCGTTTGCTCCGATCTGCCAATGATCGACACGGCGATTGTTGAAGTTGCGAATCCAAGCCATCCCTATGGGGTGCGGGGCGTGGGCGAAACACCCATCGTTGCGCCTTTGGCGGTGGCGACAAATGCGGTATCTCGGGCCATCGACAAACGCGTAGGTGAATTACCGCTATCCCCACCCAATCTATTAGAGGTCATCGACGGCGATTAGTTGTCAGACTGCAAAGTGGCCCAGGTTACACTGCCAGAAGATTGGACGGCGCTAACGGGTGGGGTGCGCGTGCTCGAAATAAGCGCCGAAAATTATCGCGACTTACGTTCGGGTCTGACCCAGCGATGGCCTGATCTTGGTGCGGTATTAGAACGCTGTGCCGTGGCGATTGATGGGCAGATTTATCAGGATGCGTTTATGGAAGAGTTGGCAGCTGACAGCGAAGTATTCTTTATGCCACGCATAGAGGGCGGCTGAGCTACTTCCGAGCATCCAGCAATGTGTTCAAACGCAGGCCTGCGCCAAGGTATTTGCCACCTCAGCAATATCTCTGGGCCAATCCTTGGTCTGGCTTGCAAAGCCCGAGACGTCCCCAGCGTAAAGGTAGCGTAAGGCCTCTTCATAACCAGGCAGGTCACCAGCCAGAGCTTGGCAAAAGCGATATGCCCGTTGTTGCGCCTGATGTCGGGCGAATTCTCGTTGCCGAGCCGGGTCCTTACGCGCAGCGGAAACGAGTTTGCGCAGGGTTACTGATGCACCGCCCGGTTGTTGTGCCAGCCAATCCCAGTGCCTAGGTAATAGTGTGACTTCCCGGCCCACCACACCGAGTTTAGGTCGGCCGCGTCCGCGAGTTGGCGTTGGCGCAGTTTGCGGATAGCTGTCGATGCGCCTAGCTACTTCATCGGCGCTCCCACTCAGGTCGACATCGACAACGCTGAAAGAGGTTTCATCAAAAATCACAACGCCGGGTTCATGCAGGTGAGCGTGGGCAGCCAGTGCGGCCTCTTTTAGAGAGCCACGAGCGATACGGTGGCTAGGACAAAATACTATGTACATATACCCGGGTAATAATTGATCTCAGATATTATTACCCAGATAAAAAAATACAGCAATCCTTGCCTGTGGCGTCCACTTAACTGACATTAGTGGTACGTTTCGCCCTTTTGTGGTTATCGCGGGTGCGAAGCACAAAGACAATGAGCGGCAGATACAAGAAAAAAGTAAACCAGTAGGGTAGGTCAGGTTGGATTTGATAAAAGAAACCGCCAAGCAGCGGCCCGATGGTAAAGCCTAAGGGGCCACAGGAGCCTGCCACTCCGGCCACCGCCCCCTGCTCATCAGCATTCACTGCCATTGATGCGCCGGCCATAAAGGCTGGCCCTGCCAGACCCATTCCGGCGCCTTGCAGTAACATGGCAATGACCAATAGCGACTGGGTGTCAGCCATAGCTAAACAGGCGAAGGCCAGTGCCAATATGGGCATGGCAATGCGTAGCCATTGAATGGGGCGTAGATTAATACGCTGCATTAAGCCAAGTTGGCTGAGCAACGACGCGGCTGCCGATAAGCCCATGGCCATCCCAAAGGTCTGCGCGGTTTCTACGGCGGACAAGCCCAAAACGTCCTGGAAACGGAACGCCAAAGTTTGCTGCACTAATGCCATGCCGATAAACATCATGGCGCCAACGATAATGTAGGGCAGTATCCGAGGATCAAAATAGCTGAGCTTAACGCTGGGCTGATCCCGGGCTAATTTCGGTTGCGGACTTCGGGGCAGCAAAAAGACTACAAATACGGCCGTGATTAATGCTAGACCTGAGGCCACCCACAAAGGCGTCAACAAGGTTATACCCGCAAGTAACCCGCCTAATGCAGGGCCGAGGATGCCGCCAAGGTTGTTGGCCGCCCCCACCGCGCCCATACCCTTAGTGCGCGTAGTCAGATCGGTAATATCGGCCATATAGGCGCTGCTCGCTGGCATAATTGCCGACATCACGCTGGCATGCATCACTCGGGTTAGCATAAGTAATAAGTAGGCGCTGAGTGGTAACAGTGCACCAATCAGGGCGGCGTGAAATACGCTCGCAAATAGGAAGTTCCCACAGGCGTAACCCAGCAAGCCGAAGATCATTACTGGTTTGCGTCCCCAGCGGTCACTCAGTCGCCCCCAGCGTGGGCTGGCTAAGAATACGGTCAGTGACGATGCGGCAATGACCGAACTGATCTGTAGCTCGCTGAGGCCAACTTCTCGACCCAGCGGACCAAGAATTGCAAATAGCACAGTGAAACCGAAGCCCACGCCCACCAGAGCCACTAACAGAATGATGCGCGCGAATTTGTACTGTTGCGGCTGCGGCTGCGGCTGCGGCTGCGGGTCGGTAGTCGGTTCGATCAATGGCGCTTGCTCGTAGTGGATGGGTAAAATGCAATCGAACATTGTAACTGAAACCGCATTAGCAGCGGCAGACAACGAGGGCGTGTCGATTAATAGAGACAAATCAGAGCGCGCATTGCGGCGCGATAGCAACAGTAGTCAGGCAACCCAGCGTATTGTGGTGCAAAGAAGTCGTTGGCAGCGCATGGCGCGAACCATTTTGCTTGGCGCCACAACGGCCCTGGCAAGCGTGGTATGGGTGGCTCAGCAATATGGCGTTGCGGTAACCGATAGCCTGGCCTTTTTGGGCAGTAGTTTTCTCTTTGTGGTGGGTTTGATTGGCATTGCGCTAGCAATTGCATGCCTATTGTGGCTGCTGCGTAAGCTGTTCAGCGGGGGTTAACTTAACTGCGTAGCGAGCGCATTAAACGGTTACTGCGGGGTAGGTAATAGTTGTCGACGTCAAAGCTGAACGCCACTGAACTGGCCCGGCCTAAAATGGCTTGGCGCGGCACGAAGCCAATGGCTCGGTAATCGCCACTGTTGTCGCGGTTATCGCCCAACATTAAATAGTGCCCGTCTGGCACAGTGACCGGACCAAAGCTCGATGCGACCCAAGCGGGCCGGTGCTTAAACAACATAATGGGGCGTTGTTCTCCCAGTGCGGTCTCGCGAATAATCCGGGTGTGGCTCAACGGGCGCGATAATTGCTCGGGTAAAAAATTATTTGTTTCTATCGTGTATTCGGCCAGCTGACCATTAATGCTGAGTCGATTGTCGCGCAGGCTAATGGTATCCCCCGGCAGCCCGACAACACGCTTGATCATCAAGCGTCCGTCCTTAGGGGATTCAAACGTGACGATATCTGAGCGTTCAGGATTAGCCCATTGGGTAATACGAATAAACGTAAACGGAATCCGTAGATCATAGGCGAGCTTATTCACAATCACGCGGTCGCCGATCAATATTGAGGGCAGCATGGAACTGGATGGTACGTGGTTCCAGTCCGCTACAGCGGAGCGGAAAATCAGCAAAAATGCGATAAAGCCGATAAAACCCCGCCAGTCGCGCCAGCTGGTAGACAGGCTTCGAGACTCGGCAGCCTCGGTAGGCAGTTTCATATTAGGCCTGTTGTTGTGCGTCCATTGCTGCCAGTTGTTCCGGGGTCGCTTCCAACTGATGCTTCGCTTTCCATTCGTCATAGGTCATTTTGTAAATCTGCTCCCGGGCCGCATCCATGGTCACCGACAGGTTCTGCTCATCGGCGGCAGCCTTGTACCACTTAGACAGGCAATTGCGACAAAATCCCGCGAGAATCATTAGGTCGATATTTTGCACGTCTTTGCGCGAGTCTAGATGGGCTACCAGACGTCGAAATGCTGCTGCTTCAAGCTCAATTTGTTGTTGTTGGGTCAGCGTGTCCATCGTATGCAGATCCTTATTAGCGGGTGAAGATCCATTCGTCGTCGCTACTTAACGCTTCGTTAAACGCATAGCCGTCGACATCAAATTGGCGCAATTGGTTGGGTCGTACAATGCGCTCATCGATCATATAGCGGGCCATCAAGCCGCGGGCTTTCTTCGCGGAAAACGACACGAAACGGTATTTACCATCGCGCAGCTCTTTGAAGTTTATCGTTAGTATGCGTCCTTCAATGCGCTCTGGTTGGATCACCTGGTAGTACTCGTTGGACGCTAGATTCACCAAAACCTTGCTCGTTTGCTGGGCCAGCGCTTGGTTGATGCTATCGGTGATTTTGTCGCCCCAAAATTGGTATAGGTTGCTGCCGCGGCGGGTGGTGAGCCGTGTTCCCATCTCTAGTCGATAGGGTTGGATTAAATCTAACGGCCGCAACAGACCGTGCAAGCCAGACAATATGCGCAGGTGTTTCTGCGCAAAATTAACATCCCGAACTGCCAGGGTTTGGGCGTCCAGACCCTGATAGACATCGCCCTTGAAGGCGAATATGGCTGGCCGGGCGTTGGCTGTATCTGCCTGAGTTTGCCACTCAGCGTATCTACGGTGGTTGAGTTCGGCGAGGTTGTCACTGATTTTCATCAGACTACTGATCTCCGCGGGTGCGAATTCTCGCAGCGTCGAGATCAGCTCTTGCGACTCGCTGTTGAAGTCTGGTTGCGTAGACTTGCTGATAGTCAGTGGTGTTTCGTAGTCCAGCGTTTTCGCTGGGGAGAGAATAGCCAGCATATAAAGCCCTATCGATCTTATTGTGTTGGTGCTTCGGAAATAGTTATGAGCACTTGGGGAAGGGATATTAGCTAACCTGAAGGCCTTAGACGAGTGTCTTCATGCAGTTCGCAATCAATTGATAGCGCCCTGATTGTCACGCCTATATCATTGCGCAACCCAAGTTTTAGGTGTCGGCATGAGCGCGCGTCAACAACGTATCTTAGAAAAAATGCTCGCTGAGTTTACGCTCAGTCATATTGATGTTGCGGATGAAAGTTCCGGACACAACGTGCCAGCCGGTGCGGAAAGTCATTTTAAGGTCACAGCCGTAGGCGCGGTATTCGCCGAGCACTCGCGGATAGCACGCCATCGACTGGTGAATAAGTTGCTGCAGAGTGAATTCGATTCTGGCATGCACGCCTGCGCACTGCATCTATACAGCGAAGACGAATGGCTACAGCGGCAAAATCAGGCGCCCCAGTCGCCTGACTGTGCTGGTGCCAGTAAAAGCGCCGCCGACGGAGCTTAAATATGCGGCGAGTGTTGGCGTTTTATAAGTTCATTCCAGTGGCGCATCCGCAATCTCTGGTCGAGGAACTGCAACAGTTGGGTGAGCAACTCAGTGTGGTGGGTACCATTTTATTGGCCCAAGAAGGGGTTAATGGGACGATCATTGCCGAAACAGATAGTCTTGACGCGATGGTCAGGGCACTGGAGCAAGCCTTCGGTGCCATGACTTTCAAGTGGTCCGATTTGGATCAATCAGGGATCGGCTTCCATCGTTTTAAAGTTCGCATAAAGCCGGAAATAGTCAGTTTTGGCGTCGCCGGTCTGGATTTGCAAAATACCGGCGAGCACGTCGATGGTGCGCGCTGGAATGAATTACTCGACGACCCTGAGGTATTGGTTATTGATACGCGTAACCATTACGAAATTGATATCGGTACCTTTGAAAATGCGGTATCACCGGATACCGATAATTTTCGCGAATTTCCTCAATGGGTTGAAGACAACATAGATCCCACCAAACAGCGCAAAGTCGCGATGTTCTGCACTGGTGGTATTCGTTGTGAAAAAGCCTCAGCGCTTGTGGCCCAGCACGGGGTAGAAGAGGTCTATCAGCTCAATGGTGGCATCCTTCAGTACCTAGAAGATACGCCAGCAGAGCAGAGCCGCTGGCAAGGAGAATGCTTTGTATTCGATCAACGAGTATCGGTAAACCATGAGCTAAATCAGGGTCAGTATCGACAGTGCTACGCATGCCGGCATCCGTTGTCCAAAGAGGATATGCAGGCGCCAGAATTTGAACACGGCGTGAGTTGCCCGTTTTGTCACAGTTCAGTCAGTGATGTGCGGCGTCAGCAGTTTCGCGAACGTCAGCGGCAGGTGCGGTTGGCAGCAGCGCGCGGTGAGGCGCACATTGGTGTCACCCAGAAGAAGGATAAAGCTTCCTAGCTCTGGACGATTCCCCGTTTCGGTTTACTTGACCAAGGGCAATAGGTGTGGGAGCACTGCGTCGACAATCAGCGGTTGCGCGACCGCTGTCGGGTGAATGCCATCGTCCTGCATAAACTCCGGCTGTAATGCGACTTGTTCGAGTAAAAACGGAATTAATACCGTATTTGATTGCGCCGCGACCGCGCTAAAGCTTGCGGTAAATTCCTCGGTATAACGGCGACCATAGTTCGGTGGTATCTGCATTTCAGCCAGCAATGTGGCCGCACCCTGAGCTTGCGAGGTCTCGATGATACGCAACAAATTATCCTGCATTTTGCTGATCGGGTAGCCACGCAACCCATCGTTACCGCCAAGTTCAACGATCACTATTTTCGGGGTGGTGGCGTCCAGTACTCCGGGTAAGCGTGCCAGTGCCCCGCCTGTGGTTTCTCCGGAAATACTGGCATTCACGACGCGCCAGCCTGCATGGTTGGTCGCCAGGTACTGCTCAAGTAAGTAAACCCAACCCTCCTCGCGTTGAATACCATAGGCGGCGCTGATACTGTCCCCCAGCACTACGATTGTCCCCGTTGGCGCCTTGACCTCTGCTCGCACGGGTGAAATCGCAGGGGTCGATAGCGTTAACGCAAAAAACACAGCCAACGTACTAGGCTTCGAAAAAAGCAGCCGAATAATTGGCGGAACAATAAAAATGAACAGTGATTTACCCATGAGTCGAATCGTAGTCTCTGCTGAAGGTGTAACGAAAGTAGTGCCCACTGCTGCGGGCCAGTTGGTGATCTTGGATGGCATTGATTTGGAAATCAATGCAGGTGAGTCCGTCGCGATCGTCGGCGCCTCAGGTTCCGGCAAAACCACTTTGCTAGGAATTTTGGCAGGTTTGGATGCCGCCACAGACGGGGCGGTGCGACTTGTCGATGCAGATCTATCACAGCTGGATGAGGAGGCCCGAGCGCTTGTTCGAGGCCAATACATGGGTTTTGTGTTTCAGTCTTTTCAGCTGCTGGGAAGCCTCACAGCACTGGAAAACGTAATGCTGCCGGTTGAATTGCGCGGCGATCGAATGGCCGCAGATCAAGCACGGCAACTGCTCACTAAGGTTGGGCTGCAGGAGCGGGTTGATCACTATCCGAGGCAGCTTTCTGGTGGTGAGCAGCAGCGAGTGGCCATTGCTCGAGCATTCGCATCCAATCCCAAGGTGCTGTTCGCCGATGAGCCTACGGGTAATTTAGATACCCAAACTGGTGAGGTGATTTGCCAATTGCTGTTTGAGTTGAATCAGGAATTTGGCACTACGCTGATCTTGGTAACCCATGACCAGGGCCTAGCAGAACGCTGTGATCGCACGATTGCGATAGCCGGGGGCAAGGTCGCGTCATGAATTTAGCATTGGTTTCCCGACTGGCCTGGCGCGATTTGCGTTCTGGTGAAATGGGCTTGTTACTGGTGGCTTTATTGGTCGCCGTGGGCACAGTGACATCAATCAGCTTGTTTGTGGATCGCCTGCAGGGAGCGCTGGTGCAGGAGTCGTCGAACTTTCTCGCCGCAGATCGGCAAATATCCAGTTCCCAAGCGATTCCAGATGATTTCTTCCTGAGCGCCCAATCTAAGGGCCTAGAGACTGCTCAAACGTTAGTCTTCCAGTCCATGATCTATGGCGGCAACAATAACCAGCTGGTCAGTGTTAAAGCGGTTGACGAAGCTTATCCGCTGCGTGGAGAGTTGATTGTTGCCGACCAGCCCTTTGCTGATGGATATCCGATTAACGGTGTTCCAGCACCTGGAGAAATATGGCTGGATTCGAGACTGTTCCCGGCCCTAGGGGTCAGCCTTGGTGAAGAGGTGGAAGTTGGGATGGCGTCTTTACGCATCGGCGGCGTGTTGGTAGCAGAGCCAGACCGTGGTGGTTCAATGTTCGATCTGGGGCCGCGCTTATTGATGAATTTGCAGGACGTGCCGGCCACTGAAGTGGTGCAGCCCGGTAGTCGGTTGTCTTATCGCATGNTGCTGGCAGGTGATAATGATGAACTAGAAGCGTTAAAGGAGGCGTTACCGCTGCAGCCCAATTATCGCTGGGCGAGCATTCGTGAAAGCAGTTCTAGTATTGGCAATGCCTTGGATCGGGCGGAGAGTTTTCTGCTGTTGGGGGGGTTACTTGGGGTGTTGCTGGCGGGTGTCGCCGTTGGTTTAAGTGCCCATCGCTATGCCCAGCGGCATTTTGATCATGTTGGGGTATTGAAAACTTTAGGTGCAACCCCTGGACAGATTCTCCGTGGCTTTATGGGCTTGTTATTGCTGGTGGGGTCAGTCGCTATTCTCTTGGGCCTNGCGGCCGGCGGGCTGTTGCATCTTGCGATAGTCGAGGTGCTGGCGCAGTTTTTGCCGGTAGCTCTACCAGCGCCGGGATTGCGGCCGTTTGTGCTAGGTGCGGTCACAGGTTTGATTTGCGCCTTGGCATTTGCCATGCCTGCCTTTGTGCATCTCAAGAATGTCGCCCCAATGCGAGTGATTCGCCGTGATCTAGGGGTGACTCCACTAAGTCGTTGGGTTTCCTATGGAGCTGCGGCTGTCGGTAGCCTGGTGTTATTGGTGTGGTATACGAAAAATTTACTGCTTACTTTCTGGGCTTTGGCCGGTGCTGTGGTTGTCATTACAGTATTTGGTTTTGTCGCCTACTGGTTGCTGCGTGGTGGTCGGGTGGCTGGTATGCAGGCTAAGAGCGGGTGGCGTCTGGCGCTATCAGGCCTGCAGCGGCGGCGTCAGGAAAATACCGCGCAAATTCTCATTTTCGGTTTAGCTATCATGCTGCTTTTGGTGTTGGTATTGATCAGAACAGCATTGATTGAGGAATGGCGATCCCAGATACCGGAAAACGCAGCAAACCATTTCGTAATGAACATCGGCATGGACGAAGTGGACGGAGTGGGCGAACTGATCGAAGAGTTTGCCACTCAGGGTGAATTTCTATACCCCACTATCCGCGGGCGTATTGTCGCCATTAATGAATTAGACGCGAAGGCCTGGCGCGCGCAAAAACCCTATATGCAGCGGCGCATGTCCTCAGAACGTAACCTCACGTGGATGCGCACCTTGCCCGAGAATAATGCACTGACCGAGGGTGAATGGTGGGATGTGNACGATACCCGCCCCCAAGTGTCTCTGGAGCAAGAATATGCTCAAGAAATGGGCCTTACGGTGGGTGATAATATGACCTTTGATATTGGTGGTCAGCGGATTAATGCNGTGGTGAGCAGTATGCGCACATTGCAGTGGGAGAGTTTAAGTCCGAACTTTTTCATCATTTTCTCGCCTGCGGCATTAGAGGAATTCCCGGCCACTTATATGACNAGCTTTTTCCTGGAGCCNGAGAACAAAACNTTTCTGAACACTCTACTTAGCCAATATCCGACTATTACGGTGATAGAAATCGANTCAGTCATTGAGCAGGTGCAGACGATTATTAATCAGGTGACCCAAGCTGTTGAACTGATATTGGTATTAGTGCTNTTTAGTGGATGTCTGGTGCTTATAGCCAGTATCCAAGCAAGCCGCGATGCGCGGATGTCCGAGTTGGCCTTGGTTCGAGCTCTGGGCGGAACTCGGCGGCTNATTGCTGGGTCGCTCACTGGTGAATTNTTGATTCTGGGGGCCTTTGCCGGCGTTGTGGCGGTGATGGGTGCGGAAGTCACTGTGGCTGCACTGCAGACACAAGTATTTGAGCTCAGTGCCTCGGTGCATCCTTGGATTTGGTTGTTGGGCCCGGTCTGTGGTGCGCTTATTATCACCGTGGTNGGTTTGTTGGGCAGCCGCAGTTTGTTAGATTCTCCACCGATGAATGTACTCCGAGGGCTAAATTAGTGGCTGAATCTCAGATTGAAATGAAAGCAACCACTGTGCCGAAACGCGATCCGCGAAAACACCAGTATGAAAAGAACAAGTGCCACAAAAAGCTCCGGCGCTTGGTTGGCGAGGCGCTTACTGACTTCAATATGCTCAGCGAAGGCGACAAGGTTATGGTCTGCCTCTCCGGCGGGAAGGACTCTTATACGCTATTGGATATGATGCTGAGTTTTAAGCAGCACGCGCCCATTAACTTTGATGTGGTCGCAGTTAATTTGGACCAAAAGCAACCGGGTTTTCCTGAACAAGTACTGCCGCAGTATTTGACTGATCTTGGAGTACCTTTTGACATTATCGAGCAAGATACTTACAGCGTAGTTAAGGCGCTGACTCCCGAGGGCAAGACAACTTGTCCTGTATGTTCGAGGTTACGTCGCGGCATTCTATACAGCCATGCGCAAAAAATAGGGGCGACAAAAATAGCGCTTGGCCATCACTTAGATGATGTGGTTGAGACCCTGATGTTGAACATGTTTTACGGAGCAAAACTCAAGGCCATGCCGGCTAAGTTGCGCAGTGACGATGGCCGTAACATTTTGATTCGACCGCTCTATTACTGTCGTGAATCACTCATCAGCCGCTGGTCGGAGTTTCAGCAGCACCCGATTATTCCGTGTAATTTGTGCGGCTCTCAGGACAATCTGCAGCGTCAGGTGATAAAACAGATGTTGGCAGAGTGGGACGCCTCGCATCCGGGTCGGGTAGACAATATTGGCCGCAGTGTGAATAACGTCACTCTGTCGCATCTGGGGGATCGGCGCTTATATGACTTCGCATCGTTGCAGGCGGACGAGCGCCGTATTGATGTGACCGAGATCAACTGACTCCACNATNCGGCGGTGAAGATNCCCCAACAACAGCTATCTGCTGANGCGTTAATGGGTGTGATTGACGCATTNATCCTGCGTGAAGGCACAGACTATGGTCCGCAAGAGTACACCTTGGAAGAAAAGCGCCAGCGNGTGCTCGGTTCTCTGGCAANAGGCGACGCGGAGATTCACTTTTATCCAGAAAACGAACACATCGACATTGTGATGGTTCGATAGGCCTCTAACTTCGACACAGCAGATTGATTGCTGTTGCGCATTGCATCCCGCATGCGTCGCCAGTATCGTCTGGCGCTGCTTAAATTCTGGGGGTAAGTATGNTGCGTNGTTTGTTCGGTGCGGTCCTAGTCTTAGCCATGGTGGGTAGCGTGCATGGGGCAGAAAAAACCATCGAGGAGGTGGTGGTCACAGCAGGCAGCAGTATTCAAGCGCGTTTAGGTCAGAGTGGCAGTGGCACGGTGCTGACCGCTAAGGAAATCCAGCAAATTGGTGCGGCTCATGCCAGCGAGGCGTTGAATCGAGTAGCAGGCGTATGGGTGAATCGCGGGTCAGGCCAAGAACATTTGACTGCCATTCGCTCGGCGGTACTCACCGGCTCCGGTGCCTGTGGGGAATTTAGCTACCTGCAGGATGGCATTCCAATAAGACCCCATGGGTTCTGCAACATTAATAACCTCTTTGAGTTGAACACCGAGCAGGCTGCAGCTGTCGAGGTATGGCGGGGTCCGGCCAGCGCTGTGCTCGGCGGCAACGCTCTGCACGGTGCGATTAACGTCATCACGCCGATACCCGATCAGAACAGTATTGCGATAGAGGCCGGGGCCTACAATTTTGGCCGGCTAAGTTTGCAAGGTGGCACCGAAATGGCGGGGCATCGCATTGGTGCTGCATTTGTCGGCGCCAACTCGGGTGGCTATCGCGACGCGAGTGGTTATGGTCAGCANAAGTTATCACTCAGTCACCTGGCTGATTTGTCTGGCTGGGCGGTGCGCAGTCATTTTACGGCGACCCTATTAAATCAAGAGACCGGCGGCTATGTGCGTGGCGAAAATGCCTATGAGGATGCAAATTTGCGTACCTCAAACCCTAATCCGGAGGCCTACCGCGATGCGTGGTCGTTGCGTCTGAATTCTGAATTGAGTCGCGACGCATGGACGCTTAAGCCATACCTGCGGCGATCGCAGATGGCTTTCTTACAGCACTTTTTGCCCGGGCAGCCACTCGAGGAGAATGATCAATCTAGTGTTGGCTTGATCGTTGAGCGAGATATCAGTAGTGCAGCGACGCAACTCAGTGTCGGAGGCCAAGTGGAATTAATGTCCGGTGGTTTGCGTGAATTCCAGGCACAGCCGACAACAGGTAGTAGATTTTTGGTGGCGACACGGCCTGCCGGGTTGCACTACGACTACGACGTCAGCAGCAGGTTATTCGCGGTGTTTTATAACGTCGACCACAGCCTCTCAGCCAATACCAGGTTAGTGCATAGCCTGCGTGCTGAAACGCTTAAATATGATTACACCAACAAGCATATCGTCGGTAATACCAAGGACGATGGCTCGGCCTGTGGTTTTGGTGGGTGCTTATATACCCGGCCAGCTAGCCGTGAGGATGAATTCACCAACCTGGGGGCGCGGTTCGGGGTCGAACGTGACTCGCAGCTGGGTATGCTATATGTCACGGCGAGTAGTGGTTTCCGCCCGCCCCAAATCACTGAACTTTATCGCCTCCGAGGCGGCCAGACCATTGCAGATCTGAATAGCGAGCGGTTGTCGGCGCTGGAGCTCGGTCTGCGTAATGAGGGTTTGGCCATTGCGCTGTTTGCAGAAAATACCCGTAACTATTTGTTCCGCGATTCTGAGGCCTACAACGTGAGCGATGGTCGAACCCGGTCACGTGGCGTGGAAATTTCGCTCAGCCGGAGTCTTGGCAAGCATAATCTGTCACTGGCGACGACTTACGCTCAGCACAAGTACGCGTTTGATCGCGCTGCGGATGGGCGTGAAACCATCAGCAGCGGGAATGCTATGGACTCGGCACCCAAGTGGTTTGGTCAGGCTGCGTGGAGTACACAGATTTCACCGGCCTTGCGCCATGAGTTGGAGTTAAGAGCGGTTGGGCCTTACTACCTCAACGCCGCAAATACTGCCGAATATGCAGGGCATACAGTTTTGAATTGGCGTGCTCAGTGGCAACCGCGCACTGATCTGGAGTGGTCGTTGCGTCTGATGAACTTATTGGATGCGGAGTATGCAGATCGCGCCGACTTTGCGTTTGGTAGCTATCGTTATTTCCCGGCGCTGCCGCGACACGTTTACTTGGGTGTGCGCCTTTTATTGGACTGATTCTGTACGGCGGTAGTAAGTAACGTAATTCCGGCGTAGTAGTGCTGATAGACGCTTGTTAGACCATCCTTATGGGTGTGGGTGTCGCGGCGTCGGATCGGGTAGAATGGGGTTTCACATCCAGCGCTTACGGGCTAGCCGTGCTCGATCAATCACAGCACTTACATCAAGCAGACGATAAGTCACCAAGACACCTAGAGTCGGTGTTACGCATGTTGGCGTTGTCGTGCCAGCGTGACCAGCGTGATCTTTTTGAACCGCTGAATTTAGTGGTCGGCCCCGGTGAATGTATAGAACTCTTGGGGCCGAATGGCTCGGGAAAAAGCACCTTATTGAGGACTCTGGCAGGATTGCACAGCCAGTACCGTGGTGAGTACCACAGTGTTGCTGCGGTATACCAAGGCCACCGGCTGGGTTTGGATGAACTGTTGTCGCCGCTAGAGAATTTGGCATGGTTCGCAGGCTTGCAAGATCAGCGCCTCGACCGCGATCACGCACTTGCAGCGCTAGCGCGTCTGGGGCTGCTGGCAGAAGCTCATACAGCCTGCTATAGGTTGTCAGCGGGTCAGCAACGGCGTGCCGCGATTGCTCGTTGGCTGCTTGCGGAGCATCCGCTATGGCTACTGGATGAACCGTTCAATGCGTTGGATGTTCAGAGCCGGGTGCTGCTCAACGAGATTTTATACGAGCACTGTCAGGCGGGTGGTGCGGTAGTATGCGCGACCCATTTACAGTTGCAGGTAGACGGTAAAGTGACCCTGGAACTCGAACCGGTTGCCGAGGTTTTGGTATGAACCAATTGCTGCAACGGGAGCTAACATCGACCCTGCGTACTCGCGGCAGTGTTACTAACCCGTTGGGCTTTTTGTTGCTGAGTCTANTGTTGTTTGCGCTAGTAGACCCCGGNGCACAAGGCGGCCAGGGCAGTTATTTGAGCGGCATATTTTGGGTGCTGATATTGCTGACTAATCTGTTGTCGTTGGATGCTATGTTTCGGCGCGATTTCGATAGCGGAGCCCTCGAGCAGATGCTCATAAGCGCGCACATGCCCTTTGTTGCGGTGTTGATGCGAATATTTGTGCATTGGTTGAGTTCCGGGCTTTTGATGACGTTATTTGTGCCGCTGTTTGGTTTATTGCTGGGCCTCGAAAGTGAGACCTTTTTGCCGATCATGTTGGTAATGCTAGTTGGCACTCCGGCCCTGAGTTTGCTCGGCAGTATTGGTGCTGCGTTGACGGTGGGTTTTAGCCGTGGTGGAACGATATTGGCATTATTAATCTTGCCGCTTTTTTTGCCGGTACTTATTTTCGGCAGCGCATGTATTAGTGCGGCCGTAAGTGGCCTAAGCTTTGCCGCGCCCCTTACTTGGCTTGGGTTGTTCAGTTCTAGTTCCCTACTGTTAGCACCCTGGGCGACTTGGGCTGCATTGAAAATCAGTGTTGAAATGCAATGAAAAATAACCATAAAGATGCCATGGGAAAACAAGGAGCGGTCCATTGAGCGGGTCGTTTGCAGCCTCTTTGAAACAACTTTGGCACAAGCTGGGGTCGCCGCGCTGGTTCTATCAGATTACCCNCAATTGGGTGCGTGGCTTCGGCGNCATGGCNGCAGTAATGCTGGTCGTGGGCTGCGTATGGGGTCTTGCATTTGCGCCGCCAGATTATCAGCAGGGTAATAGTTTTCGTATTATGTACGTGCATGTGCCTGCAGCCATGGTTGCCCAATCCCTGTATTTGGGTATGGGCGTAGCGGGATTTNTTGGTTTAGTGTGGCGCATGAAGCTTGCAGATGTGGCCATTGCTGCAACCCTCCCGCTTGGTATCACCCTCACTGCGCTGGCCTTGTTCTCCGGGAGTGTCTGGGGCCGTCCTACTTGGGGCAGTTGGTGGGAGTGGGATGGGCGCACTGTGTCGACGCTGGTTATGCTATTTCTGTATCTGGGGATATATGCGCTGCGTGAAGCCATTGCTGAGGCGGATCTCCGCGCCCGAGCAGCAGCGCTGGTGAGTTTAGTTGGCACGGTAAATATTCCCGTGATTAAGTATTCTGTGGAGTGGTGGAATACCCTGCACCAACCTGCATCATTCACCCTCACTGAAAAGCCGGCGATGCCTGCGGAAATGTGGCTGCCCTTGCTGGTTATGGTTTTGGGGTTTTATTGTTTTGCGGGGCACAATGTNCTGTCGCGGATGCGTCTAGAGATCCTGCGTCGCGAAGCCAATACACGCTGGGTGGCTGAACTCTTCGCGGCTAAGCCAGTGTCGGCGTCAATTACCAAAGAGTCGTAGCGCACACTATGTATTTCTCAACGATAGGTGAACTTATTGCCATGGACGGGCACGGTAGTTTCGTATGGTTAGCATACGGCACTACAGTGTTGGTGTTACTTGTCAATTTGGTGGCTACGCGGCTAGCGACGCGCAAACAGGAAAGCGCGTTGCGCTGGCGTCAAGAGGTTGCCGCGTTGCAACAGCAACAAGCTAACAACACANCGGAGCAAAACGATTCATGAATCCGAAGCGCAAGCAGCGACTTTTTATGACGTCCTTCGTACTGGTGGCAACTGCATTAACCGTGTCGTTAGTATTTATGGCGTTAGAGCAGAATATGAATATGTTCTACCCCCCGGCTGATGTTGCTCAGGGCAAGGTGCCACTTAATCAAACGGTNCGCGCGGGAGGCATGGTTTTAGAGGGCAGTGTAGAACGTGCGAACGATAGTTTGGCGGTAAAATTTACGCTGACAGACCATCAGGGTGCGGACTTTGTGGTCACGTATACCGGGATTCTGCCGGACTTGTTTCGCGAAGGTCAGGGCATACTGGTTGAGGGTGAACTGAATCCAGCAGGCGTTTTCGAGGCCGTCGAGGTGCTGGCGAAGCATGATGAAAACTACATGCCGCCGGAGTTGATGGACATGCCCGGAGCCGCACCTGCCACAGCCTCTACTGAGGCGCTGCCGGGTCTTGGTGAGCGCGAATGATTCCAGAGCTTGGGCTATACAGTTTGATTTTGGCTGGATGTCTGGCTCTCGCCACCACTGGCGGTGGGCTGTTGGCGGCGGGCAATCCGCTGCTGCAGCGTTGGGTGTTATCCCTGACAGTAGGCCAGTGTTTATTCTGTGCCCTGGCCTTTGCTGCCTTGGTATGGGCGTTTGCCACTGATGATTTCAGCGTCGCCTATGTCGCTAATCACTCCAATTCGTTACTGCCTTGGTATTACAAAATCAGTGCGACCTGGGGCGGCCATGAAGGCTCGTTCCTGCTGTGGATTTTGATTATGAGCAGTTGGATGCTGGCCTTAGCGTTGCGCAGTCATAACTATCCGCCGTCCTTGGTGACTCGTGTGTTGGCGGTATTGGCATTGATGAATTTAGGCTTCATCTGCTTTGCCGTTTTCACCAGTAATCCGTTTTTGCGCCTGATACCCATGACACCCGCGGACGGTGCTGACCTTAATCCATTGTTGCAAGACTTCGGGCTAATCGTGCACCCCCCACTACTCTACTGNGGGTATGTGGGGCTGGCGGTGCCATTTGCCTTTGCTGTCGCCGCGCTCATAGAGGGGCGCGTCGATGCGACGTGGGCGCGTTGGTGTAAGACNTGGACCAACATGGCTTGGGCATTCCTTACTTTAGGAATTACCTTGGGTAGTTGGTGGGCATACTACGAANTGGGTTGGGGCGGTTGGTGGTTTTGGGATCCGGTGGAGAATGCTTCCTTTATGCCTTGGCTGGCCGCCACCGCGCTGGTTCATTCGCTGGCGGTTACGGACAAGCGCGGAGCGTTCAAGAGTTGGACACTNTTGTTGGCGATTGCTGGGTTTTCGCTGTCTTTACTAGGTGCCTTTATAGTTCGGTCTGGGGTTCTAACCTCGGTGCACTCCTTCGCGGTAGATCCAGAGCGTGGCTTATTTATTTTGCTATTTCTGCTGTTGGTGGTCGGTGGTTCGCTGACCTTGTACGCGTTGCGTGCGGGTCGGGGGTTCATCCACGTGTCTTATGGGTTGCTCAGCCGCGAATTTTTCATGCTTATCAACAACGTGATANTAGTGGTGTCGCTAGCGGTGGTGTTATGGGGCACTCTTGCACCCATAGCCTACGAGGCGGTCACCGACGCTAAAATTTCAGTAGGGCCACCATTCTTTAACGTCTTTTATGTACCCCTGGGCTGTGCATTGGCTGCNGTGCTTGCGTTATTACCGGGAATTAATTGGAAGCGCACAGACCGGGCGCGGCTGCAACCTATTCTGATCGCTGGACTTTGGGGTCTGTTGGTGGCGGTGTTGGTCTGGTTCATCCTCGATCCGGCGTCGTTGACGGTCGCCACGGCCGTGGGTCTTGGGGCTTGGATTGCGGTTACTCATGGGGTGGATTTNTGGCGCAAGCGTAAAGCCCTGTCGCGAGCCTACATAGGCATGACCATGGCGCATCTAGGGTTCGCAGCAACCATTATCGGTATTGCGATAACCGCTACCCAGTCGGTGGAACGTGATATGCGCATGCTGCCCCAGGATACAGTCGAACTAGCCGGGATGGAGGTGACTTTCCTTGGAGTNAAGNCTGTGGACGGGCCGAATTATCGTGCCCAACAGGGGGTATTTGTAGTGAGTCATGGCAGTGGGAACTTTTCCTTGCGCCCGGAAAAACGGCGTTATCTTTCCGGTGGCAATGTGATGACTGAAGCAGGTATTCATGCCGGATGGTTCGGTGATACCTACATTGCGCTAGGGGAACCATTAGACCCATCCCAAGGCGCTTGGGCGGTGCGNTTGCATTACAAACCGCTGGTTCGATGGATCTGGCTGGGTGCGGTATTGATGGCTCTAGGCGGCATGTTGGCGATTTTGGATAGACGTTATCGTACGTTGCGCGCACGGCAACTAAGCGCGGCTATGGCCGCGGCTGCATCATGACCAGAGCGCAGCTCTTTGTGCCGCTGATCCTGTTCCTCGCGATCTGCGGCGTGGGTTATGTCGGATTCAGCCTGAATGATCGACACCAGTTGCCGTCGGCGCTATTGCATAAGCCTTTTCCAGAATTTCATGCTGCTTCGCTATTGGATACTGAGCGGCGCATCAGTAAAGAAGATTTGTTAGGGCGGCCAACGTTGGTAAACGTCTGGGCGACCTGGTGTCCGACCTGCAAGAGCGAGCATGACGAGCTGTTGCGTATAGCAGCGGGTACAGATGTGCGGTTGGTTGGGGTCAACTATAAGGACGACTCGGCCTTGGCGCGCAATTGGTTGTCGCAGTTTGGTAATCCGTACGAGTTGGTTATTGTCGATGCTGATGGCGCCTTAGGCGTTGAGTTGGGCGTATACGGTGCACCAGAGACGTTTTTGCTCGATCGATCTGGCAAGGTGATTTACAAACGTGTGGGTGATGTGAATCCACGCATCTGGCGTGATGAACTGCAGCCCCGATTTGCTGATCTAGGGGTGCGGATTGACCCTGAAATGTTGGGTCTGCAATGAGCAAGCTTATCGCCTTGATTGTTTTATTGGGCGGCATAATGGGCGAAGCTCATGCCGCCTCCACTGTAGATGTGCTGACCTTTGAGTCCGAGCAGCAACAGCGTCGTTACAAGGCGCTAATTGATGAGTTTCGCTGTCCCAAGTGCCTAAATACCAACCTATCAGGAAGTGATGCACCGATCGCTCTGGATTTGCGCCGCAGTGTTTATCGACTGGTGCGTGACGGTCATACGGATCAATATATTCGGGATTTCCTCCAACAGCGGTATGGCGACTTTGTCCTCTACAAACCGCCGTTTTCCGGGCGCACCGCGTTTATCTGGCTTATTCCCATCGGCTTGCTGTTGCTGGGTATGGCCATTCTATTTGCGTTGCAGAATCGTGGTCGACGCCAGCAGGCGGTGGCTCTGAGCGCGGCCGAGATGAAACGCTTAGATGAGTTGTTGGGTAACGATGATTAGTGGGCTGGGTTTTATTGCTCTGGCGCTGCTGGCTTTGGCCTTTTTGGTGGTGCCATTGCTGGGTGCAAGAACCAGCGACNCTGTAAATTGGCGTGCCATTGGCGCTCATCGGCACTGGTACAAGCAGCGTTTGCAAGAGCTGGATCANGAAGTCGTTGATTCTTCGGCACGCGAAGCTTTGCGACAGGAACTAGCGGCGGTAGTGCTGGCGGAGGATGACCATGCCGCNGCGGATCAAGACACCGAGAGCAAGACAATTGGCCGCAGTTGGACGCTGATTGCGAGCGCGCTAGCTTTAATGCTCAGCGCCATCGTCTATCACAGTCAGGGTGATGCGGGCTCTTCACTGATCCAAGGTGCGGAAGCGGTTCTAAGCCTAGATGAGAGCCGGCAAGGCGCAGANCTAAGGATTTGGCAACAGCGTCTGCAAGACCGTGTTGNNAATGCGCCGGAGGATGCCAAAAGCTGGTATCTGTTGGGCCATACGCTTCTGAAACTCGGTGAGCTGCCAAACGCCGTAGAGGCGTTTGCTACAACTGACGCGTTGGTGGGCCAAGATGTCAGCGTCAAAACTTATTGGCTACAGGCGCGCCTGTTGGCTAATCANGGCGTTTTGGATGAGGCCAGCGAAGTGATTGCCAGCGACATACTTGCACTGGAGCCGAATAATGGGCCGGTGCTCGAATTGCTGTCGGTTGCCATGATGCAGCGTGGAGACCTGCCGCAAGCGATTAAGTTTATGAACCGCGCACTCACGGCTACAACCAGTGTGGAGCGGCAAATCGGCTTAGCCGGGGCAATGCGCGTTTTACGCGGGCGTATGCAAAGCGGCTCGCCCCAGGTGGAAGTCACTATTACGACCCAACAAGCGCCAGTTGCTGATGCCACAATATTTGTCGTCGCGCGCCCGCCNGGGGGCGGCATGCCCTATGCTGCGGTGCGACGTCCGGCAGCGATGCTGCCGTTTACCGTGCTATTGGACGATCTGGTTAGTATGAGTGAGCGGCGAGTATTATCTGCTGCTGAGGAATTTGAAGTGATGGTTCGCCTGAGTCGCAGCGGCACCGCTCAAGCTCAGGCAGATGATTGGGTATGGCGTTCCGGTACCCTAACTAAGCAAGATTATATAGCTGGNAAGAAGCTGCAGGCTGCCCTTCAATCAGACTGAGTGCTGGGGGTGTTGCGGCTGATGCANNTGACAAAACTNTTACCTAATAGGCTCTNATAGATTAGACTTCTGTAGGGAGACAGAGGTGGATTTCGAGGGGTGATTTCGCTTTCAGTTTTGTCCAAGCCCTCTTTGACGACGAGCATTATTTAAGGAATCTATGAGACTGAAGCAGATCAAATTAGCTGGTTTTAAGTCTTTCGTAGATGCCACGACCGTCACCCTGCCTGGCAATCGCTGTGCTGTNGTNGGTCCCAATGGNTGCGGTAAATCCAATATTATCGATGCGGTGCGTTGGGTAATGGGCGAGAGCTCGGCCAAGCAGCTGCGCGGTGAAAACCTCACCGANGTCATTTTTAATGGGTCGACCACGCGCAAGCCCAATTCTGCGGCGAGCATCGAGCTTGTATTTGATAACTCAGACGGGCGTATTGGTGGTGAATTCTCTGCCTACGCAGATATTGCAATTCGCCGTGAGGTCAGTCGAGACGGTCAGTCTAACTACCTGTTGAACGGTAACCGTTGCCGACGGCGAGACATTCAAGACATCTTTCTTGGAACAGGTTTCGGTCCGCGCAGTTACTCGATTATCGAGCAGGGCATGATTTCCCAGTTGGTCGAGGCCAAACCCGAAGAGCTTAGGGTGTATTTGGAGGAGGCGGCCGGGATCTCTAAGTATAAAGAGCGACGCCGAGAGACGGAAAATCGCATCAAGCATACGCGCGAAAACCTCGAACGGATTAACGATATTCGTGAAGAGCTGGGCCGCCAATTGGACCGTTTGCAACGCCAGGCCCAAGCAGCTGAACGCTACCGAGAACTGAAGACCCAAGAGTCTTTGCTAAGCGCGCAGTTTTTCGCTCTGCGCTACAACGGCTTTGCNGAAATTTTGCAAACCACCCAGCAGCAAATTGGCGAGCTTGAGTTGGCGCTCGAGAAAACCCTGGCGCAACAGCGGCATATGGATACCTCCATTGAGGAGCAGCGCCAGCAAAGTGCAGATCAGTCAGAGCAGGCTAACGCAATCCAGCAGCAGTTCTATCAGCTAGGTACAGAGATTGCTCGTATCGAGGAAACCCTGCAATTTAACCAACAACGCTCCCAGCAGTTACAAGAAGACCTAACAANTGCAGAACAGCGGCGCACGGAGACCCAGCAGCAGCTGAGTATGGATGAGCAACAGATCAGCGAAATGCAGCAACAACTGCAGGAGTTGGAGCCGGGTCTGCAAAAAGCCCAAGCTGCTGACTCAGAAGCGCAACGGAATCTCGCGGAACAAGAAGCTCAGGCACANACGGTACAGGAGCGTTGGGAGCAGTTCTTGGCTGTTGCGGCGGAGAATCAGCGCGAAATTGAAGCGCAGGTTTCACGGCTAGAATATTTACAGCAACTGGTGCAGCGCTTGCGTACTCTGCGCCAACGTAATGAAGAGGCGATGCTTCAAGCAGAGGAGCAGCCTCAGGAGGGCGGTCAGCTTGTAGAGCAACTGGCGCTGCAGATTACNGACCTGGAGAGCGCGGATCGTTCGCTGACGCAACGCATTGAAGATTGTTTAGAAAAACTGACACGTGCTCGGGAGCAAGTGGGCAACCGCGAGCGGACTTTAGAGGCTGCGCGCAGTCAGGTTCAAGAACTGCGGCACCAATTGGCGAGTCTGCAGGCCGCCCAAGATGCTGCTCTGGGTCAAGATGTTCANGAAGCGGAATCGTGGATAGAGGCCCAGGGGCTTAGCCAAGCCCAGCGAGTGGGTGAGCATTTGGCGGTAGTGCCTGGGTGGGAGCGAGCGATTGAGGCGGTTCTAGGGCGCTTCCTACAGGCTATTCAGGTCGACAGTCTTGAAGACTATGCTGATTCGTTAGTGAATTTGGCAGAAGGCGACGTGGCGCTAGTCGAATATCGCGACAATCTAGATCAAAAGTCGCCGCGCAATGGGGCGTTTGATCTGCCAACGGCGGCCTCGCTGGTGCGNTCTGAAGCGGTCGCTGCCGGCTCTTTACTCTATGGCGTCTATGCCGCACAAACAATTGAGGTGGCTCTCGCCAACCGTCATGCGCTGAGCTCGGGGCAAAGCATTATCACTCGCGAAGGGCTGTGGGTAGGCAGTGACTGGATGCGTGTTTTGCATGGGGGTGACCAGACNCAAGGCATCATTGAGCGNGGTCAGGCAATTGAGCAACTGCTGCTTAATGTCGAAGAAGCTGAACAAGAATTAGCAACGCTCCAGCAGGGGCTNCAAGAACAGCGTAGCGAAATCGAACAGCTGGAGGCCCAGCGCGAGGCGTTACAGCGCGAGTCCAATAGCTTGACGCAGAATTTGAGCGAGCGCCGTACCGATCACGGCGTGCGCCAGGTTAAATTAGAAGAGGCCGCGGCCCGTAAGGCGCAATTGCAGCGAGATACGGAACAGCTGAATGAACAGATCAATGAGGAACAGGGCCGTTTAGAAAAGACTCAGGAACGTTTGCAAGAAGCCCAAGCGATTGCCGAAGAACATGATGGCCAGCGCAGTGCATTGGCTACTGAGCGAGACGAGATGAATGCCCAAGTGCAGCAATGTCGCGAGTCTGCAGGAAAAAGCCGCGATCAATTGCATGATCTCAATGTGCGTTATCAAGCTGTACAGTCGCAACTCAAGGTGAGTCTCACAGCCCGTGAGCGGTTAATCAGTCAGCAGCAGGATCTACACAAGCAGCTTGAGCATGTGCGTCAGAGTATTGCGCAGGCGCAGCAGCCGCAGCCCCAGTTGCAGCAACAATTGTCGGATAAGCTGGCGGCGCGGGTAGACGTTGAGGCGAAATTAAAAGTCGTGCGCGAGGCCCTCGCCAGCATTGAGGAAGGAATTCAGAGTCAGCAAGCTGACCGCGAAAAAATTGCAGGCCAGGTTGAACAAGTACGCGGTGATTTGGAACAGGCCCGGGTAGAGCGCCAGGGCATAGCGGTGCAGGAGGCCAACGTTCTGGAGCAATTCCAAGGCACCGGGCATGATTTGGCGGAGGTGCAAGCGGCGCTACCTGAGGAGGCCAGTGAAGGAACCTGGGCTGATGAGTTAGAGCGCATGGGGCGTCGTATCCAACGCTTGGGCGCGATCAACTTAGCGGCAATCGAAGAATATGATCAAGAATCGGAGCGCAAACAGTATCTGGATGCTCAGGCGGAAGATCTCGAGCTCGCTATGCAAACCTTGTTGGATGCGATAGCGAAAATAGATCGGGAAACCCGCAGTCGATTTAAAGATACCTTCGAGGCGGTAAATACCAAGCTGTCTGAGTTGTTTCCAAAGGTATTTGGGGGCGGCCATGCATATTTAGAACTCACCGGAGACGATATGCTTGACACTGGGGTTTCACTGATGGCGCAACCGCCTGGAAAGCGTAATGCCAGCGTACATTTGCTGTCGGGTGGGGAAAAAGCCATGACAGCGGTAGCGCTGATTTTTTCAATATTCCACCTCAATCCCAGTCCAGTCTGTCTCCTGGACGAGGTGGATGCGCCGTTGGACGATATTAATGTCACGCGCTTCGCAGGCTTGATTAAAGAGATGTCGGAAAATGTGCAGTTCTTGGTGATTACACACAATAAAATTACCATGGAGATGGCGGATTATTTGATGGGTGTAACAATGCAAGAGGCCGGGGTGTCGAGGTTGGTCTCGGTAGATGTGGAGGCCGCTGCGGCCCTGGCTATTTTGTAGCTTGCGCAGAATGAGGTTAGGGGTATTGGAATGACTGCCTTATCATGACTAACCGTTTCGCTATATGCACAACTCGATGTGTTGCTTTGCCGGAGATATGCGGTAAAGGAGGGTCATAAGTTGGATATTAAAGAGATCATTCTACTCGGCGGTGGCTTACTGTTAGTTGCGGTGATTGGTCACGGCATTTGGGTGGCACGCCGCAGCCGGCAAGGTGATTTGAAAATGGACATTTCGCCGAAAAATTTCCGTGATGCTGATGACGAACCGTTGCCCGAAGAACCCTCTATGCGCGGCGAGCTACCGAATGGCGGCGCCCGCATAGTTAGTGTGATTGAAGATCCAGAGCCAAGGCAGGACAGCTTAGCGCTAGGGATTGATCCACTTAGAGCGCGGCGCGATGAGCAACAAAAAAGCGTTCAAGCGCGAAAAGAACAATCCAAGGCACAATCCAACTCAAGGCGGAAAAGTGCGGTCGAAAAACAGCGGCGGGTTGATCCTGCGCCAGAGCTTGAAAAACCTGTAGACGTATCGTCAGAGCTGGCCGAGCTGATTGTGCTGCATGTGCTGGCCAGCACGGAGCAAGGGTTTGCAGGTGCAGATTTAGTTACGGCACTGCGCGATCAAGGTTTGCGTTTTGGTGAAATGAACATTTTCCATTACCTGCATGAGGACAGCGGCAGCGCCCTTTATAGTGTTGCAAATGCCGTTGAGCCTGGAACATTTGATTTAGCTGATTTGCCCGCCCTGCGCTCACCGGGTCTTACTTTCTTCCTGCAATTACCAGCAAAAGTCGATGGGATAGAAGCGCTCGAACATATGGTGGAGGCGGCGCAAAATGTTGCGAAAGCCCTTAGTGGCGATCTCAAAGACGAAAACATGAGCGCCCTTACCGGTCAGACTGTGGAACACTTACGTGAAAGAGTCAGCGACTTTGCGCGGCGTTATCTCACGCAACAAGCCTACGAATCGGACGCGTGACAGAACAGCAAGCTGATGTTGAGCGGCGACTCTCCGAGTTGCGCGCAACCCTGCATCATCACAACCACTGTTATCACGTGCTCGACACGCCAGAGATTGCGGACGCTGAATACGACCAGTTGTTTGACGAATTACTCAGTCTAGAGAGCGCATACCCACACTTAGTCACAGAAGATTCGCCGAGCCAGCGGGTTGGCGCTGGGCCTGCTGCGCAGTTTGAAAAAATTCAGCATCGGCAGCCAATGTTGTCTTTGGACAAAAGCACAGACGCTGATGAACTGAGTGATTGGATGCAGCGCTGCCGTAACCGCTTAGTTGATGCGAGCGGCTTAGACTTTATCTGCGAGCCGAAAATCGATGGCGTGGCGGTTGCGCTGACTTATCGGGATGGCGTACTGGTTTCTGCAGCCACTCGTGGAGATGGTCTTACCGGTGAGAACATTCTGGCGAATGTACGAACTATTGCTTCAGTACCCTTAAGAATAGTAGGCGCTGATATTCCCCGAGCTTTTGAAGTAAGGGGCGAGATCTATATGGCGCACCGAGATTTCGACGCGTTTAATGAGCGAGCTGCCCAGCAACAGCAGAAGCCGTTACTGAATCCTCGCAATGGCGCAGCAGGCAGCCTGCGCCAGCTCGACTCAAGGATCACCGCAAGCAGACCTTTGACGATGTTTTGTTACAGTGTTGGATGGATTGATGGCGATTGGCAGCCACGAACCCATGCAGAGGTATTGGGCCAATTTGCGCTTTGGGGTTTTCGCATCAACCCTAAGACTCAGGAAGTTGCTGGGCTTGAAGCGTGTTTGGACTACATTCAGCGCCTGCAGGATGCTCGAACCAGTCTTGGTTACGACATTGATGGCGTCGTTATCAAGGTTAACCAACTGGCCCTGCAGGAGGAGCTTGGTAACGTCACCCGTAAACCGCGCTGGGCGATCGCTTTTAAATACCCCGCTGAAGAGGCAACGACCCGCTTGGTGGATGTTGATTTTCAGGTGGGCCGAACGGGTGCGATCACGCCTGTCGCTCGACTGCAGCCGGTATTCGTTGGTGGTGTTACGGTCACCAATGCAACTCTCCACAATATGGACGAGATTCAGCGGCTGGGATTGCGTATTGGCGATCAGGTAATGATTCGTCGTGCCGGAGATGTGATACCGCAAGTGCGTGGCGTGGTGCTTAGCCAACGCCCCGGGGATTCCAGTGCCGTGATAATCCCTGAACATTGCCCCGCCTGTGGCAGTCCGGTGGAACGTCCCGCAGGCGAAATCGTGATTCGCTGCAGTGGCTCGGTCAATAGTTGTCCGGCCCAACGTAAGGAGGGCATTCGACACTTTGCTTCCCGGCTTGCTTTGGATATTGATGGGCTCGGAGACAAAATCATCGAACAACTTGTTGAGAAAGGCATGGTCAGTGACGCCGCGGATCTCTTCGAGTTGGACGTTGAGGCGCTGAGCGGGTTAGAGCGGATGGCGCAGAAGTCGGCTGAAAATTTGTGTGCTGCGATTGCGGCGAGCAAGCAGACAACCCTGCCGCGATTTATCTATGCCCTAGGTATTCGTGAGGTTGGCGAGGCTACAGCTCATAGTTTGGCGATGCACTTTGGCACCCTAGAGGATNTGCGCAATGCCGATCTTGAAGCGTTGGAAGAAGTTGCAGATGTCGGTCCAGTNGTAGCGCGTTCTATCCACGACTATNTNCGCAATGCCGATAATTTGCGGGTGCTTGATGCGCTGGTAGCGAGTGGAGTCANCTGGCCGGCGATACAAAGAGATGAGGCNGCTCAACCGTTGGCAGGGCAGACGTGGGTTTTGACTGGAACGTTGGAGATAATGTCGCGTAATGACGCGAAAGCGGCACTGCAGTTGTTGGGTGCAAAAGTGGCGGGATCGGTGTCGGCAAAAACCAGTATTGTTGTGGCTGGGCCCGGGGCCGGNAGTAAGTTGGCAAAAGCTACGGCGCTAGACATCAAGGTGATGAACGAACAACAGTTTTTGGCATTTTTGCAGGAGGCAGGCGTTGAAGTACCTAATGGGTAAAGTGCAACTGGCTATGTTAGCTGTGCTTTTGGCTAGTGGGTCGGCGAATGCTGCACCGAAAGACCCTAACAACATTTGCACAATCTTGGCGCAAAACAAGGGNTGGTATACCGCAGCTGTGAAAGCCTCCCAGCGTTGGGAACTGCCGATGCATATCGGTTTAGCGTTTATACATCGAGAATCGTCATTTGTGGCCAAGGCGAAACCGCCGCGCAAAAAGGTTTTGGGTATTGTGCCGTGGCGGCGCTCGTCTAGTGCCTATGGCTATGCTCAGGCGACCGATGAAGCGTGGAAGGATTACAAAAAAGATACGGGCCGACGCTTTGTGCAACGAGACGACTTCGCCGACGCGCTGGACTTTATTGGTTGGTACAACGACCGCAGNCATAAGCGACTGAAATTGCGTAAGAATGATGCCTATCGGTTGTACTTGGCCTATTACAACGGGCATACGGGCTACAGGAAGGGTGAGTGGCGTAAGTCTAAGACCATTAAGGGTTATGCGAAAAAAGCAGCGTCTCAAGCGAGTGTGTATAAAAAACAGCTGCGAAAGTGTCGCGCTAAGAGCAAAAAGCGCAGCTGGTTTGGCTAGCAGCCTCTTTTACAGCTGGAACAACTTTGTCGGATTAGGATTCAATTTGTCGAGTTGGGTAAGGGTCTTTGTTAACCACTGAATATAAGTGTCGTTAGAGCGCAGTAATGCTCGAACATTGCCATCGTCGTCTTCCGCTCTAAAGGCTTTGCGAAACAGGGGCGAATAATAAAGAGGTTGCCCGATGTACGCTGGGCAATCGTCTAGAGCTTGNCTCAATTCNTTGAACTCAGCGCGGCTGTCGACCAGGTTCGGCAGGATTATGACCAGAGGTATCCTGTTGTCATAATCCTTACGCTGACGCTGAAACAGCTGTTGCAACGACATCAGGTATTTTCGCGTAGCGAAAATGTCGGCATCGCTAACAGAGGTGGGAACGAAAATTACATCACAATGCAGCAGGAATGAACTACGCCCTGGTTCGTTGCCCGCAGGGCTGTCGAAGACAATGAACTTTCGACTGCCCTTGTGGGCCGGCTCGGATTCAATGTGGTTGATAATGTTGCCATTGTTTGGCGAGCCCGACGCTAAAAATAAATTGTCGTCGTTCATCACCGTAAAGCGATGGTTGGCGAAGCGTTTCAGGGAGTCGCTACTAGTGGCCTGACTATCTAAGTCGATAAGTTCAACATCAGAGTTCGGGTTTCGCGTTGCCAGACCAAGACTCATCATCAAAGCCAGAGTGCTTTTGCCGACGCCGCCTTTGGCGTTGGCGAAGATCGCAGTTCTACCGCGCCGCGATCTACCGGTGGTCTGGGCTGCAAGAGGTGAATCAGTCAACTCAGATACTGCCTTTGAAGCGGATTTTTAAGGCTAATCTTCGTCATCCAGTTCTGCGTCAGTGCCAATGGCAGATGTGAAGGCCTCGAGTCTGTCTGATACTACGGGTTCGCTAGTGCTGCCACCCCAATCGGTAGAAATTTCCCCGACAAGTTTAGCGCCCTCCATGGTCTCCAAAGATCCATATTGGATTTTGCCGCGGATGCGGCCAGATGAGCATACGGTAAGCTTGCCCGTGAGAGTTAAGCTGTCTTCCACAGTGCCCTCTATCTTAGCCGTCTCACCGGAAATATCGCCTTGTACTACGCCACCTGGGCCAACGATCAAGTGTTTGACAGCGACTTTACCGACAATTTTGCCATCGATGCGCGCCGTACCGTCGATAGCCAGCGAGGCACCTTCTAGGTGGGTCGCGGTGCCGACGTAGAATTCGTAATCTGAATCGGAATCATTCATGTATCTGTCCTATAAGAAGTAAGGTTTGTTTTGTTTCTCAAGTTCTATCTATGCTGCTAACCGCGTTTTTGAAACTGCTTCAATTCGTGAACCTGCTCCTCGGAGGTGTCGTTAATCGGCACCAGTTCTCCAGTAATCAGGGCTCCCGGGCTGACTTGCAACTGTTTGAAGCGGAGTACGCCAGTCACTTTGGCGGTTGGGCCGATTGATACGCTGACCGTACCGATTACAGTTGCCTCCACGTGACCAAAAATCTCCACTACTGGGGCATTAATTTCCCCAATTAACTGGCCGCCCTCGAGAATTTTCACGACACTGTTGTCGTCGCCGTTGCAGTTGATAGAACCGTTTACCGAACCAGCTATTACCAGCTCTTTATTGAACACAAGGTCGCCGCTTAAAGAAGTGCCGTGTGCGACCAGGCTAGTTGATAGGGTAGGTTTCATCTTAGACTGCATAGCTGCGATTCTGGTGTCTCCAGCCGGAGTTTACTAGAAGTTGACAGATGTTTGCCAAGTTTGTCTGGTCACGATTTGACGGATTTCATAGTGGCAAATTGCTAGTAGCTGGCGCCCATNCCCGCTCTTACGTCATTGTTTATGCCGTAGGACGGTATGGGATAGCGCAAGCCATTGGCTGATAGTGCCTCTAGTCCTTGGATCACTTTCGGCAAAAATCCCGGGGGAATAGCCATGAGCAGCTCATCTTCCATGNCCCCGCCGTAACGCCGTTCTGCGTAGCANGGCAGAGAGAGNCTGGGTTCGCCGGTGGCCAATGCGCGCCCCCAAGAGTCGGCGCAGGCAGACTCGCCAACGCAGCTAAAGTCTAATTTTTTGTATCCCGTCCACTGTAAGCCATTGATAAATANNATCATTTGGGCAGGNGTGGCGTAAATCAGACAGATGTCTGGTGGGTTTAAGCGGCCGCTGGCGAGTGGACTTACAGCCATGGCCTCGTACTTGCCGTGTTCTACAACATCCATCGCCTGCTGATGNGCGGCAGCGTCTTGTTGACTNCCAAACCAGACCCCGTTCATGCGGTCGCCAGACAACCATTGGTCGTCGCGCGGGTGNAGGCCNAGTACCGTACTGCACTGAGCGCCTACCAGATCGGCTGCTGTGATCCCCACAGTCCAGCCATTGCGCGCCGCCTGACCAACGATTTGATCCGTGGTATGAATGTCCTGCGGGCGTCGAATGCGCTCAATTGCCGCCATCTCCGCTACAGATTCGAATAATTTCATGCCGATAGGTGTGGTACGAAGCCGTAGCAAACGGTTCAGATCGTCAACGATCTGCCGACCGTTGTAATTGAGATCGGTAGAGATGAGTTCGCTCATGCTGCTAATCCCCCAGTGAGAGCGGTTAGTCCGCGGCGTTGACGCGGGCGAAATTAGGTGGGCGTTTTTCAATAAAGGAACGTACGCCTTCTCTAAAATCGTCTCGTTGCAGGCTTGCCGCCATCCAATCATTGGTCTCGCGCATCGCGTCCCCAAGCTCCATATTCATATGGCGGTACACCTGAGCTTTCATTACCTGCAGCGACNTAGGTGCACAAGACGCTGCCAGATTGCGAACGTAGTCGATGGCGGTGGTCAGTGACTCACCGTCATCAACGAGCCTTTCAGCAAGACCAATAGATTTGGCTTCTTCGCCGGTGAATTTGCGGGCGCTCCACAACAGGTCCAAAGCGTTGCCGGAACCGATAAGTCTGGGCAAGGTCCAACTGATGCCNTGTTCCGCAATTAACCCGCGCTGGGAAAAAGCGGTGCTGAACTTTGCCGATCGNTCGACGATGCGTAAATCAGTCATGGTAGCGATAGCGAGTCCTAGGCCTGCGCAAGCGCCGTTGATGGCCGCAATGACGGGTTTGCGAATGGACATCAGATAGCTGTAGGTTACTTGGAAATTTTGCCCCAAGTCGGCATCGCCGGGTTGCGCTTTGAGCTCTGTCAGATTTTCGCTGNCGCCGCCATNGCCATCGCTCATTGCNTCAAGGGCATTCATGTCCATGCCAGGGCAAAATCCACGGCCCTCGCCGGTCAGCACGANACCGACGACGCGCTCGTCTTGCTCAGCCGCGGCAAGGGCATGGCGTATTTCCGCCAGCATGCGGCGCGTGAAAGCNTTCATTGCGTCCGGGCGATTAAATTTGATAACGGCCACTGGATCGTCAACCTGATAAATAATGTCTTGGTAATGCATTAGGATTCCCCTCAAATCTCGATCCTTGAGAGTAACGCCAACGTNAGTAGGGTTCCAGCGTCNGAATGACTGCAGAAATGTTTCAATTACGCCNGCTTAGCGTTGGCAGTGAAAGAATCGAACCTGTCGAAACTCGTCGAATTCTCCAAGATTAGGGAATGTCAGAGCCTCGGCCTGATGCACTATCGCAAAATCAGGGTCCTCTACATCTGACACTCTGGAGTCGCTAATGAATACGCTCTGGGCGCGATCTTTAACCTCTTGAATTAGGGGTAGATTGCTGCGGTCGTAAAGGACGTCGGCCATCCAAACTTGGTCGAGATCTGCAGGCAGTTCGCTGACATGCTGACACAGCTTTACCTCGCAGCCGTTTAACTCAGCGTTAATCCGGGTAGCGAGCAGGGCGTCTGCATCGATATCACAGGCGAATACCTCCCGCGCTCCTGCTAGCGAGGCGGCAATGGCTACAACCCCGGAACCACAACCGATATCGGCGACAACCTTGTCAGTAACGAGGTGCGGTTCGGCCTGCAGCCAAATGGCCGTGGCCAACCCGCTGCCCCAGCAAAATGCCCAGTATGCTGGGTTCGCGATCACCGCGCGCATGGTCTCTGGTGCAAGGGGGGCGGTGGAAAAATCAGCGTTGATGAGGGCCAGTTGAATGTCACACAAACCCGGCAGGGCGGTAGCTTGGATGCGCGCTTCGGGAAGCGTTGCTCGTAATCGGTCTTGGATGGGATCTAGGTTGGCTGCCATAGGTCAACATAGTGCCTAACAGTGTGTCTAGGTGCTAGTTTTGAGGTAACAAACTCCGTAATCTTCTTGGCTCGGCAGAAGCAGCAAGGAAGACTGGTGACAGATCAACAGGAAAATAGTGTGAAGCGAGACAGAAGTGGAGCAGAAAGTCTGGTAGAGACTTTTGTCGAGGCGGGAGTGGACGTTTGTTTTGCTAATCCTGGTACTTCGGAGATGCACTTTGTGGCTGCTCTAGACAGCAATCCCAAGATGCGTTGCGTACTCGGTTTATTTGAGGGGGTGGTTACCGGAGCAGCTGATGGATTTGGCCGTATGCGCGGCACACCTGCGGCTACGCTCACTCATCTTGGCCCTGGATTAGGTAACGGCCTAGCGAATTTGCACAACGCGAAAAAAGCACGGACACCGATAGTCAATGTCATTGGTGATCATGCGACCTTTCATCGGCAATACGATGCG
Organism: Gammaproteobacteria bacterium; assembly: GCA_002690405.1. Lineage (GTDB taxonomy): Bacteria > Pseudomonadota > Gammaproteobacteria > Pseudomonadales > Azotimanducaceae > UBA4421. Next base: position 103,256 of record NZEI01000054.1, read on the forward strand.
CCTTTGAGCTCTGACGTTGCTGGCATCGCCGCACCNGTGAGCGGTTGGCTTAAAGTGTCTGAATCTGCNGACGATGTGGCNCGCGACGGCGCCGAAGCTGTGCAGGCGTCAATGAGCCCACCAGGNCAGGTTGCAAGTCTGATCTTGCCNGCGGATACCGCGTGGAATAGAACNGAGGCNNAAGCCGCACCATTGCCNAAGATTGCGGCTCAACCTGTGGATGCNGAGGGTGTAGACAGTGCTGCNGCTGCGCTCCATTCAGGCAAGNCTACGGTTATTTTGATGAACGGTATTTTGACCGAAGCACGCCTTATTNTGGCNAATAAGATTGCNCAAAAAACCGGNGCGCGNATNATTAGNGATACCTTTATCNCNCGCATGCGNCGAGGNGCNGGCATACCAGANATTTTGCGNTTGCCCTATTTCGGTGAGCAGGCGGCGGATGTGCTGCAAGGCGTTGANCATNTGATTCTGGTCAGCAGTCAACCACCGATNACNTTCTTCGCCTATCCNGANAAACCCAANTGGTTAACGCCGGACAATTGCCAGATTCACACTTTGGTGGATCGTGACGGCGATGTAGATGGCGCTTTGGAGGCGCTGTGTGACGCCGTTGGCGCCAGCGCGTTGGCACCGATTGTGGTCCAGCCAATGCGTCCGGATGCACCGCAGGGCGAACTCAACCCCATCAGTGTCGGCCAGTCCTTGGCTCATTACTTTCCAGAAAATGCCATCGTTGTGGATGAGGGCGGTACCTGTGGAGCAGGTTCTGCTATGGCCACGGCGTCTGCGCCGGCACATGATTGGCTGATGCTAACGGGCGGCTCTATTGGTTATGGATTGCCCACCGCCACGGGTGCAGCGATTGCCTGTCCTGATCGTCGTGTGATCAATTTGCAGGCTGATGGCAGTGCCATGTATACCGTGCAGGCACTATGGACGCAGGTGCGGGAAAATCTAGATATCACTACCATTATTTTGGCCAACCGTAAGTATGCGATTTTACAAATCGAATTTGCTCGTGTTGGTGCCCACAACCCTGGCCCGAAAGCCATGAGCATGCTCGATTTGACCCGTCCAGATTTAGATTGGGTTTCTCTTGCCAAAGGTATGGGAATGAATGCCTGGCAGGCGGATTCTGCTGAATCCTTCAATCAGGCGTTAGAGCGCTCGCTGGCTACACCAGGACCATCGTTGATAGAAGCCGTAGTCTAAAACTGATGCAGATGCGATTTGGTTGGTTGCAGGCGGCTTTGGGCGCTTGCATTGGACTTGGGTTTATGTGTTCAGCGTTTGCTGGCGCCGCTGTAACCCACACCTGGGATATGGATTTGCGTTGGAACTATATCAAGTTAGGTCAGGTCAAATTTATTTCCTCTGTGGGGGGTGGTGAAGAGCGGTTAGAAATTATCGGTAAAACGGCAGGGCC
>NZEI01000055.1 GCA_002690405.1 Gammaproteobacteria bacterium
CGGATCTATGTGAGCAATTGGCACGCTTGCGTGAGCAACTTGGACTGGAGTTTCGTGGCTTTAGCGAGCTGAGCGAAAAAAAAGTTTCTGAATTAACAAAGTTATCGCCGCAAGGTGCAGACTTGGCAAAACAGCGTTTGGCGTCAGAGCCGCTGATTGGGTTAAATTCAGAAGAGTCCGTGGCAGCTCTTGAACGTGAACTATCCCAGCGCGGTTTGTTGTTACAAAAGGGTGGGCGTTTTTATACTGCGACCTCTCGGCGGCAAAAAAGTGATGCGGTAGCAGAAATGGTTGCACTGCTGCAGGGGCAAACGAGTAACCGGTTGTCGGTAATCGTTTGTGGCGACGGCCCCAATGATCTCTCAATGCTAGCTCTTGCTGAAACTGCCATGCTGTTCTCGTGCTCGGCTATGCATGATCCTGAGCCAGCTGCTCATTTTGAGATGAAAAACTATTTGACCGATACGCCCACTGTACGGCGCTTAGTAGAGGTCAGTGGCGCAGGTCATGAAGCCTGGTCGCGAGCCGTCATCGAAGTACTGTCGTCCTAACGTTGCACTACTCAGATTAAAACTGGATATATATTTTTATGAGTGATTTCTTTCAAAACGGCATCATCACAACACTGCACAATTTGTCTACGCGCTCCCAGGATGCACTAGAAACGGAGCTCTCGGAGTTTGCCAAAGACTGCCCGATGACCCTAGTGCTGCCATGTTTGTACTCCGAACTGGCTCAGCCAGCGCTTGCAAAAATTGTCCAGGAGCTTGCCGGGGTCGAATATCTTAAGCACATCGTTATCGGACTTGACCGAGCGACAGAGGCCGAGTACCAGCATGCCTTGGACTACTTCAGCGTATTGCCCCAGCCACATACAGTGATTTGGAATGATGGTCCTAGGATGAAAAGCCTACAGATGCGTCTCAGCGAGCTAGGCCTGGCACCCACTAGCCTAGGTAAAGGCTGTAACGTTTGGTACTGCTTCGGCTTTGTGCAGTCCTTGGGTGGTGTGCAAGCGGTCGCCTTACACGATTGCGATATCTCAACTTATGATCGCAGCATGTTGGCGCGGCTTTTTTATCCGGTAGCCAATCCGCAATTTAATTATCAATTCTGCAAGGGTTTCTATGCGCGCGTTGCCGACGGCAAAATGAATGGCCGGGTCAGTCGGTTGTTGGTATCGCCGCTGATACGCTCGATGAAGCGAGTTTTTGGTGCGCATCCGTTTTTGGATTATTTAGACAGCTTCCGTTACCCACTTGCTGGGGAATTTTCGATGCATATTGATGTGCTGCGCGACTTGCGGATTCCAGCGGATTGGGGGCTTGAGGTTGGGGTGCTGACAGAGGTCTATCGAAATCATTCTACGAACAGAGTTTGTCAGGTTGAAGTGGCCGACAATTATGACCACAAGCATCAGGAGCTGTCCCAAGAAGATAGCACCAAGGGCTTATCGCGAATGAGTGTGGATATAACCCAGTCGCTGTTCCGGATTTTGGCAACCCTAGGATTTGTTTTTGAGCACGGAACCGTTCGCAGCACCAAGGCTTCTTATTTGCGCATCGCTCTAGATTTGATTGAGTCCTACCATGACGACGCGCGAATGAACGGCCTGCACTTTGATCGTGACTCCGAAGAGCGAGCGGTGGAGTTGTTCGCGGCGAATATCCTGAAGGCAGGTAAGGCCTATTTAGACAGCGGCGAAGAGACACCCTATATCCACTCTTGGAATCGAGTTACCAGCGTCTACCCCGAGGTATTTAGTGACTTTCAGCGACTGGTGGCTGAGGATCAGGTGCAATACGCGGGTGCAAAGGCTTAAGTGAGCGGTATAGATAACCAGCGCACTTGGTAGGGAGCGAGGGTTATGGCCTGGCTCAAGTCGACGGTTTCGTCGGTGAGAACGTCCAGAACATGGCCAGTAGCTGTGTCCTCATCGGGTACGGAGATTTCAGACTTTGCATCGCTGAAAGAGGCGACAACGAAGATCCGCTGATCGTCAGCTTCGCGCTTTAGCCAGAGATGGCTGCTTGTGTAGGCCAGTACCTGCTGCTGGGCTGATGGTGCAAATGCTGATTGGGCGCCTCGTAGCTGTAAATTGCGGCAAAGCTCTTTGAATATAATTGACTGATTGTTGGCATCGCTGTTCAAGGTTGTGAGCAAAGGCTCTAAGTTCCAAGAACCGCGATTAATAGAGCGCGTGCGACCAGTGCTTTCCACACCTTGCAGGTCATTCAAGCCGCCGACCAAGGCATTTATATAAAGTGCAGGAATGCCCTGAAAGGCCATCATTAATTGGTGCGCCGCGACATAGGCCGGAATGTCCTTGACGGTGCCGCCAAATGCAGAGAANAGCGCAATATTCAGTTCGTAAACCGTGTCCTTACCGTCTTTACCACTGCGCATAGCCGCATAGCCGCCGCGCTNGTGAACTTTGTCGGTCAGGTTTTGAATATCGGATTCGGGTACCAGACCTTCGAGGGGCCGAAGGCCAATGCCATCGTGTGAGGCGATAAAGTTTATGAAGCTACAGCCCTGGGCCGGCGGNCTCAACTGTCGGGCCCATAGACCCAAGTACTGTCCGTCGTTGAATAGGTAGCTGTAAAGCAATAGCGGTGCCAAACTGAACTGATAAACCAAATGCGCTTCATCCTGGGCACCGAAGTAACTGATGTTCTCTGCATGGGGCACATTGGTTTCGGTAAGCAATAAGGTCTGTGTCTGCATTTCGTCGATTAATGCGCGCAGAACCCGCACCACAGAATGAGTTTGTTCAAGATTNATGCTACTGGTGNCCAACTCCTTCCACAGAAACGCGATGGCGTCTAAACGGATAAACCGTGCACCCTGGGCAATATAAGAGAACAGCACGTGGACAAATTCGCAAAGCACGTCCGGGTTGGCGAAATTCAGATCAATCTGATCATCACTAAAAGTAGTCCATACCCTTTTCACGCCCCGGTAAGTATGCACATCTGTAAGCAGGGGCGAATTTCTTGGCCGTACTACTTTTTCCAAGCCGATCATGGACGGCATCTCGTGAAAATAGTCACAGCCGGGCGCTCTGCCGCCGATAAAGTCGGCAAACCATAGGTTTTCACGAGAGCAATGATTGATAACTAAATCGAACATTAAATCAAAGTGCTCCGACAGCTCATTGATGTCCGACCACTCACCGAGATCCGGTCTGACTGCTTGGTAGTCAATAACTGCAAAGCCGTCATCAGAAGAAGAGGGGAAGAACGGCAGGACATGGATAGTCGATATGCTTTGGCTTAGATGAGTGGCTGCAAAACGCTGCAATGCGCTCAGGGGACTCGCTGGCTCATCGCGGATGCTGTCGCCGTAGCAAATAAGCATCCGATCATTGGCAGAGAGTAAATTCGGTGGGCGCTGTGTATCTGCTGGTCCTGACATTAACTCGCCCATGGCTATCGCCATGAGACGTTTGGCCAGATAGCTGGCTCCACCCTCGCCGTATAGCGCAGTCAGATTTTGCACAAGCGCGTACTCACTTTGCGACATTTGATGTGGGGTTTCGCTACCAATCGTGGCTGAGTTGTCGTCGATCATGCGGGTATAGGCGTCGGGTCCTTGGGGCCAAGATGCACGGGTCTCGNTGGATGGCCAATTATTCTTATTGCGACACCGCTAAATGAGCATGGTTCGATGCGATCATCGCGATCAATCATCGTTACGGTCANGCTGCNACCGGCGTCTTAGAGTCAAAAGAACTTTAGCATGAACGAGGTAATTTGCATCTTTAGACGATTATTTTGATTTTTCAGGCACTCTTATTGGCCTGTGTTGTCGCACCACGCCGGCAAACTTTGATAGGGTTTTAGCATGCAGCTTGTAGATTGGAGCGTAATTGGACTGTACTTGGCAGGCATGCTGNCCTTAGCGGGTTGGCTGGGCCGACGTCAGCGTTCAGGCAGCGACTACTTCTTAGCGGGGCGCGGGATGTCCAGTGGCAGTTTGGCGGCTTCAACATTAGCGACTCAATGCTCGACAAACAGTCTGCTTGGCGCACCTGCCTTTGTTGGATTTACCGTGGGTGGCGGTATGGTGTGGCTGCAATATGAGTTAGCTGTGCCGCTAGCAATGGCCGCTCTGATATTCCTTATCGTCCCAGCTCGGCAGATGGGCGTCATCTCCGTATATGAAATACTAGANCAGCGCTTAGGTCGCGAATCAAGAGTGTTGGCAAGCGGATGTTTTCTGCTTTTTCGAGCGGTGGCGACGGGGGTCACTATATACGGGGTTACACTTATCTTGGCCCAGTTGCTCGGTGTTGAATACCTCGTCGCTGTGCTATTACTNATGGGTGTGACCTTAGTTTATGACCTATTAGGTGGTATGCGCGCAGTTGTCATCAGCGACTTGATACAGCTGCTGCTACTGTCTATCACTGTGGTTTTCAGTCTACTGCTGCTTGGTGATGCGACAGATTGGTCTTTCTTTGCCGTCGCTGAGCGCACAGCGGTAATCCGCAATGACTGGGGATTAGACGGGCAGGACTATGGCTTTTGGCCCATGCTAATAGGCGGCTTTTTTCTTTATGCGGCCTATTATGGGTGTGATCAAAGTCAGACCCAGAGAATTCTCTCGGCACAGTCTGATGCTGCATCGCAAAGAGTTCTGCTACTCAATGGCTTGCTGCGTTTTCCGATAGTGCTCAGTTACTGTTTGCTGGGGTTAGGATTGGCGGCTTTTGCTGGGCAAAATGCGGACTTTATTGCATCGCTGCCACTTACTGGAGCAGGTGAGCCCAACTTCAATTTGGCATTTCCGATGTATGTCATGGGCAACTTTGCTCCGGGTTTTGTCGGGCTTGTCATGGTAGGCCTATTGGCTGCAGCCATGTCNTCAATTGACTCCGCCATCAACAGTCTTTCAGCNGCGACTATGGAAGATTTCGTGCGGCCNAACTGGCAGCTTGATGATCGGCAGGTGCTGCAATTGTCGCGCTTGCTCACGCTAATGTGGGGTATCGCCTGTATCGTNTTNTCGTTTCAAGTTGAGCGCATCGCGCCNACCATTTTAGANGCGGTAAACAAGGTCGGCTCTATGTTTAATGGCCCATTGTTAGCTTTGTTTTGCACTGCTTTGTTGTTGCGTGATGTGCCGCAGCGGTTTGCCCTAGTGGGATTCGTTTTAGGTCTNTTGGTGAATCTCGCCTTGGCACTTGGTGCACCGCAAATATCCTGGCTTTGGTGGAATGTCGCCGGTTTTTTTGTCGCACTAATTTATACTCTGGCGGCATTGCTGTTGAAACAACAGAAGGTCGGCATTGTTCGTTACCAGTACCCGAAAATGACGGGCACAATCAGGGCGTTGTTGATGATGACCGCAGCAATTTTGCTGCTTTGCTTTATGCTGCACGCCACGGGCAACTGAAAAACGCACGTTTNTAGGTTTGGCAACGGCGACCGTGAGCAAGGTCCCCCGAGTCATTTAGATACCGAAAATTATTTTACTAGGGAGAGATATGGTGGGGTTAGGAAGTACCGAGATAGAGTTTGCATGCGGAAAGCGCATGAAAAATCGTTTTATGCTGGCACCGCTCACAAATTGCCAGAGTAATGAAGATGGGACTCTGTCCGAGGATGAGTTCAACTGGCTGACCCTTCGGGCGAAGGGCGAATTCGGCCTGACGATGACCTGTGCCGCCCATGTGCAACAGATTGGTCAAGGATTTCCCGGTCAGTTAGGGGTGTTTTCAGACGATCATCTGGCGGGTCATAGCCGTTTGGCCGAGGCGATAAAAGCCCAAGATAGNCTTGCAGTCGTGCAGTTACACCATGCTGGTATGCGCTCGCCGGCAAAGCTTATTGGCAGTACACCAGTGTGCCCATCCGCTGATGAAGAAACCGGTTCCAGAGCGCTTACTNTGCAAGAAGTTAAGCAACTGCGNGATGATTTTATTGCCGCCGCAGTTCGCTCTCAGCAAGCAGGCTACGATGGTGTCGAGATTCATGGTGCCCATGGCTACATCGTCTGTCAGTTTCTNAGNGAGCTATACAACCGCAGAGACGACGAGTATGGCGGGACGTTGGAAAATCGNGCACGCCTTTTGTTTGAGATCGTTAATGGCATACGTCAGGCCTGCGGGCCAGAGTTTTTGCTGGGCGTGCGTCTGTCACCGGAACGGTTCGGTATACGTTTAGCAGAGGCTTTGAGTGTATGTGAGCAGCTTATAGCCGGCGGAGAAATTGATTTTCTCGACATTTCGCTCTGGGATTCGTTCAAATTGCCAGAAGAAGAGGCCTATCAAGGATCGTCTTTATTATCGCACTTCGCTGAGTTATCGAGAGGCAAGGTGTTACTGACGGTGGCCGGTAAGATCATGACCGCAGAGCATGTGCGGGATGTTTTGGCTGCTGATGTGGATTTTGTCACCATAGGTCGCGGCGCGATTTTGCACCACGACTACCCGCGCCAAGTTATGAATAACGATTCGTTTGAGCCGATCGCGCTGCCTGTTAGTCGAGCGCATTTAGCTCAGGAAGGGCTGAGCGAAACGTTTATCGAATATATGAATGGCTGGAAAGGATTTGTTGCAGACGGATAGTTCACGCCCCGTTCACTGACTAATCGGCACGGTGTTCGCACTAGATAAGGAAAACGTCGCGGCACTAGGTGATTGAGAAAATCGGCATTATAGGGGACGTTCACAGCGAACACCGACGTCTGCGGCAGGCATTGGGTTGGTTGGAGCAACAAGCGGTGGATGCGGTGATATGCACCGGAGACATCGCAGACGGGCGCGGCTGCATTGAAGAATGCTGGCGGGCACTGGCTAGCGCTCATGTCTACACAGTAGC
>NZEI01000056.1 GCA_002690405.1 Gammaproteobacteria bacterium
CAAATGCTCGCCGAAGAAATGGATGCAGACTGGGATCTGGTGCAGTTTGAAGAGGCGCCGCCGGTGCCGGAATATGCGAACTACCTATTGGGTTACGGGATTATCGGCGATGCTGAGGTGCCCCAAGTATTGGTACCCACCTTTGACGGCCTGATGCTTAAGGTTGCCCAGTCCATGGCGATGCAAATTACCGGTGGCAGCTTAAGTATTCGCTCCACCGGGCAATACGGTATGCGTATTGCCGGTGCAGCAGCGCGAGAAATGTTGGTCGAGGCTGCAGCCCAAACCTGGCAGGTGCCGGCTGCGGAAATTCAAACTGAGGCCAGCCACCTGATCCATGCCGCCAGCAACCGGCGCGCGCCCTATGCTGAGTTTGCCGCGGTGGCCGCGCAGATGCAGCCACCGTCTTCGCCCAGCCTCAAATCAGCCGATGAATTCAGAATTATTGGCCACCACGTGCAACGTCGTGACATTCCGGCCAAAGTCGACGGAAGTGCCCAATTTGCCATGGATGTGCATGTCCCAGGAATGGTCTATGCCACGGTGCAACGGGCGCCGGTATTTGGCGGTGGGGTCGATAAGCTTGATGCCAGTGCCGCGAAGCAGGTTAAGGGTGTCATTGATGTTGTCACACTCCCTGGTTCCAACAAAGAAGATCCGTTTTCGGGCAGGCAGAATATTGGTGAAACCGTGGCCGTGGTTGCCGAAGGCTACTGGCCAGCGAAACAGGGCTTGAATGCGCTAGCGGTCGAGTGGAATCACTATGGTCGTGACAGTATGGGCAGCGACGAAATCTTTGCCCAGTTTGATCGCGACATCACCGCTGGCGTCGAGCGGGAAAACGATCGTTTGCAGGGCGATGTGGGCACGGCTCTTGAAAACGCGGCTCAGGTTGTTGAGGCTGAGTATCGCGTACCCTATCTCGCCCACGCNTGTATGGAGCCCATGAATGCTACGGCCCATGTGCAAAATGGNCAGTGTGAGCTCTGGATCGGTTGCCAGAATCCTTTGGGGTTTCGTGACGCTGTAGCTGAAGCTCTGGGCATGGAGCCTGGGAATGTGAAAGTGCATAACCATTTTATGGGGGGTGGCTTTGGCCGTAAGGCGAATCCAGATTATGCGATTCAAGCGGCGCTGCTGGCGCAAAAGGTGCAGCGCCCGGTACAGCTTATTTGGTCGCGGGAAGAGGATATTCGTCAGGACTACTACCGTCCGGCGGTGCGCAGTCGCTTCCGCGCAGCCATCGATGCAAACGGTGAGGTTGCATCTTGGGAAAACACCTATGTAGACAAGCATGAGCCTGCAGAGGCGCCGTTGATTCCCTATGCAGTGGGTTCCCAAGATATCGGCTATGTTGCGAGTCCGACGAACATTCCGTTTGGTGCTTGGCGCAGTGTTGACCACACTCAGCATGGCTTCTTCACCGAATCGTTTATNGATGAGTTAGCGGCGGCCAAGGAAGTGGACCCATATGAGTTTAGGGCGAATTTGCTACGCGATAAGCCACGGCATTTNGCGGTTCTGAACAAAGCGGCTAAAGAAGCCGGTTGGGAGCAACCGCTTGCGCCAGGGCGTGGTCGCGGCATCGCTTTGCAGGAATCTTTTGGTACCTTGGTGGCAGAAGTTGTTGAGGTGACAGTGACCGACGGCGATGTGAAAGTGGATCGTGTGGTTGCCGCCGTAGACCCGGGTCTGGCGATTTCTCCCGATGGGCTGAAAGCGCAGATTGAATCGGGAATTATTTACGGCCTTAGTGCCGCGATGTTCGGCGAAGTCACCATCGAGAATGGCGCGGTAGCCCAAAGTAATTTCCACGATTACCAGATNTTGCGCATGCAAGATTCACCGGTCATTGAAACTCATGTAATCAATAGCGGAGGTCCCGTAGGTGGCGCAGGGGAGCCAGGTACGCCGGCGATCGCGCCAGCCTTGGCCAATGCGGTTTTTGATGCAACGGGTTCTAGAGTTAGGCAGTTGCCGCTAAAGAACTATGACCTGAAATTCCGCATCGAAGAAAGCGACGAAGTCGCATAAGGCTGAANGACNGGGCGCCNNAACATATTGAGNATGTTGCGGNGCCCTCGTATCTAGTCAGACGCCGTGCCAGTAAGTGAGATACTCGGCATAGATAACGTTACCCTCCACTCCGTCCGCTTCAATGTCGTGTTGAGTCTTCAGCAACATGTCACCGTTGGCCTTGGGCTGGGCGTCTAGTAACGAAATATGAGAACGCAACCGTACCCCGTCGCCAATAATGATCGGCTGTAGAATCCGCACCTTATCCAGACCGTAGTTCAAGGGATTGCGGCCATCCTCCGGCCACAGTTGTGAGCTCTTGTAGAAATGTGAAAGTAAGGCGATGGCGTGAAAGCCGTGCAATAGCGTGCCGCCATAGGGGGTTGTTTTGGCGTGCTCGGGGTCGCAATGGCCTGGTGTGCGCCAGCGCGTGACTTCGGCAAATACATTGACCTGAACCTGGTCAATAAAAACCCAAGGACTTATGCCGAGGGCTTGACCGACTTGCTGCTGAGCGTTGGCTAAAAGAAACGGTGACGTCATACACTTTCTCCAGTTACTCCACTAATTTTATGCAGACTAAGATTTATAGTCACTGCGCTAGAGAATTCCGGTTTTAGTCGTCCTTTAATAGGTTCAGAACCACCTCATTTAAGTCGTTTGATTTCGCGAGTAACGAAGTGGAGGTTTCTTTAAGNATTTGGCCTCGAGCGAAGCGTGCAGATTCAAGGGCGTAATCAGCGTCAAGAATTTTGCCTTTTGCGGATGTCACGCCCTCTTTGATAATCATCGCAGACTCCGNGGCGCTATTNAGTCGATTACTTAAAGCACCNANATCTGCCCTCGCGGTCACGACCTGGTTCAGGCTATTGAACGCNAGTGTTTTAGCCATCGCTGCTCCATCGTGCGCTNGTAGATCAAGCGTTTTTAAAGGGACTAAAGTAGCTACGTTAGATTCGGTGATGGTGAAGCTTAGTTCGTCTCCGGTAGATAGCATTTCTAGGGGTTGCATATAGCCGTTCCTGGAAGTTGTGAGCGCAGTGCGAATTTGTCCGACAATGTCATCAGCCAGGGGTGCTTTGCTATTCTGTGAGACTGCAATGTTGTCGATATACAGCTGCGCGCCGGCTACGGTTCCCCCTGTTGCATCCCAGGTGCCAGCCACGAAGACAAATTTATACGTTCCTGACGTGGTGATGTCTCGAGTGACCGTTGTCCAACTGGTAGAGGCCGATGCATCGGCTCCGGTTTCGTTCAAGATTTCCTCAATATGCCCCGTGTTCTCGTCGACCAAGTAGCCAATCACGTCGTAGGCATCTCCTCCGCCCGTGGCACGCCATTCAAAGCTAACCGAGTCGCCGGGATTCAGTTTGACGGAGGAGTCACTCACGATAGCTGGGCCATGCACAATGCCATAACCGTTCACGCTCACCCCTGTGGAACGCATCCTCACGGATAAGCCGGATCCGCTCGACGTCTCAGTTGAGAGTTCGGTCCGATAAGTTGCACTGCTGGGTGTCATTTGGTCATAAGGCGCTGCAAAGCCATTTGCTGTTGGTGTTGGGAAGTCGGTGTCTGTTGCGGTTGGTTGGCCACCAAGTGTGCTGGCTCCGTTTAGTTTGATTTGATTATTGCTAACGCTCCAGCCGCTTATTGTCGTGTCACCTGAATTCCCAGTTTCGAAATCGTTGTTGCCGAATTGCCCGAGATTGATTTTCAACGGCTGCCCGTTCTGCCCATTTTGGATAGGGTCGATGCTTCCTATAGCATCGGCGTTGCCTCCAGTGCCAAGGTAGATAAAGCCGTTAATGATTGAAACATCACCAAGCGTCTGAGAAATAGAAGCGTCCGTTTGGATTACGATGTTTTCGCTGCTAGTAGCGCCATCCTCGCTCACGCCAAATGACTCACTCGAGGACAACATAAGGGTCCCGGTTACTCGAGTAGCGTCGTTGTTACCACTGGCTTGTAGCTCAACTTCTGGCCCGACATAGTTTGAGCCGTCAGCGGAGACTTTGCGGACGCGCAGGTCCGTGGTTGCTTCCATATTTTCGATTGTGATGTCGTCACCATCAGCGCTTTTCACTCTAATTCCGCCATTTGTCGCTTCTGCGCTGATGCCTGTTACGTTCGTGAGTCTGTTAATCGCTAGCTTAGCCTCACGGAAATTTGTCGATGAGAAGCTAAACTGGTCAGTGACAGATCCGTTGATCAAAAGCCGGACTGGCTCATCGTTTGCGCTAGTGGATGACAGAAGCGCTACTGTTTGCGCGCGCGCTTGCACACCGGTAAGCTCGTTTCTGGCGTTAATGCGGGAAGCCAAGTTTTTTGCCGATTCCTCGTTGATCGCATTGAATTTGTAGGAGCCAATCGATCCTTTGACAGTAATGTCCTCTGCTGTCGTAACTGGATTGACCGCGGCGCTTGCAGCCGCTGTGCTTGGAGCGACACCGTCGGCGTAAAAAACATAGGCTCCAAGCGATGATGAAGACGCCTTGGCGATAGAGAACGAAATACCGTCGCCCGCTTGCGCGCCCACCAGGGCAGTTGAATTCTTGAGAGTTCCGTCCAAAAGAGCGGTTTGGTTAAAGTGAGTACTGTTTGAGTTTCTATCTATTTCGGCGATGAGATGATCAATTTCCTTTTGAATCATCTTGAGTTCGCTGTTGGTGATGGCTGGGTTCTGGGCCGAAGCTGCCAGCTCGTTGATTCTGACAAGCGTATCGCCGACGCCAGCTAGAGCGTTATCGGCGACTGAAAGCATGCTTTGGGTATTCGCACTGTTCCTTACTGCACCGGCCAACCCGAGAATATTAGCTTTGTGGCGCTGCGCAATGGCCAGGCCTGCTGAATCGTCGCCAGCTCGATTTATTTTCAATCCTGTTCCCAGTCGCTCCATCGCAATTTCGACAGTTTTTTCGGCACTAACCGCGCTACTCTGCGCGATCAAGCTAGCGTTTGGAATATTGGTCGTTAGGCTCAAAACTCAGCCTCCAATTTAAAGTCGTTATATCGGGGGCTTAGAACACTGAATGGCTCCCCTGATGTAAAAATTTTGACAGTTTTTAATAATCCCTCTGAAAACTGCAAAATCCATGCCCAAGGGGCGAGTAGCTGGAGCGTTGAACGTATTGGCGCCTTATTGAAAATAGGAAAGCAAAGCGGCAATTACTTGCCGTTTTTCCGGCAAAACGCCGATTTTGCGGTCGCAGTATTGTGTTTAGTGATATGCGAGATTTAGAAAGGTCGTCAACTATTGGAGCGCAATCGGTAGCAGCCCTGCCAAGCTAATACTCAAACCGAAAGTTAGGTGTTTCCGCAGGGGTAGATACCACTCAGGATACTTTTCGATTAAATCGCACCTTTGCTCGTAAACTAAAAATGTTATCAAACCAAAAATGATGCCCAGCAAGGTGAAAAAATCTGGAGCGGCAAAAACCATCCAAGCCCACAGACTTGGAACAACGCTGATCAAGAAATGTTTTTTTGATGCAAAGCCTGATGTGGCGAATCCCCAATGAATGCCGCCGAGAAAACTCAGGATGAGTGCGGCATAAATTATTGCTGAATTGACTGCCTGATGCTGCCAGGCGCCGCTCCAGGCCAAAACCAGCAGTCCGGCTACTGGCACTACCCCCGCGTAACCCAACGCCAGTGCCCATTTACTATTGTCTGACATAGCGGCTATTCAATTATCGCCGGCGGGAAGTTGCGTTAAAAAATTAAGCACAGAAGCTGCGCTGCGCTGAGGGTCTTCTTCCATAGGGATATGCCCGAGATCCTCATAGACGACAACTTGGGTATTCGGTAGACGCTCGGCAAATTGATCGGCCACGCTCACCGGAATAAGGCTGTCTTGTGCGCCCCACATCACGAGTGTGGGTTGATCCAATACGCTCAAGTCTTCCAACGCCGGATCGCGACTGTAACTATTTGAGCGATTGAGAATTGCCGCGCGGGTGCCTGCTCGTAGGCTTAGTTCGTAATAGCGGTCGATGAGTGCCTGATTCACTACAGGACTGTTGTTATACGCAGACAACAAGCCCTGTTCGACCAGTGGTGCCGGATCTAGGTAACGGGCAATCGCGCGGAACCAGCCTTGGCGCAAGAGCGAAAATGCTATGGGCGTGGCGCGCTCTGACTCGTCGGTAGCCGTTTCTTCTGTCGTGGATTGACGCCAACTGCCGGGGGCGACTGAGCACACCAGAATCATCGCTTGAATGCGGTCCGGATGAGCCAGGGCGTAGCGCCAAGTTGCGCCTCCGCCCATGGAGTTNCCGCCGAGGACAAAGCGCTCGATCCCTAATTCGTTGNCCACTGCNTGAATGGTTTCGGTAAACGCNTCNGCGCCNTAGGCGCCNTCNGGNACNTGGCCGGTTAGCCCATGAGCAGGTAGNTCTAAAGTGATGACGCGATATTGTTGACCCAGAATNGCGACCCAGGGNTCCCAAGTATGTAACGAGGCCATAGCGCCGTGAATCAGCACTACAGCAGTGCCGTCGGCATTACCCTCGTCCCGGTAATGAACGCGTGCGCCGTTTGCCATGGATAGAAATCGCGANGCGTCGNTACTGTATTTGGCGTCGACTTCGGCGGCTGGCAGGTCNCCGCGGAATAGCATTGAAACCAGCAGCACNAATAAGCCGGTGATTGNGAGNAGGATCCAGCGTGTGCGTGTCAAATTGAGTCTCCAGAGTCGGTNCTAGGCAGAGCTTAGCACCACTTAGGGATGACGATAGGCCTGCAATGACAGTTTCAATGCAATGTTGTTTAATGTTGTTCATTAGAAAAGCTGATCGGTGATAGGGGGTTGTGTTGGCAGATCATTACATTCTTTATGGTTCTTATGCGTCTTATTACACGGCGAAGAGCCGGAGCTATCTGCGTAAGAAAGGCATCCCCTTTGTAGAACGGCTGCCCAGTGATCCGCTGTTTCGCAGCAAGGTCCGACCAGCTTCCGGAAGCCACCGAATCCCGCAATTGCTCACCCCAGAAGGTACCGTCGTGCAGGATACGGTGGCTATCCAGGATTATCTGGAAACGCGCTTTGCCGATTTACCGGCGATCCCACAAACACCCAAGCAGCGCATCTTTACGCATTTGATGGAACTGCTAGCCAGTGAGGGCTTAGTGCGCTTAGCTTGGCTGCATAGGTGGTTATTTGCCGAGAACTACACCTTTGTAAAAAGCGATTTTGGCCGTTCGTTCAAGCCTCAGGGCAGCGATGAGGAACTGCTCAAGTACGGTAATTTGATTGCCGATCGAATGATGAGTTANGGCCTGCCNGAATCCACTCCGGAAATGCGCGNGGAGCTTGATGAGACCTACCGCCAGTTACTCGAGCTTTTTGAAGCACACTTGGTTCAACACCCGTATTTTCTGGGTGGGCANCCCAGTGCCGCAGACTACGCCATTATGGGAGCTCTGCACGCACACCTAGGGCGTGATCCGGCAGGTTTGCGGATGATGCAAAATCACGGCCCTCGGACGCTGCGCTGGGTTGAACAAATGCTGACGCCGGAAGTACAGTCGCCGGAGTTTTTCGATGTTCCGATTGCCTATCTGCCCAATGACGAAGTGCCGGCTACAGCTCTTGATCTGCTTAGGTTTATCGCATCGCAGTTTGGCCAAAAATTTGTCTTAGGATCATTGGTCTTTGATCAGGTCATGAGCGCGCAGTCACCTGCGCAGGGTGCAGTGCTTGACTCTGAGCATGACCAGCCGATGTGGGCCGCCAAAACGGTGCGTTACANCGGNGATGACTATGAGCACAAAACTGATTTATACGCCGTNTGGCTAGGTCAGCGTGCCCAGCGCGCCTTTCAGTCATTTACCCCAGAGCAGCAGAGCGATGTGCTCGACATATTGGATATGCCTTTATTAGTGGATTTATTGCAGGCACCNGTAAGCGTATGGCTGCAGCGGATCGATAATCGCTTTGTCGCTGATCCTGCTTAGTTTTCTTGTGNCGCTGCGCGCTGGAGCGCTCGGCCACANAGCCAGAAATGTAGGGCTGGCCATACGCCAAAGATACTNAGAGCGCCCAAAGCTATGGGCAATGATTGAACACCGTAGGTTGGCATCAAGGCNTCACTAATTAAGCCGACAANCAGCGGCCCCAAACTCATGCCCACAAGATTAAGGCAGAACATCTTGATAGCCGCCGCAGTGGCTCGCATACGCAATGGTGCGAGGGTTTGGATCAGTGCCAGTGAGGGCCCTAGGAAAAAATTCGCTGCAAAGGCGGGCACAATGAAAAAGCCGATGGCCAGCGGCAAAGAGTCGACGGAATAGGCGACCAATGCAAAAGGAATCACTACTAGTTGCGCGATGGCGATCATACGCACGCCTAGGCCGGGTGCTTTGAGCGACAGGCGATCGAATAACTTGCCGCCAATTAAAGTACCTGCGGCNCCGAGGGCGCCAAACAGCCCTGCCATTAACAGACCAACTTGGCTTTGCGAAAGCTCGTGTACGCGAATAAANAGAGTCGGAATCCAGGTNGAGGCAGCATAAGTACCCATGCCTGTAAGGGTAGAGGCAATGATTAATTGGCGCATGGCGGGATTGGTGGCCATGAATTTCACGCTGACGAGGAAACTGATGCTGTTTTGGGCATCAGGGTGCGCNGTTTGGTCGTCTGANTTNCCGCGAATAGGTTCGCGCAGCATNAACAGCATAACCGCCGCTAAAGCTAAGCCGGGCAAGCCAACGGCATACAGTGCCGCGCGCCAGCCGTAATATTCGCTGACCGTGCCGCCCACCAAAAAACCTGTAATCATGCCCACTGGGGCGCCCACGGCCAGTACCGACATAGCCATGCCCCGGCGCTGTTGTGGATAGTAGTCGGCAATGATGGATTGGCTGGCNGGGTTAACACCAGCCTCGCCGATGCCCACGCCAATGCGGAATAAAAACAACAACAAGAAGCTGGTGGCGAGGCCGCTCATGGCGGTCATGAGGGAAAATAAAGCCAGCGAAAAGACGATGATTAAGCGCCGCTGTTGGCGATCNGCGAGGCGCGCAATAGGCACACCTAAAGTCGCGTAAAACAAAGCAAAAGTCAGACCGCCGAGCAGACCCATCTGGGTATCGGATGCACCAAACTCAAGACGAATGGGTTCGAACAATACCGACAGAATCATGCGATCAGTTATAGATAACGCGTAGGCACAAAATAACAATGCCAACGCATTNCGCGCGTTTTTGGATGCAGCCGCAGTGTTCTGCATATTGGGTCCTTGGTTATCGTGAGCGTGGTTCGAGATACGATTATTTGGTGCGCTCACCTTGATCCAATAATGGCATACATTAATGGGGGCGGGGTACTTGAGTTGTTTTAAGAATTTGACAGTGCCTNATCTCCAGGCAAAAAAAAGCCCGCNAGNGCGGGCTTTTTTCGCCGAAGCAGTGCCGTTTAACGAATAGGCTTGTTCACCAGCTTATCGTCAATGGCGGTATAGGCTTGCCCCTCGTACTTGCGNACTTCNTTGCGCCCAACAACCATGTGATGCACCTCATCAGGGCCATCGGCAATTCGCAGTGTGCGCTGTCCGGTATACATGCGTGCTAGTGGAGNCCACTGTGACACGCCGGTGGCGCCATGAATCTGAATTGCCTGATCGATGATGTTGCANACTTTTTCCGGCACCATCGCTTTAATGGCGCTGACGTAAACACGTGCTTCCTTGTTGCCTAGGGTGTCCATAGCTTTGGCGGCTTGGAGGACCATTAGGCGGCAGGCATCGATTTCGATGCGCGCGCGTGAAACGAGTTCGATGTTCTTGCCGAGTTGAATGATCGGCTTACCGAAAGCATGGCGCGTGGTAGAGCGGCGAATCATCATTTCCAGTGCGCGTTCGGCAACNCCGATTGAGCGCATGCAGTGATGGATTCGTCCNGGTCCCAACCGCACTTGAGAGATCTCAAAGCCTCGGCCTTCGCCCAACAACATGTTTTCCTTGGGTACGCGAACATTATCGAAGTGGATGTGCATGTGGCCATGGGGAGCATCGTCGTGACCGAATACTTCCATGCCCTCAAGAATGTTTACACCNTTAGCATCGATGGGCACAAGAATCTGCGANTGCTGCTTGTGCGCNGGCGCNTCTGGGCTGGTCTTNACCATGGTAATCATTACTTTGCAGCGTGGATCACCGGCGCCGGAAATGTAGTATTTCTCACCGTTGATTACCCACTCGTCACCATCTANTACAGCTTCAGTGCAGATGTTCTTTGCGTCTGAAGAAGGCAGACCCGGCTCGGTCATGGCAAAAGCGGAACGGATTTCGCCGTTCAACAGTGGCTTCAGCCATTGTTCCTTTTGCTCTGGAGTACCCACACGCTCTANTACTTCCATATTGCCTGTGTCTGGCGCACTGCAGTTCAGTGTTTCGGAAGCGAGNGGGCTTTTGCCCAGTTCGTTAGCNATGAACGCGTAGTCTAGGTTGCTTAGGCCTTCACCGGTTTCTGCGTCGGGGAGAAAGAAGTTCCAAAGGCCAGAGTCTTTGGCTTTCTGCTTGGCGGTTTCCAGTAGCTCTAGTTGGCCATCGCCATAGCCCCAGCGTTCTTTACGACCCTCACCAAGGCGATGGTATTCCTCGGTAATCGGATCGACGTTTTCCTTAATGTGCTTTTTCACTGCGTCNAGCAGTGGCTGTGCTTCCTCGGACATGGTCAGATCAAATAGATCTGGGTTTTCGAATACGGCTTCTGCCATGTTGTGCCCCCTTTTNCTTGCTTGTAAGTCTCTCTGAATGNNNCCGATGTTACCCCAAGTCGTTCANCGATCCCATGGTCAAAAGTTCACCTTAGCGAATTTTGCGGTGATTATTTGGTCCACCTGTTGTCCTAGTTTAGGCCTGATGCGGCGGTGTTTTTTTTCCTAGGCCATCTCGGACAATGCTCAGTAACCGATCACGCTGATGCATTAGGTCTTCTATCATTATGTATAGACAGGGCACTAGCAAAAGGGTGATGACCGTCGCGAACAGTACTCCCCACGCCAGAGATATTGCTATGGGGAGAAACGGGTAGGTCGCTGGGTTGAAGGTTGTCATCAACGGGATTAAACCAACAAAGGTTGTCACAGAGGTGAGGATAATGGGCCGAAATCGGGTCACCGCAGCGATGCATATGGCGCTCAATGGATCCATTCCCTCGCGGCGTTGGCGGTTCGCATAATCCACTAAGACCAGTGATGAATTAACCACTACTCCAGCAAGAGCGACAATGCCTAAGGCGGAGAAGAACATCAGTTGCACGTCAAGCACATAGTGGCCAACGATCGCGCCGACCGCGCCGAAAGGAATAACACTCATAATCACGGCAGGCTGCAGATAGCTCTTCAATGGGATCGCCAGCAGGCCATAGATGACAAAGCACGAAAATAACAGGCCAATGCCGAGACTGGTAAAACTCGAGTTCCGCTCCTCTTGCTCGCCACCAACATCAAAAACTACAGATGGATAGCGTTCTTGCATCTGGCCGATGAGATTGTTNTTGATATCCGCCATGATGCTTTCTGGCGTCGCCATGGATCGGTCTATATCGGCGCTGACCTCAACCACCCGCTGACCGTCGAGGCGGCGAATTTGTGAAAACCCCCGACCGACCTCAAATTGTGCAACGCTGTAGAAAGGTACTTGGCTGCCCTCGGGCGTGCGTATGTACATATCCTCNAGGTCACCGACGGACGCGCGCTCGCTCTCGGGGAAGCGCACCATTACGCGAACGTCGTCTTGGCCGCGCTGAATGCGTTGCGCCTCCACTCCGTAGAAAGCGTTGCGTACTTGGCTGGCTAAGTCGTTNAGTGTCAAACCNAGATTGCGCGCCTCGGGCAGCAATTTGAGTTGAATCTCTTGTTTGCCTGAGCGAAAGGTGTCGGCGATGTCGAACACCCCAGGGTAGCTTGAGAGTTCGTATTTCAACTCCTCAGCAGCGGTGCGCAGTACCTCGATATCGGTGCCTTGCAGACGAAACTCGATAGGCTCGCCGGCGCTAAAGGTTGATGCATCGAAAGATAATTTCACCGCGTCGGGAATTGGCCCTACTAATTCGCGCCAGCGGCTAGCGATTTCCTTCGCCGTCAATTTGCCGCGCTGCTCAAACGGCACGATATCAATGACAATTTCCGCTAGGTTGCTGCGCCCGGGCCCCGGTGGTTCGCCAGGGCCGTTGCGGTCTACCTTTTGACCAACGCTGGACAGTGTGTTGCGCACNAGAGGCTGGGGCAGAGCATATTTTTCGACGATTTCGTCGTTTAGCGCCTGGGCACCGCGCTGCATNTGCAGTGCGGCCTGCAGGGTGGTTTCAGCGGCTACACCCTCGGGCAGTTCCAAGCCGGCATAGATNCGGTTGCCCTCAACCGCTGGGAAAAAACCGAAGTTGACGCGGCCACTTGCTATGAGAGCGAACGCTAAGATCAACAACCCCAGACAGGTGGTGGCCGTAGCGTAGCGCCAGCTNATAGCAAGCTCTAAAAATGGCCGATAGGTCTCGTTGGCGAGATCTTGCAAGCCCTTGGCCAGGCCGCCTTGAAATTTATTCCATCGGCCGGCAAACCCAGTTACTGCAACTTTGCGGCTGCGATGCGCTAAGTGTGAAGGCAGGATTAATTGTGATTCAATGATGCTGCACACCAGCGCGAAAATGACAATCCAGCCTAGTGGTGCGAAAAACCCAGACATTTGACCATCGACCATTATCAGCGGCAGAAACGCAGCGATGGTGGTTAGCACGCCAAAAATAACCGGAACCGATACCTCCCATGTTCCCTCTACCGCTGCCTGCATGGGCTCTTTGTTCATCTGTTCATGGGCATAAACCCTCTCACCTACAACGATGGCGTCATCCACCACAATACCCAGAACAAGAATGAATCCCAAAACTGTCATGGTTGAGATAGTTAGATCGGTAAAAGGGACTATTGCTAGGGTGCCCATCATCGCNACAGGGATACCAATGGCCACCCACATGGCCAAGCGGAATTGTAGGAATAAGGCCAGAATCACCAGCACCAGCATCAAGCCGCCAGCGGCATTTTTTAACAATACCGACATTCGCTCTTGTAGCTCTAAAGACGTGTCGATCCAGATATTGGTGCTGATGCCCTCTGGCAACTCGTCATTGAATTGCTTGACGATCTCCTTGGTATCCGCTGCGATCGCGATTAGATCTTCGCTGCCCACCTGCGAGACGTTGACCATTACGGCGGGTGCGCCGTTGAATGCGGCCAGTAGATCACCTTCTTCAAACGAGTCCCTTATNTCGGCGAGTTCGCCAAGTGTCACNCGGGTGCCGTCGAGCCGGGTCATAACGACGATGTCTGAAAATTCTGTACCCAGATAGGCTTGGCCCATGGTGCGGATAAGAATCTCGCCGTTTTCAGTCTTCAGCGTGCCACCCGGCATATCCAGTGCACCGGTGCGAATGGATTGAGCAACTTGCTGCAGAGTTAAGCCGTAGCGTCTTAGTGTTTCTTCAGAGACTTCTATCGAAATTTCATAGGGGCGTGTGTATTCCACAGCAACCTGGGATATGCCTTCCCTGGCGGCGATTTTGTCGCGTAATTCCCGGCCTAGTTCNTTCAGTTCACGCTCGGTGGCATCGCCGAACACCGCNATTTGCACAACCCTGCGGGTGAATGCGACTTTCGATACGTTNGGTTTCTCAGTCTCGATAGGCAGGTTATTNATAGCATCCACNCGGCTTTTTATTTCGTTGGATGCAGTGATGTCATCGGCATCGCTGAACAGCTGGGCGGCNACTGAGCAGCCCCCNTCGATGGCTGTGCCGTATACCCTTTCGATCCCCTCAACGCCNTCAATGGCCTCTTCAATGCGAATACATACAGCTTTCTCAGCCTCGACCGGTGCGGCGCCCAAATACGGTACGAAAACGTTAATAACCTTAATTTCGAAGTTAGGGAATTCCTCTTGATTAGTGGTTAACGCCCCGGAAATGCCACCAAGCACCATTACGATCATTAATAGGTTGGCGGCAACAGAATTGTTTGCAAACCAGCGAATGGCGGTATGCATTAGCGCGCTCCCACTGCCAGCACGGAAGTGTTTTGTACCATGCTTGGATCAACCAACATGCCGTCGATAGCCGTCTGTACTGAAGAAATGCAAATGCGCTCGCCGGCGGCGAGTCCGCCGCTGATCAAGATGGTGTCCTCATAAAGGCGCAGTGTTTCGATGTCGCGGAAGCGCAGCTTATTGTCATTGTCGACAATCAAAATGCTGTTGTCGTTGCGCAGCGCTGATCGAGGTAATACAAAAACGTTCTCGGCGTCGCGGCCAGAAATCTCTGCGTTGACGAATTGGCCGACTGAAATCGCCACATCAGCATTGGTGTTATCCACACGTGCTACCAACTGCACCATGCGGCTCGATCTGTCGATCTCGGCCTCAGTGCGCACAATCGTGCCCGTCCACTGTAGTTGCTGCCCCGCGTAGTTCGCGGTCAGCTTTACCGAAGGCTGGGACTCTAGTGGCAATTCCCCGCGCTGGGTGGGCGGGATATTGAGAAATGCCAATTGCCGATCCGCCACCGGCAGCCGTACCTCAACCGAGCTGTTGGCATATACGGTTGCAATAGGTTGTCCGCGGGAGACGAATTGACCAATGTCGACACTTTTGGCGCGCACTAGGCCGGTAAACGGCGCAAATAAAGTTGTGCGCTTCAGATTTTCCTGCGCCTGTCTCAGATTGGCCGCCGCGTCTAATTGTGCTGCGGTATTAACCCGGTACATGCGCAGTGCGTTCTCCAGATTAGAACGCGAGGCTAATTTGCGCTCTTCCAAGCTGCGCATTCGCATAAGCTCGAACTTGGAATGTTCCAGTTCCGCTTCGGCGCGCAGCAAGGCGGCTTCGGCTCGGCTTACAGCGGTCTCATAGTCGAGACTTTCGACCCGTGCTAACTCCTCACCCTCGGCAAAGAAACCACCGACGACAAGGCTATCCGACATCCATTCTATTTTGCCTGAGACCTCGGGGATCAACTGGCTTTCAGTGAGCGGTTTCACTGTGCCCTGGGATGTTACAGTGAGGGTCAGGGTTTGCGGCTGTGCGTCGATTACCCGTACCGTCAACGGCGTGGGTTTCACCGGTTCTGGCGACAGGGTTGGTGCGGTCGCCATCAGTGTTGCGGCACCAAAAATGAAGGTCGCTAAAATGCCAAGGGGAATCAACAAAGTGCGGATCATGACGAGGCGGTCTCCTGCAAAGGCTGAGCGGTGGAATGGTTGGTTTTATTTTGCGCTGCCGTATAGGCCTTGATTAAGCTTTCGCGGTTAAGTGCCGCAAAGGCCTCGATGGTTTCTCTCACCGCGTCGGTATTCCGAGCCTGCAGCGCATCCTCAAGTTTCTTCGCATAGGTTGCGTAGGTGGTGTGATCTGTTTGCACGAAATCGGCAAGAGGCTCCATGTTTGGCGCGAATTGCTCAAACAGAGATCGCGCAATGAGCTGCAGTGGCAGATTTTTGCTCGCCTGCATAGCGGTTTGCAGTAGGTTGATGCGGGCAAGGCCGTGCTCGAGCTGTCCTAACTGCTGTTGATAAAACGGGCGCGTTGCCGCGCAAATCGCTTCCATTTCTTCGTCACTCGCCACGCGTATGGCTTGTTCCACCGCGAGGGCTAACAGGTTATTAATGACGACTAGAATCTGGTCGACGACCTCTCTATCCGGTAGTTCGCCGCGATTCAGAATATGCCCGATGACATCGAGACTGGCCTGGTTGCGCTGCTTTACTCGGGCGCCACCTGGTTGGATATCTGCTAAGCCGATTTGCTGTAGCGTTTTCATGGCCTCGCGTACTGCGCCGCGATTAGCTTGGAAGCGTAAGGCGAGATCGCGCTCAGAGGGCAGACGCTCGCCCACGCGATAACTGCCGTCAAGAATGTCGGTGATCAGATGGTTTGCAATCTGATTGTGTTTGGCTGACATAGGTAAAGCGCTTCCTCAAATTTGGTCTGGCCAAATTGGTCAGACCAGCCGGCGCACTTTACTTTAAAACAACAGATATGCAAGTTTTTGTTACCTCAAGTAACAAAAAGGAGTGTTGGACCCGTTCCGACGCACAGGCAGCGTGCTGGAGATGAAGGACTAGAGGACTAAAGGACTAAAGGACTAAAGGACTAGAGACTACTGCTCTACAAATGCTCGCTCGATAACGTAGTCCCCGGCAGTGCCCTGGTTAGGCGAGGCAACAAAGCCGAGCCCGTCGAGAGCCGCACTGACGTCCTGCAGCATGCTTTGGCTGCCACAGAGCATAATCCGGTCGCTGGCCGGGTTGAGCGCCAGCGTTCCATCTGTCATAAGATCGGTAATACGTCCCTGACGTTCAAAGGGTTCGCGAGTCACGGTGGGTAGATAGGTTAACTGCGCCTTGATCAATTCACCCATGTACTCGTCATTAGGCAGGTCTTGAGTGAAATAGTCGTAGTAGGCGAGATCGTTTTTCTGACGCACACCGTGTACGAGTACGACCTCGTCGAAGCGCTCATATACTTCGGGGTCACGGGTAATGCTAAGAAAGGGTGCTAGGCCGGTGCCCGTCGACAGCAAAATCAGGCGTTTGCCTGGGTTCAGATCGTCCGTCACGAGAGTGCCCACAGGCTTCTTGCTCACCCAGACCGGATCGTTAATTTGCAAATGCTGTAAGCGCGAGGTCAGTGGCCCGTCTTGCACTTTTATGGAAAAG
>NZEI01000057.1 GCA_002690405.1 Gammaproteobacteria bacterium
CAAGATGGAACTGGTCACTATTGCTGAAAAGGTCGGCAACGTCAGATCTTCGGTCGGTCCGCAAACGGTGGCAGATTACGATTTTACTAACGCACCGGCGTTGGATTTGATTTTGATACCTGGAGGAATCGGTACTATTCCCGAGCTGGAAAACCAGGCCTTGATCGGTTTTCTGCAACAACGCTGCCCGCAAAGCCAGATCACTATGAGCGTCTGCACTGGTTCAGCATTGTTGGCCAAAGCAGGGCTACTCGACGGTTTGGCGGCAACGACTAACAAAATGTTTTTCGAATTAGCGCGCAGTCAGGGTGCTAATGTAGATTGGCGCGAATCCGCTCGCTGGGTGGACGCCGGCCAATACGTCACTTCATCAGGCGTATCGGCAGGCACCGACATGGCATTGGCCGTCATTCAGCGTATCTTCGGGGCAGAGCTGGCAGAAATGGTTATGAATTACACCGAGTACCAGTGGCACCGTGACGCCGATCACGACCCTTTCGCCCAGCTGCTCAACCAAGGTGCATTGCCGGGATAGACCGGCACCACCTACATCGACATGCCGCATTAATTCCGCGACACTGCTGCTATTGGCGTTATACGCGTGCTCCTGTGCACGTTGATAAGGTAAATACTGTTGCAGGTTGTTAATTTTAGGAGGGCAAATGAGCGATCTACTGTACGAAGTAAATAACCATGTCGGCGTCATTACTCTGAACCGGCCCGATGCCATGAATTCGTTAACCTATCAATTGTATGCTGAACTGGAGGATACGGTGCGCTCCAGTGAGGCGAGAGTCTTGGTGATTACCGGCAATGGGCGCGCCTTCTGCGCCGGTGACGATATGAAACAAATACTCGGAAGCGGCAAACCAGCGCCTGCGGAATTTCGTGATCGAGCGAAGCAAACTGGTGGCCTTACCCCTGCAGCAGATGCGCTCCTGTATACCGACATTCCAGTCATCGCCGCTATCAATGGGCCGGCGGTAGGCTGGGGAATGGAGCTTGCGCTGATGGCAGATATTCGNGTGGCATCTGAGCGGGCCAAGTTTGGCGAACTCTTTGTCGTGCGTGGCTTATGCTGCGATGCGCCGGGCCTTGGTCGTTTAGCTCAATTGGTGGGCAGAGAGACAGCCGCCGAGTTGTTGTTCACAGGCGATGTGATCGATGCTCATCAAGCTAAAGTTCTGGGTTTAGTGGGACGCGTGGTGCCCCACGGTGATTTGCTGCCGACCGCGATGGAGATAGCGCATAAAATAGCCCGTAATCCGCCCTTGGCAGTCCAGGCTTTAAAGGCCGGACTGCGACGTACCACTGAACCCGATTGGCGCGACACCGGTCGGTGGGCGATTGAGCAAATTACTCGATTGCGCGGAACAGAAGATTCCAAAGAGGGTGTCACTGCTTTTCTAGAAAAGCGCGAACCGGTTTATCAAGGCCGCTGAAAGGCCAGCAGACACTATAGCCTTCACTAAAAATTACTCTCGCCAAAGGCCTAATCGAGCACCCCAAAACGACAACCTGTGAGAACAGATCAATGAACATCGTTTGCTGCCATACATTCGGACCGCCACAGAACCTCGAACGTATTGAAATCGATGCGCCGGTTCCCAGTGCGGAGGAAGTTCTGGTTAATGTGAGCGCCGCAGGTGTGGGCTTTGTCGATGGTTTGATGGTTCAGGGGCTGTACCAAGTCAAACCGCCACTGCCCTATTTTCCGGGTAGCGAGTTTGCGGGGGTAGTCGAGCAGATAGGCTCCGATGTCAAAGACATGGCTGTTGGCGACCGAGTTATGGGCATCGTCAATAACGGAGCCTTTGCGGACCAACTCACCATCGCCAGCCATAAGCTCGTAAAAATACCGGACAATCTGTCCGCAGAGGTTGCGGCAGGATTTTTTATAAACTACGCAACCGCCCTTTACGGTCTGCGCGATTGCGGCAAGCTTCAAGCAGGCGAGAACATCCTGATCTTAGGCGCAGCCGGCGGTGTTGGTAGCTCTGCCATCTGCGTAGCCAAGGCCATGGGNGCGACCGTTATTGCGGCGGCATCAAGTTCGGAAAAGAGACAGGCGACGCTATCCTTCGGTGCAGATCATTGCGTCGACTACACGGATCCGAATTGGCGACAGGAATTGAAGGCTCTTACCGGTGAACAGGGCCTAAATGTAGTGTACGACCCAGTTGGTGGCGATAAGGCCGAGCCCGCGTTCCGCTCACTGGCACCCGGCGGGCGATTCCTCGTCGTCGGCTTCGCTGCCGGCGAAATCCCAAAGATCCCTCTCAACTTGACCCTGCTCAAACGCTCGGCCATTGTCGGTGTCGATTGGGGTGGAGAAATGCGCGCCAACCCTGCCATCAATCAGAATTTGATGACGACGCTAATGCAGTGGATTAGTGACGGCAAGCTAAAGCCTGCGCCAGTACAAAGCCGTCCGATGAGCGATTATCAACATGGTTTGATTGATCAATTAGCTGGTCGAATTGTGGGTAAATTGGTCTTAACAAACGCCTAGTCTAGCGCTCCTTCAGCCGCGATATTGCTCTAGCACAACAGTCGAAAACCGCGCAATATCCAGTGGTATAGATCACCATATCTCGTTGAATTGGAGGGGCCTTGCAATGTCTGGAGAACGACTAACCACGCAACAGTGGGCAAAAAGCTGTGCCGAGGACGGCGAATTCATGCTGGCAGCACGATATTGGGATGGCGGACTCAGACTCGTTATCGGCACACAGACCCTCGAACTGTCCGTTAGGTCAGGTGTCCCAGAACCGGACGCAGACTTGAGTGGTGGTGTCATCGAACTCGCCGCCGAGCCATCGGTTTGGGAAAAAATTCTCGCTGCGGTTCCCGAGCGATTTCATAACGATGTGATGGCCAATGTGATGCAGAGCCAAGGAATTCAGCGCAATGCTGATCCGGTGGTGTTCGCCCAGTACTTTGCGGCAGCGGCCCGTGCCATAGAGTTACTCCGGCCCGCCGCAGATGCGGGAGAAGCCATGGCCCATGACCTACAGCCTGAGGGCGCTTTTAGTGCTCCGATCGGTCGCTATGTACAGCTTGAACTGGCCGGAGTGAGACACCGCATTTACTTTGAAGAAGCCGGCACCGGCATTCCGATCTTGCTGCAGCACACGGCTGGATGCCATAGCAGTCAATGGCGACATTTGTTTGAAACCCCAGAAATTACCGATCGCTTTCGCCTCATCGCCTACGACCTGCCATACCACGGCAAGTCGCTGCCTCCAGTCGAGGAAGACTGGTGGGATCAGCAATACTTACTCAAGGGCGAGTTCTTGCGCTCGATTCCCTTGGCTCTGAGTAGGGTACTCGGATTGGAGCGTCCGATTTTCATCGGCTGCTCAGTAGGCGGCTTACTCGCACTGGATTTGGCGCATAAGCACCCTGACGATTTCCGTGCGGTCATTTCGCTGGAGGGCGCGCTGGAGATTCCCGGCAAGCTCGAACACAACACCGAATTGTGGCATCCCCAGGTCAACAACGAGTACAAGGCACGGCTAATGGACGCACTGATGTCCCCAACGTCGCCAAAGCGTTATCGCAAGGAAACTGCCTACGTCTATTCCTGCGGTTGGCCGCCGGTCTTTTTAGGAGATTTGAACTACTACCTTGAAGAGTACGACCTCACCGCGGTGGCCCGCGAGATCGACACCAATCGCTGTGGTGTGCATATTTTGTCCGCGGAATACGACTGCAGCGGCACTACCGAGCTGGGACAAGCGGCCCACGAGGTCATCGCGGGTTCAACCTTTCAAGAAATGAAAAACGTCGGCCACTTTCCCATGAGCGAAAACCCCAAGACGTTCCTGCAGTATCTACTACCTGTTTTAGACCAAGTGGCAACCGGTTGATTGACTTAACTCACAAGCGAGAACAGATTGAAAAAGCTCATTTTTCGATATGTTCTCTCATCGCCAGTGTTGTAACGACCGAGATCGCTGACGAGCGAGTGAAATGGCTGGGTTATTCCTCAAAGCGTTTTTAAACTTAAAAAAGAGCAGAATGCTCGTATGAATCAAAAATTAGGGGGTATTCAAAAATTGTATCCTTACCACCCATTGGTGATCGAAGGCATGGGTGGATACGACACTAGAGATCCTTCTTGGGTAACTGGGAACATTATTCATCAACTCAATGCTCGCTGGGCTATCGATCCACCCAAGAAACCGTTAGTGCTTGTCACCCAAGGGGATCCCTACGAAGCAACAGGAATAGCGGCGATAACAAGGCTTGTAGCGGATCGGCTTGCCATCCAGAGGGGGATGATTTTTCTCGATCCAGACATCGCGGATTACCACGCTCCCAATGCGGATCGCTACAAAGTGATCTTCGAGCTCCCNTACTCGTCCTTGACCAACGTGCTGAGGANGGAGCGGCCTGAAGTGCTGNCTCAGATCGTCGATAGTGTTGAGGCGCATTTGCAGCTGAAAAACACGAGACGCCTACGAGAAGACAAGAAAGCATTACAAGATTACTACCGAGACTTTGCATTGTTGCAAGAAGTCACCAAGATAGGATGNAAGCATATTTGTGGCGNGATCACGGTAGCNCATACCAGCGCNNNTCTNAATGANNATTCGGTGTCGAGCTTTTATCGTGTGGGNTTGGAGTTGGGNCTCATCGATGTCGNCGACATGGTGCCGTTTCNCGNACTCNATGACTCTGGATCAGGATAAAACCAGACACTAANTGCTGAATCGCATNTAGATAGTCCAGTTTCCGCGCGCTTCTCGTGCCTGTTCCAGTGGCGCCCGTGCTTGGTCTTTGCNCNTNAGATTNNGGCGTTTCCCTNAGCNCTNCGAGAACCTTTGCNGANGCCGCTTGTTTTGAAACGATGTACTCGCCGTTGCCCAAGGGTACGAAAAATATGGTTTGTGGATTTCTTTGCGCNAGCGCTTTGAGTGTTAGTACACCCAAATGGTCAGAGCGATTGTGAGAGATCACCACATCTAAGAGATCGGATGAGAAGTTCACGAGCTCCCGCAACGGTTCGTTTCTGGGATGAACTGCGCTATAAGGAAACTGGTGAAGAAAATGGTCGTTGACCATAAATCTAGAGGAGCTATTTATGTCAGTTGATCTGATCAGGTCGAGTTTTGTAGCCTGCCTACTCGCTTTGGCCGGCTGTGGAGATTCTGCACCGCCTGCCCCTCTGATCAGCGGCGCCAATCCCTATGAGGGCCAAGATCTGACGGGCGCGCCCAATATATTACTGATTGTGGCCGACGACATGGGCTATACCGATATCGGCACATTTGGCTCTGAAATCGAAACACCCCAGATCGACGCACTCGCGGCCGCAGGTATGATCTTTAGTAACTTTCACGTTGCCGCCGCCTGCGCCCCGACCCGTGCGATGCTGCTGACAGGAGTGGACAACCATCTCGCCGGGCAGGGATCCATGATGTATCTGGCACCCAATCAACGCGGCCAGCCCGGCTACGAAGACAGGCTCAATGACAGGGTTGTGACCGTGGCGCGCCTGTTGCAGGATGCTGGGTATCACAGCTATATGGCCGGCAAGTGGCACTTGGGCGCGAAAGCGATGCAGGGTCCTCCGGACCGAGGTTTTGAGCGCAGCTGGTGGTTAGCGGAGGGTGTGGCGCCACACTATTCCAGTGATGGACTGAGTCCTCCACACCACTATTTCGATGGCCTTGAACCGACTGAAGAGAGCGTCGATTTCTTCTCTTCAGATGCCTACACCTCGCGCCTGATCGAGTTCATCGATCGTAACCGCGACAGTGGCCGCCCGTTCTTTGGTTATCTTGCCTTTACCGCGCCACACTCACCGTTGCAGGCGCCGAAGGAACTGGTCGATAAGTACGAGCCAATATACGCGCGCGGTTGGGACGTGATCCGCGCCGAGCGCTATCGGCGTCTGCAGAACAGCGGCCTCGCGCCGGCGGAGCAGGAGCTGCCACCGCGCTGGCCGGAGGTGCCCGCCTGGGATTCTCTGAGCGAGACCAAACGCGCCATCGAGGCGCGCAAGATGGCGCTCTATGCTGGTTTGATTGACAATATGGACCAGAATATCGGGCGCCTGCTGACACGCTTGCGAGATATTGGTGAGTACGAGAACACGGTGGTGTTTTTTCTTTCTGACAATGGCGCGGAACATGTCGATCCAGAAGTGTTGGACGCTCTCATAATGAAGGCTCTGCTTCTGGGCTCTGACAACAGCTACGACAATATGGGAAAGCCAGGCTCTTTCGTCTTTGCTGGGCCGCCCTGGGCCAATGTCAGCGCAACTCATCTACGCGGACACAAAGGGCTTGCCACCGAAGGTGGCATCCGAGTACCACTACTGGTGAGCTGGCCGGGCCGCGTTGCGGCCGGGTTGCGCAGTGAACAGTTGAGTATGGCGATTGATATAGCGCCAACCATGCTCGCCATCGCGGGTATCGAACATCCTGGCACTGAATATCGGGGGCGTGATGTAGTCCCGCCCAGCGGTGTGTCCCTACTGCCCTACCTCACCGGCCAAACAGAGACGGTGCAACGCCCCGGTAGCGTTGGCTATGAGTTGGCCGGTCACCAGGCGCAATTTTATGACCGCTGGAAGGCGCTGAAACTGCGTCCACCCTTCGGTAATGACCAGTGGCAGTTGTACGACATTCTCGCCGATCCTGGCGAAACAACGGATCTCGCGACACAGTATCCCGAGCGGCTCGCTGCACTCGTCCGTGATCACGAACACTACTTGCAGAACAATGGTGTAATACTCGCCCCCGAGGGCTACGATGCACTTAGTGCCAAGCTCGGAATCCGAGATGTGCTGGCCCTGATATTTTCCGAGGAGTAGCGGTAAGCGGCCATGAATCCATGTTTATCAACATGTAGGTCTGTCTTCCACGTAAGAGCCAACCTCCCTCCTAGCTTGTTTCAATAGAAAATCTTTTGGGTAGCAGAGCGGGAACTTTGTAGCGGGGAAAGCGCAAATATCGTACAACCTATTGATGAATATAGGTTCATAAGAAGTTAATGGCGGAGAGAGAGGGATTCTCTCCGCTGCCTGCGTAACCTATTGTTTTATAAATCATTATAATGCACTCTAATTCTATGGCGTAGTTACGGCGTAGAAAAAGTGGCGACGATAAGAAAGCGGGGCAACGGGTTTCAGGTTGGTGTTGCGAAAGCTGGTTATCCGCGTAAATCAAAAACCTTCAAAACAAAGTCAGCAGCTAAGGCTTGGGCTAGGAAGGTCGAGATGCAGATGGACGAGGGCACGTTCATCGATGAGAAAGAAGTAGTCAGCCACAAGCTGTCAGACCTGATCCATAACTACATCAAAGAACTAGAGCCGGTAAATCCATTACCAGCTCTAAGGTAGCGAGCCTTCGGCGTGTGACCAGAGAGTTTAGTGTTAGCACGCTCAAAGCTTTAATCCCGACTTATCCTCTTATCTCTGGTGAGGAGCGCGAAGAGCAATAGCTGCGTCCGCGCTGCGCCGACTGATTATATGTCAGGGTGATATGTGTCAGTCCATGCTGCATTTGTGCACTCTGAATGTGGAGCGCTTTCAAGTCCCAGGCCATTGGCACTATATTTTTCTGGGTGATAGACGCTGATAACAACGGGAACATAACCTACTTCAAAACCCTCCGGTATGTCTGCGAGCTGTCCCGAATCGAGTTTCGCTAAATGAGGATTCTTGCCGCCCGGGTTATCAGCGCCTTGGTAGTTGATTAGTACTGGTGCGTTAGGGTTTCTACCCGAGTTCTTGTTGATGAGCGAGTGATAATTTTCTATGTAAGTCTGCAGCAAGTTCAAATACTCATCGGTATAGGCTTCCGCATGATTTTGTTTCGCGGTAAGCATTGCTGGTTGTTCAATGAATTTAAACCAGACGTAAGTGACAGTTGCGCCGTTTTGAAGCTTTTTTTGATACCTGGTCCGATCTCCGATGTCCCAGTTAGCAAACTCTGGATTAGATGTATCGCGCTCTTTATAGCTGAAGAATCTGTGGTTTTTTCTTGGAGCTCGGATAACCCTGTCCGGTGCGTCGACGAATTCTGTCTGATATTGATGAGGGTGGTTTTTGTAATTTTCATCGGCCCCGTCCTCAACAACCCATTTGGAGTCCAGTTTTCTGACATATGCGTAGCCGTTTTGGTTCAGCGAAGAACTCTTGTTGGCCTCGTTCGAGAAATCCCATTGGACGAAGCCAAGGCTGTTTTCGAAACCAATTTGGTATGATGGCTTAACGTAATAGCGGTGTTCCTCGCTGTTTATTTCTTCGCTGATCTTAAGTTGGTTATGTGAGCTCTCATAAACTGACTCATACTCCAGATTCTCAGATTGTATTAGTGGATCCTCCAGCGCGTTAGCTCTCACAGATGCCGAATAATCCTCCATAGCAGCTTGCGAAACGTTTTGAGGATGAGCGATTAAATATTCCCGCTCTTTATGGCTGGGCAGGTTCGGCAGAGGGATATAGAAAAGGTCTTCTTCCACTCTCAATAGGCCATTTACATAATTTTCGTTGCCGTTGCCATAATTAGCGTTTGAACCTGTTGTAGCAAAGGTCCCGTAGTTATTGCCGAGTTCCGCCAGATTTGCCGCGTAAGAGCCGTCCTCTACTTTTTCTGGATCAACCCAATTGAAGTACTCCGGAATATAGCCGTTTATAGGGCCTTGGTAGTCATATGATTCAATGAAGCTCAACCAGAATTTATAATTTCTTGGATGATTTAAGTTCAAGTAAGACCATCCCCAGCCAACCCAAATACCGTTATCTTGGGTGTATGGCTCCTGCTCCATATCAAATGCGATATTGCTTCCCGGGATCGTCAGCACCTGATTGGAGATTTGAATCATATGAAGCCATTTGTCAGCAACTATCCGTTCATACAAACCGCTGCCCATTTGAACATCACTGCAAGCGTGGTACTGATCTCCAACCCCAGCAAGATGTAATGTCGGGTAGTAGTGCGGGCCAGCCGTTTTAGGGTTTACCCAAAGGCCTCCTTCAATTGAATTGGCTCCAAAGGATCCAAGCCACGAACCAAAAACGCCAAACTGTTCTCCCCATTCAAGCCCATGTTTGAATGCACGATACACTCTGTTAAAAATCAATTTTCCGGCGCCTGGTGCATCAGTAGGTTCGTGGTCAAGGCCCTCGAGCTGGCCATTAATTTGCAAGTTATCGGATCCTGCAAATAACTCGTAGGTCGAAGGGGCGGCGGATGCAAATGCAGGTATCTTTGTTCCGTACCAATCGTCCAATGAATAAACAGTTGGGCTATCTCCGTCAGGGTTCGTCGAATTGTTAGTGTTAGAAGCGTCGCCAGTTGGCGAAGGGTCAACATGGTCGAATAAGCCGTCGTTATCTGTATCTTTAATCGTCTTAATATAATCTTTCACCGAAGCACCCGAGATGCGCGTTGCAGTGCTCGAGACGGCATCGGTAACCAGAGAATCGCCAGAAAATTCGAATAGTTCGCGGATGATGAGCAACCCATCGGTCAAAGCCTCAACTTTCCCGTCACCGTCTACATCAAGGGATGCTTCGTTTGACGCCAAGAAGAACGCTATCGCCTCCGCGTCAGCGCGCTGGGCGTCTGGAGCTATCGCGTTAGCGGTGAGCGAGTCTCCTGAAAAATCAAACAAATATCGAATGACCAACAAGCCATCGGAGAGTGGTTCTGTAGTCCCGTTGTCATCTATGTCAAGATGGAATTTTTCATCGGCGATAGCGCTTGTGCCCAGCAAGCAAAGCGAGAAATAAAAGAGTCTAATGTGGGTCATGATTAGAAATTTACTGCCCAACTAACTGAAAGCAAGGCCTGTACAACGGCTAGATCAAGAAAAGATTACATTACAAACGCATTTTTGTCGTGGGATCGGTTGACCCAGACAGCCCTGAAGAAAAGCCTGAAGAGGCAGAGAATTCAGATCTTAAGCAGAACCTCAAAGATCTGGGCGTTTAGGGAGTGCCGGCTGATTTAGCGGCGAGGTTACTGAGATTCAAAGCTAGCGGGACCAC
>NZEI01000058.1 GCA_002690405.1 Gammaproteobacteria bacterium
ACATGCGGCAGGCCCACAGTCAAATTCTGGCAGACATGCTCCATGAGGGACAGGTCGACGTGGCGCTTGGCCCTCCGGAGATCGCCTCGCGGGCACCGGGCGCCAGCTCATGCATTCTGTTCAAGAGCCCTATGGTGATCCTGGCATCCCGTTATCATCCGCTGGCCGGCCGGATGGCCGTCACCAGGACCGATCTGGAAGCGGCGCGCTGGGCNCTGCACCAGCCGGGCTCNGGCATCAGGNTTGCGGCTGACCGGTTGCTGGCCCAGATCGGGCTGGGTGNGTCCCTGCAGGCAAATGAACTGCCCTCNAACATGATCCTGTCGCTTCTGCGTATGGGTGACCATCTGGCNNTTGTTCCACGCTATGTCCTCGCCACCACGTCACTGGCCGGCGAGCTGGTGCAGATCGACAGTGGCGAGGCGCAGGTCAGCCTGTCCCATGCGGCGGTATGGACNGACAGNTCGGCAANCCCGGCTGTTGGNCGCTTTGTGGAGCATATGCGCCACGCGCTCAACCGGCTTGGCGAGATCTGAGACAGCCCAGGCAATAGGGGCCAGTCAATAAAGCTGCGCATGAAAAAGGGCGGCCATGCGGGCCGCCCTGAATTCATCTGATTTCGCTTGTCCCGAAGGATCAGGATTTGCGCCCGATTGTACCGGAGACCTCGGCGCCAAGCTCTATTACAAGAGCATTGCTCTTGAGGTCGCCGTCAATCACGGCCGTCGAGCCGATCGACAGCTCCTCGGTGATCAGCTTGCCGCTGAAATTGCCGCCNAGCTCGACACGGTTGGCATTGATCTGGCCGTTGAAGACACCGGTCGGATCGAGAATCACCTCGTTCGCGTTGAGCTCGCCTGTGAAGTGTCCGGCAATCAGGACCGGCGTTTCGCCAGCGTCCAGCTTGCCTTCCATTACCATGCCTTCAATGATCGTTGTTGCAGTACTCATCTTGCCTGTTCCCTGTAACGGCCTGTCTTCTTCAGGCCTCGTCAAATCACCAAACCCGTGCCGTAACCTTGCCGGCACGGCCAGAACCTATTCGTTGTCAGACGCCTCGGCCTCGCTCTCCTCGCCGGGCTCCTCTTCCACAACGGGGGCTGCCGCGGGCTCCTGCCAGTTATGCACGACACGGCAGTTGAGTGCNGCGCCGCGGTCCATCTGCAGGCTCTGATAATGAATTTCGCCGGCGATCTGCGCCGTTTCGGTNGCCCAGATGCTGCCNGCCTGCATGATNCCGTCATAAGCGCCGCCGATGACGACAAGATCGCAAGACACCTGGCCGGTGAATTTGCCAGTCGCCCCGATCGACAGCTTCTCTGCCGTCAGGTCCGCCTCGACCGTACCTTCGATTTCGATCGACTTAACATTGGAAATCGTGCCTGCGAACTTGGCATCCGCACCAATCACCGCCCTTGTTCTGTCCATTTTCTCAGTCTCCCCGGGTCGTTGCCCGTCTTTGCTCACTAAATTCTGATTGCCACTGCCTGAGGCCACCTATATCGATCCGGATCAGCGCTTTTTCTTGCGGAAACGCGCCTTTACCACCGCACCATTGTCGACCTCGACACCGTTCGCCTTTATGATGCCGTCGAATACCCCTGTGTCCTTGATGCGCAATACGGCGACATTCACCTCGCCATTGACCTGGCCGGCGACAACCGCTTCGTCGGCGTTTACATTGCCGTTCANAACCGCCTGGTCCTCAACCAGAAGATTACGGCACTTGATCTCACCTTCGACTCCACCAGCAAGAATGATGTCCCCTGACGAGACCACTGTTCCGGTGATTCGCATGTCNGCATCAATCAATGACGTGACCCCTTCACCCATCTCAGTCTTCTTGTCGCGCTCAAACATCCCATCCTCCTGTAATCACGCCAAAAAAAAATGGGTGAAAAATTTATGTTCCTACCCCTGCTTTCAGGGTAACAAATTTGGCATATTGTCGTTAACGGATTCGCACGGTTTTGTCTCTTATCGATTTGCAAATATGTGAACGACGAGGAGTGCGAAAAGTTAAATNTTATCCGGAGACNATCATGTCCGAAGACGTAATCGACATCCGAAAGCGCATTGAAGAAATCCGGAACGAGGTCTCAACCGCCATGATAGATGGTAGCGAGACGGTCATCCAGTCGCGTCCAGCTGGNGAGGTTGCAGAGTTCTCTGTTCCTGGCGTCACTGCAACGCAAGC
Source organism: Gammaproteobacteria bacterium (assembly GCA_002690405.1). Lineage (GTDB taxonomy): Bacteria > Pseudomonadota > Gammaproteobacteria > Pseudomonadales > Azotimanducaceae > UBA4421. Next base: position 2,198 of record NZEI01000058.1, read on the forward strand.
AGCTACTGCAGCGNCGAAGGCATCTGTTCCGGATTACGATCCGTCCGACTTGCCTAAGACTAAGTCCGGCCTCGATGAAGCACTAAAAATGCCGTCCTTCCAGCTGAATGTCCGGAACCAAGCAACTAACAAGTTGCTTATGTTTCTCGTCACAATGCAGCTGGCGACCAATATCGGCCTGTTGGCCATCCTTTGGCACAAACTCGGATAGCCATGAACAGACTGCTGAGCCAGATCCTGCGACGGTTTACTCCGCGAATGCTAAGGAGCGACAGCCCTAACCGTCCTATGGTGGTCAGGCGCAGGCACTGGTTCCTCCAGGAAACGCGTTTCCTTTTCCTGACCCGAAAAGGGCCGGTAGAGATAACTGTCAAGCCGGCCCTGATACTAGGCGCTGCTTTTGCTGGCTTTGTTGGTACTAGCGTTATTGCAGCAGCAACACTTTTTTTGGGCTACAAGTCAGTCGAAGTGGTCACCAACGAATCCATCACCCCTGCAGAAGCCAGTGCGCCGCCTATGATTATGATGCCGAGTGAGGACCCTGCCACCTCTACACAACCGGCAGTTCCGATGCTGGCCATGCCAGCCACCGATACCACCAGCGAAGTTGTCGGTGAAACAGATCGTCTGCCCGAGGCAACCAAACTGGCGATGGCCACAACGCCGCCGCTCGCACCTCCACCAGTAGCCGTTCTCCGTNACGCATCTCCTTCCCCCGCCGTCATCCCGCCCTCGGCAGATGACGTTACTGCACCGCCCGTCGAACAGTCACAAGGCATGGCNGCGCCCCTGCCTTATTCCATTATTGTCCAGCAGGATGAAGATTTCGAAGACGAGGATCCGCCATTTCCTGCGCATCTGCATGAACCGGATATGATGGTGCCGCTGCCGCCGGCCGCCGAAGTGGCCATGCTTTCACCGTCGCTGGCGGACATTTCCGGAATTGGGCCAGAAATCGAGGACAACCCGNCAGCCAAGAAAAGCATTGCCGAGCTGCAGTTCGACAACGTTGCGATGATGGCCCTGCCGCAGACCCCGTCACCGGCGCCGCNGGCAGGCGACCTGGAAATGATACCTGACGCAACCGACAATGGCCTGCCGGTCTTCACCGAGAAGAGCCGCGAGCGCAAACTTCTCCGCTCGATGGCCCGCGAAGTACGCGGCATCCGTCAGAGCCTCGTTGAGATCGGCCTTCCCAAAACTTCACTTCCAGAAGCCGGGTCACTGCAGAATGATGTCGAGGCNGCTAATTTTGCCGGACTTGCGATGGCGGTGGAGGATCACCGCTCTATGCTTCGCAAGGTACCGCTGAAGCCGCCGATGCTGTATTTTTATATCTCCAGCGATTATGGCTGGCGCAAGCACCCAGTGCTGAAGAAGCGCCGCTTTCATCACGGGATCGACCTTGCCGGGACCTGGCAGGAAACGGTACATGCGCCGGCCCCGGGTACAGTCATCTTTGCTGGCNAAAAGGGATCTTTCGGCAAAGTTGTTCAGGTCCGTCACGCCTATGGTGTCACCACGACATATGCGCATCTCGCCAAAATCACAATCCGTAAGGGCGCCGATGTTGTAGCCGGAACAGTTGTCGGAAAAATGGGCCGGACCGGCCGGGTAGACGGCGCGCATCTGCATTACGAGATCCGTATTGGCGACAAGTCGCTTGATCCACAGCTGTTCTTCGATATCGGCCACAGGATTGGTGTTGGTGGCGAACTGATGTTAGCGACAGACGCTGACTAAACGCGCGGCCGCGGCCGACACCATGCTGATTCCCTAAAGGCCTAACATCATCGGAGATATCGTCGTTAACGCGGTATGGAACCGGGGCATGCGATGCCACTGGCGATCGTCGCATGACAATGACGGAGGGCTGCATGAACTGGAGCACGAGCATTACGATTATCGCAGTGTCTTCGCTATGTCTTGGGCTTGGCGCCTGCAACATGTACGTGATCGATTTCGAGAACAAGCTTCCCAACGGTTCGGTGCTAGCGCCGAAGGTGGACACCCCTCCACCACCCCCGCCGGAACCAGCCGAGGGAAGCGAGCAGGTCGCGTTTATGGACAGCACCACCGCGCAGCTCGATGGGTGCCGGTTGATCACTGGTATGCGCCTTTCGCATAACGGCCCGTTCGATGACGGCCTCGTCAAATTGCGCAATACAGCCGTGACAATCAATGCCAACCGCATTATTCCGCTTCGCCTTGTCGAAGGCGTCGACGGAGCTGGACCGCATTACTTCAGTGTGAAGATGGTGCGCTGCCCCGATGATGCCAGCGATACTCAGATGGAGACTACCAATGGGTGAGGTGGTCAACTTTCCACAATCCGGTAGCGCCAAAACAACCCTTTCTACGGTGGATGAGAAGCTGAGCCGTGATGATATCGCGCGGCTCGAAGCCATCCGCGACAATGTCGAGGCACTGCTCGACATGGTGGCTGGAGTCCGGCGTGACCCCGAGGCCGTCGCCTATGCAGCTGCCCGTTTTGGCATAATGCGCATGTTCCATCTGCATGGTCGTGCGGCAGCGATGGGTTTTGCTAATCGCTGCATCGAAACAGCCGAAATTGCGACGGATCTTAGCCGCTCCTGATTCAGCTCCGAAGCAATCCCGAGCCACGGCTTAAACCTAATCACCCTTTTCACCCGTTCTCAGTCGTGCATATGATAAAGCATGTGAGGGGAGAGTTTTCGGAATGCGGCGTCCGATTGTGACCAAGAAACGCATGCTTCAAATCTTGACGCGGTCGAGTGGAAACGACCGTGCCAGCCGCATCTGCGACAAGTTCCTGTCAACGATGATCCTGCTGAACCTTTTTGCCGTCTCAATGGAATCTGTCAGTTCTCTCGGCACTAAGTACGGTACTGCCTTCTTCATCTTCGAAATGGTTTCAGTTACGATCTTCGGTATCGAGTATATCCTGCGCATCTGGTGCATGGCCGCTAATGAAGCCAGCAGCCATAGCTCGCCTTTCCGGCGGCGGGTCGAATATATCTTCAGCTTCACCGGACTGATCGACCTGATCGCCATCCTTCCTAGCCTGCTGCCGCTTCTACTCGGCGAGATGGATCTGCGCTGGCTGCGGGTTCTGCGCTTGGTGCGTCTTCTCAAGATTTCGCATTATTCCAGCGCGCTGGAGGATCTTATCGCCGCCATCCGCTCGGAAAAAAGTGCCTTCGGCGCCGCAATGTACCTGTTCTTCATAGCGCTGTTCGCTTCCAGCTCGCTGATGTATGTAGTCGAACATCAGGCCCAGCCAGAGAATTTCTCCTCGATACCGACAACCATGTGGTGGTCGCTAATCACCCTCACAACAGTCGGTTATGGCGATGTCTCGCCCGTTACACCGATCGGAAAGCTGGTAGGCGCGATCACGGCAGTTATGGGCGTCTGTGTTGTCGCTCTTCTCACAGGTATCGTGGCAACGGCCTTCTCCAACCAGATCACGCGCCGGCAAGATATCTTTGAGGCAGAGATCGTCGCAGCCCTGAGCGACGGTGTTATAACCCAGGACGAGATGGACAGGATTGCGCATATGCAGAACGAACTGGGCATGTCAGACGAGCATACAAAAGCTATCATCGACCTTCTGCGCGACCGGCATATCCCGAAATAACGCTCATTCGCACGCTTTCCGGCTAACATTTCGCTGTATGCGTCGTCTTCGTTTACAGGAGACAAGCGATGATCGAGCTTCTGAAATGCATGATCGACTGGGACGCGCAGCCTCGCCGCACGGCAGAGGAAGGCGCGCCCATTATCGCCAGCGGCGAGCCGACAGCGCTGATCTTCTGTCTTGAGACCGGCACGGCAACGGACAGCGACGGCAGGGCCTATGGCGACGGCGATCTGATCGGACTTTGCGAGGCGCTGGCTTTGGACAGTTACAGCACACCAGTGACCGCGGCCAGCACCTGCCGGCTCGTCGCCATCAGTCAGGAGACGCTTGAGACAGCGCTGAAACGCGGCGGCACGCTCGTCTGGCCGTTGTCACGCTCCATTGCATCCGATATCGCACGCCGCCGACTGGCAAGCTGGCAAGCGGCATGACGGACACCTCCCTCATCACGCTGTTCCATGGAGAGGCGCTGTTCCGCGCCGGCCAGCAGGCGACGCATTTCTATCTCGTGACAAGGGGCAGCATCGCCGTTGTCGATCAGGCCGGGCTGGGAAAAATTCGGGAATTCGGGCCTGACGAACTGTTCGGAATTCCCGAGGTTCTGGCGCGCGGAAACTGGGATTTGACGGCAGTGGCACAAGGGCCGACACGGGTGCGGACATTCCCCGCCGACAGGCTGTTCAGTTCGCTGGCGGACATGCCGGAAACGCATAGCGACTTCCTCAAAAGCGTGGCCGCAATGGCATAGAACTTGCACCGGATATCCCAGCAGTTGGAGGGTTCCATGCAAGACAAATTCTTTGACACAGACGATCAGGCCATCGAGGAGCTGGCCGACGGCATGTCCGGCGACGAGACCATTGCCGAAACCGTCCCGGCCATCGAAATCGTGCATTTCGACGAGCAGGACCGCCCTGCGGCATCTGAAACACGCCTGCTCAGCAGCTTCCTGTAAGATTTTCCTGCGGCGCAGGAGACCGCGTCCCGGCGCCCGTCACGGACGCCGGACGTGATTTCAGCCGGCCATCGCCAGACGGGCCCGGCGACGGCGTTCCGAGGATGACGGAATCTTCAGCATGTCGCGATATTTGGCGACGGTGCGACGCGCCAGCTTTACACCCTTCTCAGACACCATCATGGCGATGGCATCATCGCTCAACGGCTTGCCGGCCGGCTCATCGGAAATGATCGCCTGGATCATGTTGCGGACGGCGGCTGCCGCCTTGGCATCACCCTCGTCAGTGACAAGCGAGACGCTGAACAGCGACTTCAGCGGATAGCAGCCTTTCGGCGTTGCCATCAGCAGACCGCTGGTCACGCGGCTGACAGTGCTTTCATGCATGCCGACAGCCTCGGCAATGTCCTTCAAGGCC
>NZEI01000059.1 GCA_002690405.1 Gammaproteobacteria bacterium
TGAAATGTTCACTGAAAGCGCCGGAGTCTCCCCTAAGGTAATTGCAAAGGGGGGTGTAGATGCCGCTACAGGGACTGCCCTGGATAGCCTCACTTTGATCTCGGATGTGCCAGCCGATACATCAATGCCGCTAAATGTGACGCCGATTACAACTGTTATCGCGTCGGTTGATGCATACGCCGAGAAGGAACAATTGCTTACAGCGCTCGGTATTTCTGGAGGACTTGAAGCGGTTTTGACAACGGACACTTGGGCTGGGTCGTTGGCGGGAGATTCAAGTGCCGTTGCCGTCCAGCGGCTTAATCAGCAGATCGGCCAAATAATGCTGGCGGCTGCCAACATTTCCGAATCCAGTTCTGATGCGGACCCAGTCCAAGTTAGCCTCGCTGTCGGTGCAGAATTGGCGGATCAAGCAGCTGATCAAGGTGCAGAGGCGCTTACCACTACCGAAACTTTACAAAGCGTNCTTACAGATGCGNTTGNAGTCGNCGCGCCAAGTCTTGATTTGAAGGCTCAGGACGTCGTTGCAATCGCTTCTTCGCTAGGAAGCCTGAATGCAGTAATTGGCACGCAAACCCTCAATCCCTCCTCGGCCGATGCAGTTGAAATTGCTAAAACTGTGCAAACCGATTTCGCTACATCGGTATCCAGTCTGATATCCGGTGAATCTTCCACAGCTGTATTTTCTGCCAATACTGCGTCCACCGCGTTGTTGGCCAATACGGAATTCCTAGCCAATTCTGCTGATACCGACAGCGACGGAGTTCCTGATGCATTAGATGCGTTCCCCTTGGATGCAACGGAAACGACCGACACAGATTCTGATGGCATCGGTAACGTTCAGGATCCAGACGATGATGGCGACGGTGTTAACGATTCAGAGGACCTCTTTCCTCTCAATTTTGCTGAATCTCAAGATATCGACGGCGATGGTCTAGGCAATAACTCAGATTTGGATGATGACGGGGACGGTGTAGCGGACAGTAACGATACGCTTCCTATGAGTGCCGCGAATATAACGGATACCGATGGTGATGGTGTTGCCGATCTTTTTGATGTGCGTCCGAATGATGCAACTGTTACCAAAGCGGTTGAATTCAATTTGAGTGAGGTTGCGTCCGTAGGCTTTGGTGAAGCGATTGATTTGCGAGGTCAAACTGCGGGTGTCGCTAATAACGAAAGAGACGACAATTTTTATGCAAAACTGATTGGCGCATTTCTAGAGATGTTGCTTCCAGAAGCGCATGCAANTACCACGTTGGGGAATCTAACAAATACTGTTACTTGGGATCTTAGCGGTAATCTAGTGGCGTCTTCCATACTGTCNTCGGAAACGCTTTTTATCGCCGAGACGGCGACTTCCCCAGATGGCGAGTTTTTTTACTTACTTACGAGTAATCACATCCAAAGAGCCATTCCCCAGTTAGATCAAGAGGTCTGTTCTATCTACCGGGTTAAGTTGTCAAACATGGCTTTTGACTGCTTGCTGNATCCGCGCGACGGGGATATTGAGCCGAAATCGCTCATCAGCACGCAAGTGACNGANTTTGCGAGACGNGGTATNGCNTTCCGNTCNGANGGNGCTGCTGTGATGCAGGGGTTCAACTGGAATGCTGAATTACCCGAAGGGGTGAATGGGGGTACTCAAAGCACGACGGCTTGGTTTATGGATAAAGGCGGGGAGTTAACACCCATTCCGCAAGATTTCCCCTACTTCGCGAAAGCGGTTTTCTGGTTGAACGACGAAGCATTTGCTGTTGCGGAGTTTGCCAACACCGAGCAGCTCAGTGAGGGCATGAATCAAGAGCGGTTTGCGATTTACTCAGCCGATACCTTGCAGCGTACGGCAGTTATCGAGGATGGGGTTTCGAATTTCGGCGGCCCGATGGTGCAAAANGATGGCGATATTTACTACTCGGGAAGNGTGCTTAGGGGCGACTCGCTTGTGGTTGAGAGCAGTGGAGGAGAGGGCTATCCGCTATTAGATACCGCAGGGGATAGGTTGCTGTTTCTCGTGGACTACATCCAAAGCCAGCGGGATGAGTCGATCAGGAACAGTGATCGNAATCGCATTTTTAGCCTTGATGGAGACGTTCGACTAGAACTTAGCGAGGGGGATGCTGATTGGTATGAGGGCACCAAGCAGAGCGGCACCGGGACTGACATAAAGTATCCACCCGTGGCGTTTACTTCGACGCATATTGCCCATCGTAAAAGCTTTGAACCTACTGAGCCTATCCAGACGTTGGAAGGTGAAAATTTTCGAATGTTCACCACTTATCAGTTGGCGAACAACCAGGGAAGCGTTGAAATCCAGGCGGCGAGAGATATCTTTTTAATTCGGCCGAGTGCAAGCCACACAGGCGACCTGACCATCAATTACCAAGTGCGTACGACTGAGGGTGTGCTTGAGTCGAGGACGTTAACGATCCAAGCCGAAACAATTGCGAATTGGCGTGCGGATGGCAGGCCTCGATCGGCCGATGACTATTTGGAGTGGGCCTCGCCAAACCCGCAAAGAGAGGGGTTTTGTGTATATGAGTTCGCCACAAAAACATCGAAGTGTGTGAACTTCTCCGACTACGAATCCGTCGCGGTAGATATGGAGTACTTCAGAAGCACCCGTTATGACGCTAACGCCGTTTACCCGAATGGCAGCGGTAACGCGTTTCCCGGAGTACAGAATTTGCTTTTGGCCGGGGACACACTTCGGGTGTTTTTTAAAGACACAAAAGATCACGCGTACTATCAGGCTTCTGCGCCCATAGACGCCTTTATGGAGGCGGGCGAAGAGGCGCTGACCTTCGCGAAAGCTGTAAATGGAGCTGGAGACTCAAACATACTGAGCGATGCTGTAGATCTATTGCCGTTACAACCCAAGCCAATATCAGACATTACGCTTGATTATGTTGGCACAGATCAGGTTTCTATCGACTTTGGACGGAGCTTGTCGTCCTATGGGCGACTGCCACGATTGGACATCTCCCAAAGAGGAAAAGCGCTACAGCTGGCGGGTTTACCTGTTTGGTCGGAAAATCGACGCAAAGTAACGTTCGGCTACTCCCGTGTGGGCATTGATACGAGCAGCGATGTCTCAGTCAGCGTCGCTACGCCGATTTTCCTAACCAACCGGACGCGCCAGTACCGTCCATCGAGAGCGCTAACGTTTCGTCCAGATGGCATAAATGCGTTTGCCATCGCTTCACCACAAGCCCAAGTGCAGACAATTGATCGAATCAATGGCGAAACGGTATCGACAAGTGTTGCGGCCATCACCGATGGAGATTCACTCTTCGTGGATGCTCGAGGGGTCGTAATTTCCAAAGCTTTGCTCGATTCTGGTGTTGCTAAAGGCGGAGGCCTCTCAGGATCTGTCGCAATGCCTCTTGCATACGTGCCTGTCGGCGAGGGCGAAGCGCGAATGAGCGTTACGCTTACTGAGCAAGGCAGTAGTGTAAAAGGACGGCAACTTTCGGCCTCGTTTTTGGTCAAATGGTCCGGAAACGGTGTTTCCGGGAACTTGGCCGTGCCGGCACAAACCGTTTCGGGAGACTACATTCCAGTCGCTGGACCGGCGATTGAGTTTAACGTTGCGACTGCAGACTTGAATGTATTGCAAATTAACGACGTTCGGAGTTCAGAGCCTGCGTCCTTGGTATTGAGCTTGGAATCGATACTGGCAAAAATACAGTCTATTGCTCGAGTGCCAATGATCGCCACCGGCGAGTATCACATTGCCGTGGATACAGAGCTGCCATTGGCCGATGCCGCAAATAATCCCATATCAAAGCTAGAGATCCTCGTCTCCATCGGGTCTTGAAGGGCCATTAGTTGCCTATGGGTTTGCTGGTTACTAAAGCGTGATGGACTCATGGGCTTTGAGTTTGATTATTAATCAGGCAGTGCGTAGGCGATCACATAGCCGCCGTCATTATTGACCGGGTCGGATGCTTGGTCGCCGTCGCTATGGTCAACGCCTACGCTTACTGACGCGGCACCGGGCACGGTCAATAAAACATACTGCTTGCCAGTTTGCGGGCTCACGTAACTCATAGGCGTGGCGCTTGACGGGGCGTGGAGAGGATCGGCGAATAATTCTTCGCCACTAAATAGATCAATGGCACGCATGTAGCCATCCATAACACCGCCAATAAAGATCAGCCCGGAACCGGTGACAATGGATCCGGCGGAGTATGGGGTGCCCATCTCTAATGGCACACCAATGCGCCCGTCTGGTAACGACATGGCTGCGGTACCTAATGGTCGACGCCAGATTATTTCTTGGCTCGTGAGATCGACTACTGCTATCTCGCCATAGGGCGGCTGGATACAGGGTAGGCCCAGAGGCGAGGTGAACATATTCACGCGTGCGGAAAAGGGTGTGCCGCGCTGTTGTCCGCCGATACCGTAGCCTTGGGTAAAGCCCTCGCCGCCAGTAGCGGGATCTTGCTCTCTTGGAATCATATGGATAACAAATGGCAAATGCATATTGTTAACCACCATCAACTGCCGTCGTTCGTCCACGGCAACGCTGCCCCAGTTCATGCCGCCGCCCGGACCAGGATAGAGTAAGGTGCCGCGTTCTGAGGGAGGGGTCATTGGTCCTTCGTAGCGCAATTCCAACAGCGCTTTGCGACAGGCGATTTGGTCAAATGGCGTGACCCCCATCATTTTCGACTCGGTAATCATCGGATAGGCAAAGGACGGCATGCCGGTGGAAAATGGTTGGGTGGGTGATGACCATTCGTTCTCCAGATCCGTTTGCGGTACTGCGCGCTCGGTGACCTCGGTAAGCAGTTCACCGGTCTCCCTATCCAGTACGAATATTTCACCCCGCTTAGTGGGGACAATGACCGCTTTGCGGCGCTCTCCGTTCAGGGTGAGATCCACGAGCGTCGGTTGCGACGGCACGTCGTAGTCCCAAATATCATGGTGGGTGGTTTGAAAATGCCAACGGGTCAGTCCGGTTTTGGCATCCACAGCAACAATAGAGCTGGCGTATTTCTCCATGGCATCGCTGCGATGGGCACCAAAGTAATCAGGTGTGGCATTACCCGTGGGCAGATACACCAAACCCAGTTCGTCGTCGGCAGCTGTAAGGCTCCAAACATTCGGTGTGCCGCGGGTATACGACTCGCCCTCCGGGGGCAGTTGGGTATTGCCTTCGCGGCCGATGTCCCAGGCCCAAGCAAGTTTGCCGGTCTTTGGATCGTATGCCCGGACAACGCCAGATGGTTCTTCAACTTCTTGGTTGTCCATCACCCAGCCACCGACCACTAGTACACCGCTGGCAACTGTTGCCGGGGAAGTTACAAAGTAATAGTAGGGTTTAACTTCGCCCATGCCGGCAAGCAGCGAGATCTGGCCGTCGTTGCCAAAGTCATCGCAGGGTAAGCCCGTGTCTTTATCTACGGCTATCAGGCGCGCATCAGTAGTAGCGGTAAAGATTCGCTCTTTGCACTGTTCACCCTCTGCTACGTCCTCAAGCTCGTAATGGGTCACACCGCGACAATTGCCAAGCAGGCTGTACGGTGGCGTTTCATTCTTGGGATCAAAGCGCCAACGTTCGCTACCCGTATCAGGATCTAATGCAATCATGACGTTTTGCGCAGTGCACAGGTACAAGCCGTCACCAATTTGCAGTGGCGTGCCGGAAAAACGGCCCGGTACACCCGTTCGAACCTCCCAGGCCCGTTGCAACTGATCTACATTGTTGGCATTGATCGCTTCAAAGGGCGCATAACGTGTGCCTGCCTTGTTACCACCATAGGCGTGCCAGTCTGAAGTGTTTTGAGCGGGGCCATACAGAGTGGGTTCATAGTCAACATTGGTACTACCAAATTGATTGATCAGCATAGCCCCCAGTACCAGCAGGCTGGCCACGGCGGATATTTGGACGCTGCGTAAACTCAGTAAGTTTGGTGTGNNTTGCGGCCACAGACTGCGACGAATCATTGGCAAACACAGCCACAGTGCCATAAGGCCGATTATCCAAATACGCGAACCGACGGTCCAAAACCCGGTACCTGATTCGTAAACCGCCCACACTAGGGTCATCAACAGCACGCCACTAAAAATCACAAAGCCTCGTGGACGCCCTGCAAACAAATCCCAGGCGGCGACTAATATGGCTACGCCTGCGACCAGGTAGTACGGGCTGCCGCCCAGTGCCAGCAAACCTATACCCTGCCAAGTTAATACGGCAGCAAAAACTCCGAATACTACGGCGGTAATGCGCGGTGGTTTGGCTGCTTGGACTGTGGTGGACTCTGTCATAAATGTTCTCCCTAGCCCCTAGCTTCGGCTATCAAGTGATGGGTTGCTAGTTGTTTTTGCGGCGGTGTTTCCGGCTAATTTATCGAATTTCACTACTGCGGCCTCGCCCTCAGCGGCAATGACATCGCGGCGCAAGGTGGCGTATTCGTAGGGCGAGATCAGGGTGCGGCGAGTGTGTAAGAAATAAACGACAATGCCCCAAAGGTTTAAGGCAATGCATAGCCACAGGATTTCAGTACGGATTAAATCGCTGTAGAAAATCAACATAAGCCCTTGCAGCCAAAATTCTGGTTTCAGTAAAAGCACAGTGATACCTAGGCGTCCGGGCAGCAAGGTCGCCCAAAGCACCGGCAAAATAACCGCAAAACTGATGAATATGAGTTCCAGTTCGAAGCGCGTGACTACGCCTTCAATAGCCCCATTGAGGGCCACCATGCCCAAGACAAAACACAGGCCCGCATGCATTTTATGGCCAACTTTGTGTTGCAGCATAAGGTAAGAGTTTGGGCGCCCCTCAATCTGCATCCAGGCCTTGGGTTGGCCCGCAAAGTCGTCGAGCAATTCGTAAGCCCCGATACTGAGGTAAATCACCGCTTCGACCCAAAGGATTGCGTTTAGGCCCGGTGTTGTCGCGTAAAATTCGGTAGCTCCGATCACGTCTCTCCCCCCAGCAGTGATGTAGCAGTCGATGTTAAACGCTCACTTGTAGGAAATACACTCACCCTAAGCAATCAGACAAGCGGCTGCAGCGTGTTCGCGCTATCATCTAAGCCGGCGCAGATTCTGCGCGAATAATAATTTGGAGAATCAAAAGAACGATGAACCCCGTAGATATTGTGTTGCTTCCTGGTGATGGTATTGGACCTGAGATTACCGAGGCGGTAACGCGAGTATTGGATGCGGCGGGTGTCAAAATAAACTGGGTGCCGGGTCTGGCGGGTCAGAGTGCGTTAGACGCGGGCCAAGATTTGCTACCTCAGGAAACCATGGATGCCATTAGCCGCTGTAAGGTAGCGCTAAAGGGCCCATGCACAACGCCTGTAGGCAAGGGCTTTACCTCGGTTAACGTAGGCTTGCGCAAAGCTTTTGGGCTGTATGCGGCGGTGCGCCCGGTGCGCAGTTTGCCGGGGGTAAATACCCGTTACGACAATGTTGACCTGGTGATCATCCGCGAAAATACCGAAGGCCTTTACAGTGGTGTTGAAAACGAAGTAACGCCTGGCGTGGTTATGAGCATGAAGGTGGCTACCCAGAAAGGCTGCGAGCGTATCGGGCGCTGGGCCTTTAGGTTCGCGAACCGGCGCGAACGGCGCAAAGTCACAGTGCTGCACAAAGCTAACATCATGAAAATGACTGACGGCCTGTTTTTGAACTGTGCTGCCGATGTGCACGAAAACGATTACCCCAACTTGCAATTCGAAACCGCAATTATCGACGCCGGTTGTATGCGTTTGGTGCAGGATCCCGGGCAATTTGATGTGCTGTTGCTAGAAAATCTCTATGGCGATGTTGTCAGTGATCTATGTGCCGGACTGGTTGGCGGACTCGGCGTTGTTCCGGGCGCAAACTTTGGTGATGAAGAGGCGATTTTTGAAGCGGTACACGGCAGCGCCCCAGACATTGCCGGGATGAATATTGCTAATCCGTTGGCGTTACTGATGTCGGCCGTGATGATGCTCAACTACCTTGCTGAGACAAAGCATGAGCCNCACTTTGCTGAATGTGCAGCGCGCATTCGCGACACCTACGACGCCGCGTTGCAGGCTGGGGAAACAACCAAAGATCTGGGCGGCGACCTGGGTACTGCCGAGTTCGCTGATGCGTTGATCCGGCGTATGGGTCAGGGCTAATCTAAGGTGAATGGGAGGAGACTGTAGATGCTGAACTATAGATTGCAGGATAAGGTTGCGGTTATTGGGTTAGACGATGGCAAAGCGAATGCCGTGGGGCATGACTTCGTGGACGCAATGAGCGAGGGCTTGGATAAGGCAGAGCGCGAGGCCGGGGCGGTTGTGATTACCGGCCGCGACGGTGTGTTCAGTGCTGGCTTTGATCTGAAGGAACTGGCGAAAGGTGAACAGCAGCGGACGGACTTAGTAAATCGCGGCGCTGCCATGTTGTTACGCTTGTTTTCCTTGCCCCAGCCGGTTGTGGTAGCCAGCGCCGGTCACGCCATTGCGGCAGGCGCTTTGGTATTGCTGGCTGCAGATACGCGTTTGGGCGCCGCAGGGGACTTTAAGTACGGCTTAAATGAAACCGCGATCGGGATGTCGTTGCCGCCGTTTGGGATGGAGATGGCCAAGTGCCGGCTGTCCAAGCGCCATCAGACTCAAGCGATTATTCAGGCTCAATTGTACGATCCCGACGCCGCGCAACAGGTAGGCTACTTGGATCAGGTGGTGGCTGCAGACGCCCTAGAGGCGCAAGCGTTAGAGCAGGCTGCTGCATTAGCGGAGNTGCCCGGTGAGGCCTATGCTGGAACCAAGCTTGCTGTGCGTCGAGATTATATCGACCGTATAGCGGCCAGTTTAGCTTGAGGCTTTAGCGAATAGAGCTAATTGTGCCTAGCTGGGCCACCCCAATACCCCTNTACACAGTGCTTGAAGGGGCTTGAGGCTGGCAGTAGAATACGCGCCGCTTTTGCGATCGCGTGCCATAAATACCTATTCGACATTGTTGAGACGGATTATGGCAAGTGCACTCGATAAACCGAAAAAAACGATGTAAAACAAGCTTTTGCATCTAGGGTTGGAGGGCGAGTGCTTTGGTAAATAAACGGAGATGCCCATTAAAAAAGCAGGCAAGCGAGTAGATCGTTCACTTTTGAATGACGACATAACAGCCCCAAACGTCCGATTAGTCGGCGCGGGTGGGGAACAACGGGGCGTGGTAAGCCGGGCGGAAGCACTGGCAGAAGCCAAAGCCGCAGGTCTGGATCTGGTGCTTGTAGCAGCAGAAGCGGAACCACCCGTATGTAANGTCATGGACTATGGGAAGCATCTGTTCGAACTGAAAAAGACCAAAGCAGCTCAGCGCAAAAAGCAAAAACAGATTCAGGTTAAGGAAATGAAATTCCGGCCTGGAACTGAAGAAGGCGACTATCAGGTAAAACTACGCAACCTGAAGCGCTTTTTAGAAGAAGGCGACAAGGCCAAGGTGTCATTGCGATTTAGGGGTCGTGAAGTAGTTCACCCCGAGATTGGCATGGCATTGATGACCCGCATCGCTGAGGACCTAGACGATTTAGGTTCGGTGGAAGCTGAACCCAAGTTTGAAGGTCGACAAGTAATCATGGTGTTGGCGCCGCGTAAGAACAAAAAGGCCCCCAGCGCGCAAGCAGCCTCCTGATAGCAGGACCTGCGAAGCGACCAAGACGCTTGTAATAACAGAAAAATAAGAAAGCAGACTCATCTGTCCCTGCGTACCGTGCGTAATCGCTCGGTGACGCAAATTAACGAAAACGTTTAGTGCGTTTTTTCAATGAATCGCGTGGAGTTCAGGCAAATGCCTAAGTTAAAAACACATCGTGGTGCTGCGAAACGATTTCGTCGCACCGCAACCGGGTTTAAGCGTAAGCAGACCAATAAAAATCATATTCTGACCAAGAAAGCGCCTAAGCGTAAGCGTCAGTTGCGTGGCATGGAGGACGTAGCGGCGGCGGATGTGCCGGCATTGCGCACCATGTTACCCACTAAGGCTCGATAGGAGGAACCATGCCTAGAATCAAAAGAAGCGTGGCCTCAAGAGCACGTCGTAAAAAGATACTAAAAGCAGCGAAAGGCTATTACGGCGCTCGCAGTCGTACTTTTAAGGTAGCCAAGCAAGCGGTGATCAAGGCAGGCCAATACGCCTACCGTGACCGCCGTCAGCGTAAGCGCCAATTCCGTCGTTTGTGGATTGTGCGTATTAACGCAGCTGCGCGGGAGCACGGCTTGTCCTATAGCCGCTTTATTGCGGGTCTCAAGGAAGCAGGCATCGAAGTGGATCGTAAAGTGTTGGCAGATATCGCCATGCATGAAAAGGACACTTTCGCTGCGTTAGCTAAGCGCGTGCAGCCGGCAGAAGCAAAAGCCGCCTAAAGGCGCTGCTGCCTAAGGGCAGCGACGTCAGCTACTTTCGGGAGACCCATCACGGTTAGAGAACCGTTTGGTTCGCTTGGTCTTCCCGTAGTAGCTGCGAAAGAAAAAAGGGAAGACAGAGTTCTTCCCTTTTTTTATGGGTGAATTGATAACGCAACCAGTGGAAATAGAGCATGGACATTGAAGACATCTTGCAGCGCGGTCAGCAGCAAGTTGCGAACGCTGAAGATTTGCGCCAGTTAGACGATGTACGAGTCGGCTTCTTGGGTAAGAANGGCGAACTTACTGCGTTGTTAAAACAACTCGGAACACTAGACGCCGCAGAGCGCCCCAAGGTTGGTGCCCTGATTAATGANGCCAAGGTTGCATTGCAGCAGGACATCGAAGGGCGCAGGGACCAACTGCAGCAAGAGGAATTGGCGCAAACCCTCGCGGCGGATACTGTAGATGTGACACTGCCGGGCCGCCAACCGGCACTCGGTGGCCTGCACCCAGTAACTCAGGCTATGTACCGCATACAAGATATCTTTACCGGGGCGGGCTATCAGGTTGTTGCCGGCCGCGAGATTGAAAACGACTACTACAACTTCGCGGCACTCAATATTCCAAGCCACCACCCAGCCCGGGCTATGCACGATACATTTTACTTTGGCGACGGCACCCTGTTGCGGACACATACATCGCCCAGCCAAGTGCACACCATGGAGCGCCAGGCGCCACCCATTCGGGTGATTTGTCCTGGTCGGGTATATCGCCGCGATTCAGATCTTACCCACAGCCCGATGTTTCATCAGGTGGAAGGTTTGGTGGTGGACGAAGATATTAGTTTTGCCGATCTTAAAGGCACGGTGACAGACTTTTTGCAGCGGTTTTTTGAAAAAGAACTGCAAGTNCGATTTCGCCCCTCTTACTTTCCGTTTACCGAGCCGTCTGCAGAGGTGGATGTGCAGTGCGTACACTGCCTCGGTAAGGGTTGTCGGGTATGCAGTCATACCGGCTGGCTTGAGGTCATGGGNTGTGGGCTGGTGCATCCCAACGTACTGAATATGTCAGGTATAGATACTGAAGTNTATTCGGGTTTTGCGTTCGGGTTCGGTGTCGATCGATTAGCTATGTTGTTATTTGAGGTAGACGACCTGCGGTTGTTTTTTGACAACGATATGCGGTTTTTGCGGCAATTTGCTTGATCGCTGAGCCTTCTTTTTACNGTGCACAGATTTATTGAGAACAGAACATGAAATTTAGCGAAGCATGGCTCAGACAGTGGGTTAACCCAGAGCTAGAAAGAGACGCACTGCTGCAACAATTGACCATGGCCGGTTTGGAAGTCGACGGCGTAGAAGCTGCCGCCAAACAGTTTAGCGGTGTTGTGGTCGGGCGTATTGAAACAGCAGACCAGCATCCCGACGCGGATAAATTACGCGTCTGTCAGGTCAGTGACGGCAACGAGACCTTCCANGTGGTATGTGGTGCGCCCAATGCCCGTGCNGGTTTGTTGACTGCCTTTGCAAAGGTTGGGGCGGTACTGCCCGACAACTTCAAAATTAAGAAAGCCAAATTGCGAGGGGTCGAATCCTTCGGCATGTTATGCAGTGCCGACGAGTTAGGCNTAGGGGATGACCACAGTGGCATCATGGAGTTAGGCGCAAACTTAAGCGTGGGCGGCGATCTGGCGGCAGTCTTTAGTGCCGAATTACCCTTGGATGACATAACTGTTGANTTAGATCTAACNCCTAATCGCGGTGATTGCCTTTCCATTAAAGGCTTAGCGCGAGAAGTTGGGGTCTTGAATAACGCGGCGGTGAGCTACCCGNTTATTGAGCCGGTGGCCGACCAAAGTGAGCGGGTATTTCCTATAACCGTTGATGCAAAAGCACAGTGCCCGCGTTATTTGGGGCGCGTTATTGAAGGTGTCGATCTGTCGCGGCCAACACCGCTTTGGATGAGCGAACGGTTACGCCGTTGTGGCTTACGCAGTATTGACCCGGTAGTCGATGTCACCAATTACGTATTGATTGAGCAGGGCCAGCCGATGCATGCCTTTGACCTCAACCGGTTAGACCAGCGTATCCACGTGCGCATGGCGAAGGCGGACGACAAACTAACCTTATTAGACGGTCAAGATGTGGCTTTGGACGCAGAAACATTGGTAATTGCCGACAATTCTGGCCCCGTGGCAATCGCGGGAGTAATGGGCGGTAAGCACTCAGGAGTGCAAAACGACACCCAGGATNTGCTGCTGGAATGCGCTTTTTTTGCGCCATTGGCGATCGCTGGCACCGCCCGCCGTTATGGTCTGCATACGGACGCATCGCATCGTTATGAACGGGGTGTGGATGCCGAGTTGCAGGCCGCNGCACTGCANCGCGCGACCCAATTGCTATTGGATATTGTTGGTGGTGTGCCTGGTCCAATTGTGGAGGCGGTCAGCAAAGAAGATCTGCCGGCAGCCANCCAGGTGACCTTGCGCCAAAGTCGATTACAAAGTGCCCTAGGGGTAGAGATTGATGCCGAGGCNGTAGATGAGGCAATGGCACGACTAGANTTTGTGGTGCACGCGCGCGAGGAAACAGCAGCNGGCGTTGAGTGGCAAGTNCTGCCGCCATCGCATCGGTTTGATATAGCGTTAGAAGCGGATCTTATCGAGGAAGTGTGCCGGATATACGGGTACAACAATATTCCAAGCACGGTACCTGTGGCGCGCCCCGGCCTGGCCGAGGTGCCGTTGGCAGAGCATTCAGAAGTACAACTAAGGCAGCAACTNGTGCGCCTTGGCTTNAACGAAGTNATTACTTATTCGTTTATTGATCCAGAGTGGCAACAGGCTTTCGATCCCAGTCATAAGGCACTGGAGTTAATGAATCCCATGTCTTCCGAGCAATCGGTTATGCGCACGACCATGCTGCCGGGATTAGTTCAGGTAGCGAAAAACAACAGCCTGCGGCAGCAAACCAGTGGCCGCGCTTTCGAGGTTGGTTTGGTATTTGTGCCAGAGCAGGACGAACTCGTGCAGCGGTCCATGATTGCCGGTGTGCTGTGGGGCGACCGCGAAGCAGAGGGGTGGTATCAAACCAACAGTCCGATCGATTTTTTCGACGCGAAAGGNGTGGTNGAAGCCCTGTGTGAGTGGACGGGACAACGCGCGAGCTTTCGGCCATTGGACGATACGGCCTTTCACCCGGGACAGAGTGCGGAGGTTGTAGTCAACGATCACNTAGTAGGGCGAGTTGGGCTGCTGCATCCNCTANTACAAAAGCAATTTGATGCCCCCCCAGCCTTTGTCTTTGAACTAATGAGCGACGCAATGTTGGCCAAAGCGCCACGGCGNCACCANAGCATATCGAAGTTTCCCCAAGTACGGCGGGATCTTGCGGTAGTNGTGCAACANGACGTGCCAGCCGCGGCATTATTGCAATCGGTACGCAATGCNGTAGGCGAAAACCTNGTAGATGTGAGGTTATTTGACGTATATGTAGGCGAAGGCATTGATTCTAATGAAAAAAGTCTCGCANTAGGCTTGACCTTACAGAGNCAAACGACCACATTATCNGAAGAAGAAATAAACGCACTGGCAGANTCTGCTTTGCAGGCAATGGTTNCGGATCATGCAGCGAGGCAACGCTGAGAANNGAACCAGCGNTTNATNGAAAGNNGCTNCNCNTAAACGCGCNAAAANTAAAATAAGAAACAACAAATAAGAAATAAGAAACAAGAAAAACAGGANAAAGGCAGCGCANANCAACACGCAAAANCAAGCNNCCAAAAGAAAGAAAACANCNAGAAAAAAATAGAAAGAANAAACAGNAGGTCAATTTTNNCATTNANTGGTCGATTTATATCGACAACTNCATNANAGCCAACGGGNTGAGGAAACAACCTAATTGACCAAAAGAAACGACGAAAACCTTGGGGAAGGCAAACGTGTCGGCACTGACAAAAGCNAAAATGGCAGACCAATTATTTGATGAATTGGGTTTAAACAAACGCGAGGCTAAAGAGATCGTAGAATTGTTTTTTGCCGAAGTATCAAAATCANTAGAGCAGAATATTCAGGTTAAGTTGTCCGGGTTTGGTAATTTCGACCTGCGAGAAAAAGGTGAAAGACCGGGGCGTAATCCTAAGACCGGTGAAGAAATACCCATNACCGCCCGGCGCGTGGTGACTTTTCGGCCTGGCCAAAAGCTCAAAGCGCGGGTAGAGGTCTATGCTGGCGATNCTCAAGCTTCAGAGGNCGAGCACTAGGCATGCTTGAACCGGGAAGCAACGGCGAACTGCCGCCCATTCCAGGTAAACGGTACTTCACGATCGGCGAGGTCAGCACACTATGTGACGTAAAGCCTCATGTCCTCCGCTATTGGGAACAGGAATTTCCCCAGCTAAAGCCGACCAAGCGTCGTGGTAATCGCCGCTATTACCAACGCCAAGACATCATTATGATTCGCCAGATCCGCGCGTTGTTGTACGAACAAGGTTTTACCATTGGTGGCGCGCGGCTGCAGTTAGGCAGTGACACCGCAAAAGATGATGTAACCCAGTTTAATATGCTGGTTAAACAAACGCTGAGCGAGTTGGAAGATATACTTCGCGCGCTCAAAGCGTAAACGCCACGCCAGCAGCCAAAGGTCTTGCTGATAAAAATGCCAAGACACACCCACCTAGCGATGATTGTGGTGCTGCTCTTTTCTGCAGTAGCGCATAGGGAATCGATAGCGTCAGACCAGACCTATCGTTATGAAGCGCGTATGGCCGTGTTGAATGCAGGCATACTGACCCTCGACTTTAGCCGCCGAGGTGAGNACTACGAGTTTCTTGGNGGTTTTCAAACCTCCCGCGCCATGAACAAATACTATACGTGGAATGGTCTGTTCGCCTCCAAAGGCGCATGGCAAGACGGCAAGCCACAAACCNAGGCCTATCTGACNCTTAGCAAGAGTTCAGATGATGGCTACAAAGTCACCATATACGGACCGAAAGAAACCCGGCGGATGCGTAAGGCCAGCGAGCCGTTTGAGACCATTCCTACACCACAGGGCGTGGATCTAATAGCCGCATTGTTCCTTAGCCCAGACTGCTTTAACGGCCCNAAAGTGCACGACGGCGAGGACGACTACGAGATAAAACTGCTGAAACGCCGAGTAAGAAACGTCAGCGCAAGCCGGCGNTATTACAGCGGTCCCGGTATCCAGTGCGACTATCAAGTAAGAGACAACAAAGGTCGGAAACGCCGNATACAGATCGTCCTAGCGGAAATAAACGGCAACACCGTGGCGGTCGCGGCGAGCATCAAAATACCCCTGTTGCCAGATCCGGCCTTTCGGTTATTGATGGCCGACGCAANGNCGTCAGAAAGCGCAGAGAAATCTACCGCCACAGCAGCGGCTAGGCTATAGTACTCGGCCCGCGGGGCGTGGCGCATGTCTGGGCATACTTCGCGAAGCGCAGTATGAGCGCACATTGACTGGGAACCCAGTCAAGNAAAACCCAAGAGCTAATTGTTCTGGTAAAATTTTCAACATTCGGGGCGTGGCGCAGTCTGGTAGCGCACTTGACTGGGGGTCAAGTGGTCGCAGGTTCAAATCCTGCCGTCCCGACCANTTCGATATCTNAGGGCGTCCGCCTAAGCCTAAATAAAATCATAAACTCCNGCTTTTTTNNGGGATTCATATATCTANAAATCCTTGGATGTCGCTCCCATCCAGCACCGTTGACGGTATATTTGACGTTATAAGTCGAAAACTAAAGTTGCTGTGCTCATGAACTATGCCATCAGCTATCCGANGGACGTGACGGTTTGAGACATCACCATGCGAGGTTCTGGGAACTACTTCGCTCTTTAGAATTAACGAGCATTAATCGAGAAGAATCATGCAGAACAAAGTTCTAATCGTGGGTGCCAGCGGATTGGTCGGTACTGCGGCGGCCATCAGCTTTGCGACTGCTGGCTGGCAAGTGGTTGCGGCGTCTCGGCGTTGCCCAGAACTTCTCGAAGATGCCAACATCGAATTTGTCCCCATGGATTTGCAGGACCAAGAAGCCTGCGCCGCAGCATGCCGGAAGCTCAAAGGTGTTACCCATGTAGTGTATACCGCGGTATACGAACTTCCGGGGCTGGTTGCTGGCTGGTCTGATCCAAATCAGATCCGCATCAACGGACAGATGCTGGAAAATCTGCTCGTCTCTCTGACCCAGTCTAATCAGCTACAGCATGTCACTCTTCTGCAGGGCACCAAAGCCTACGGCGCCATGGTTGGACCAATGAGAGTGCCTGCTCGAGAGAGTCAGCCCCGGGTTGAACACCCAAATTTTTACTGGGTACAGGAAGATTTTTTGCGCGATCACGCCAAACGGCAGGATTACACCATCACCATATTGCGACCCCAGATGATCGTTGGTCCCAACCACGGGGTAGTGATGAATCTACCTCCAGTGGTAGGTGTCTACGCGGCGCTGCGCCAGGCAGAGGGACTGCCCCTGTCCTTTCCTGGCGGCGTGGATCGAGCCATGGAAGCCGTGGACGCGCGTTTGGTAGGGGATGCGTGTTTATGGGCAGCCACTAACGAGTGTGCAGCAGGCGAAACCTACAACCTAACCAATGGTGAAGTGTTCAGCTGGCGGGACATGTGGCCTGCCATCTCCCAGACTCTAGAGGTACCTCTCGGGGAAGACGAGCCACTTTCGGTTGCCGAGTACGTTATGCAGCGGGAGGATCTTTGGCGGGGCATTGTGGCTCGCCATGATCTGGCACCCAATACGCTAGAACAGATCGTGGGCGAGTCTCACCACTACGCGGACCTCTGCTTCGCCCTGGGTGCAAAAGACGCCCCTCCGCCTATTTTTGTCAGCACCGTGAAAATTCATCAGGCCGGTTTTAACCAGACCTATAATAGCGAGGAGAGCTTTTGTTATTGGCTGCAGGATCTGCGCTCTCGCCGCATCATTCCCTAGACGGGTGCCGGTCTGAAGACGGGATTGGTCATGTCGAGTTCGGCCAGCTCTTTTAGTGGATCAATGCAATAGCCTGGAGGACCACATAGATCTCAAATCGATCAACAAATTCGCGTGTTAGGAGTTGTGTCGCTCGAGCTCCGCTTTCTCTACGTCATCAAACTGATAGTGATACCTCTAGCCGCCATAACTGAACGTAAATCGCTCTGAAGGAAAGTGGCCGCATCTTTATTATCACGGAGGTTGGCATCGAAATGAGATAGCCCCAGCCCGTTTATCAAATTATATGCATGGGTACCCGGTACTAGTTCGCTTGAGGGTTTCATCAGGCTCAGCATCGCATCCATGCCCCTCTTGGTATCCTCATCAGCATCGGCAGTCGCTGCTTCCATAAATACCTTAAAGCTGTCTTGGTTTGCTTCTACGTCATCATTGAAGTGGAAGTGATCAGCATTTTCTAGAATCACAACTATCTTAGGTTCTGGATTGCGTTGATACAGATCACGCATGCCTGATAGGGGTAGAATCGAATCGAGGTCGCTAACGATATATAGAGCAGGAACCTTTTGGCACCAATCAAAAGTCAGTGCTGTGGACAAAGGATCTTCGTCATCACCATTTGCACCGCCCGCCGGCGCTAACGGAAGTATCGCTCTGATTCGGTCGTCATTCTCAAGGGTCTTTAGTGTGGTCCAACCGCCAAAACTGTGGCCGGACATGCCGATACGATTGGCGTCAATTTTTACTCCAGCATCTCCGCCTATCATCCGATCAATAACAAAGCTTACATCCGCGGGTCTAGATTGAATGAAGCGGTGCATAAATTCGAGGTCACCCGTTCTCGATTCGCCATTAATCATATTTATTGTGGTGTTGCCCACGTGGTCCATAGCAGCAACAACGTAGCCATGGCTAGCCAGATGAGTATAAAAGAAAGTAGATTGTCGCCTTTCACCCCCGTAACCATGGGAGAACACTACTAAGGGAAAGCTGCCTGGCTCGGATTCAGCGTCCATCACAGCGTGCTGAGAGCTATGGCCAAAACCGGGTACCATTTCATACTGCGCCATCTTAGCTGGGTCAAAATCTTCGCCCGCATGCGCATCGGAAGCTGGGTACCAGATATCGACAGGCATCTCGTGATCACGACTCTGATCTGTCCAAGCAAATTGGCGCGTACCTACCGGATGAGGTCCACGCTTGAAAGGATCATATTCAGTCATCTTCACTAATCCGAGAATCTCGTGCTTTACGAGCGATCACTTTTATCTCTGCCCGAGCCCCAGGAATAACCAACTCGGTGATTCCTATCCAAGTGGAGGCAGGATAGGGTTCCTTGATGAATTCATCCTTCACTTTCGACATGGCGGCTGCGTTTTTTTGTAAATCTACCATGTAGATGGTTGTGTCGATAATATCTTCATAGCCAACACCGGCCTCAGCCAGCGTATCGCTTAAAGAGGCCCAAGCGTTTCGGAACTCATCTTCGGCCGAATCGCCTTGGCCTACAACACCGGAGAAAAATATGAGGTCGTCGTGGCGTACAGCCGGCGCAAAGTGCCAGTTTTCGTAAATTTTTCGCGCTGGCTCTGGAACGATAACTTCGATGGGCATAATAATTCTCCTTTGGACGTGATTTAGTGGACCTGGATATTGTCAGCAGGTCGATAGCGGTCACCATCGCTCAAGTATCCACCGCCGCTAGCAGCTATAGGTTTCAACGTGTACATTCCACCCGTTTTGGGTAGGTGGTCGCTGTAGTAGGCTTCATCGCCGAAAAACCGGAACACCATGTTACGCCTTTCAGGCATATTGCCGTCAGTACCGCCGCCGCGGTGTAAGCAGTGGGGATGAAACACAACTACATCGCCTGGGACCAATTCAAACCCCAGGATCGCCCAACTTTCGGGATCCTCGGCCACATCGGCTGTGATGTCCGGTAGCGGCGGAAATTTTGCCGCCTTACCCCAAAGCGCCTGAGTAGGATTTTTTGGGTTAAACGTTGTGCCATCGTATTGAATGCCCTTGTGGGATCCTTTGACTATTTGTACCGACTGATCAGCGCTCATCGGCATAAGTGGAATCCACATGTTGCACCAATGTTCACCCGACCACGGCTGATAGGCTGTGTCTTGATGCCAAAAGGTAGGGTTTGACCTACCTTTTTTCCAAAATATCTCTTCGGCGAAGTAGCCAACGTACTGAGAATCGAGCAGTTCTGCGATGACCTCACCAAAGCCTGAGCGGGCAACAATTTCGTCATACATCGACTTTGCCTCAGGATTGCCATTGTCGACGAAGGAAAAGTCTTCCCGATCTGTCTTGCCGGACGCTATCGGACCTGGATGAGCTACAGACCATTCGAAACATGCATCGAGTTCAGCGAGCAGGTCCATACTGATAAGGCCTGGTAATTTGACGATGCCATCTTGAGCGAATCTCTGTTTCTGATCTTTTGTGATAGTGAAATTCATATTCCGAACCCCCNCTTCGACGCTACAGCAAAACGATAGAAAGGAAAAACCTTTTCTCTTTTCAGGAATGCGAACGTCGAACGGTTTACGTGCCCCAGATTGTGAGATTTTGTGTTGGCCGATTTCCCTCGTCTGCGGGGCACCAACACAGCAGAGCTAGAGCCATCGGAGGATCCAGACCGAGAGGATCCTTGGTCGGATTTATGGTTTTATTCAAACCCTATTTTTGTCTCCGTCGTCCAATCGTAGTCAGTATCTTTTGACACTAGCGCACGATATTGGCGGTATAAATGACGGTATAAAGTTGCGGAATTGAAGTATAAATCTAATCAAAACAGGGGTTTAGAGTGCCTATTCGAACGCTGCCGTCCCGACCAATTCTTTTGTTTCTCGGGTGGGGCGAGATTGCTTCTGAGCCAGAATTGGGGGATTACCTTTTGGCCGTCGCTTCAGTCGGTCTTCGGCGCGCATCTATAATTGATCGAAATTTTGCGGTGATTTGAAATGAGTGTTTTTGGCAAGGATGAAGCAGCAATAAGCAAGTTCGCAGCAGGAATGCCGCTCCCAGAGTTCGACGTAACTAGCTTCAGTCAGCCCGTTTCCCTCAGTCGCGCAAAAATCGCTATCGTCACTACTGCGGCTCTGCATCGNCTNGACAGGGATGGTTTTGAACTTGGCGACAGCGACGNTCACTTTGAAACATTGCCGAGAAATGCTCGAGATCTGGCAATTGGTCACCATAGCGTCAACTTTGATCGAGGCGGATTTGCCGCGGATATCAATGTGGTTTANCCCATTGATCGACTCGAAGAGATGCGAGAAGCCAANATCATTGGTGGCGTTGCAGACAACCATTACGCTTTTGCGGGTAACCAGTCAGACACTGTATCGGAAATCCGGCTGGACTCTGGGCCTCTTTGTGCCAAGGCCATGCTGGACGAGGGCGTGGATGTGGTGTTGCTCACGGGTACCTGACCCCTGTGCCCGCGNACTGTAGGTACGCTCGCACATGTTTTCGAATCTGCTGGACTGGCTACGGTGGTGCTAACCCCGATGAAGGAGGTTGCAGAACGAATGCAGGTGCCCAGGGCTCTGCATACGCGGTTCCCNGTCGGATTGTCACTTGGNAAGCCAAAGGATCCTGAGTTTCAGCNACAAGTTCTGCAAGCTGCNTTCGGTCTATTAGAAGCAGCGTCGGGTCCAGTCATTCAAACCTATGCGGAAACAATCTCTGCAACGGGCAATGCACCCTTAGCATGTCCGCTGCCGCCAAGGTTAAATGATGAGGCGCATCCCGCGGTCGATGAAGCCCAGGCATTAAAGGGTGCATACGATCGAGCTTNCCGAAGGAATGGCAGGACATCGGTAGGAATGCAGATCAACGCAGACGAAATCCCAGAAGCAATCGATAGGCTTGTTAAGATTGCTGCNGGCGAATCTTGGGACAAGGTTGGATTTGCTGATGGTGCGCTCTATGGCTCGGTACACGATATTCGTAGTTATTACGAAGAGCTTGCCTGCGAATTGGCNGAAGGCCCGATCACACCCTGGTCAACCGAAGAGTGGTTCTACGANCAAACCAAAGCTGGACAGGTCATTTTGCANGCTCGCCGTGTCATGAAAGCGGGCNATGTTGATCCCGCGGTATGGTTTGGTCTCGCTCCGGCGGGTCGAGAATAGGCGCAAAAGAAGGCAGCGATGTTCTCAAGNGCTCCTGAATTCGATTGTCGGACACCCATTGCATTAATTNAGGTGTGTAGATGAACGAAAAGCTTGCATATGCTGTCGGCCCGCAATTGCCTCCTGTCAGAGACATTACCCTTGGTGACCTGCTGCGCGAAGCGGCAGAAACGGTTCCGGAGCGCATTGCGCTAATCTCTGGCGCGAGCAACCCCGCGCAGCGTCGGAGCTGGACTTATAGAGAACTTTATGAGGAGTCCCACCAGGCGTCTCAGGTGCTTGCGCAAAAATTTCAAGCCGGGCAGCGGGTCGCTGTCTTTGCGCCCAATTCGCCGGAGTGGGTCATGTTGGAATTCGCCTGTGCAATGGCNGGNNTCATTCTGGTCACNATNAATCCNGCATACCGCGCACAGGAGGTCACTTATGTCCTAACTCAATCCCGAAGTTCGGGTGTTTTTGTCGTGCCGGAATACCGAGGTAATCGGTTGCTCGACACGATCCAAGATGTGAGAAATGACTGTCCTGACCTGAGAGAGGTCATTCGACTGGATCAATGGCCGCAGTTTCTTGCGACAAATAAGGGTGCTCACTTCCCGGAGCGTGATGTTTCGTCTGAGGAT